>DATFFQ010000037.1:0-8387 GCA_035249955.1 Gemmatimonadaceae bacterium
TAACGGGAGTAAGAGCGTAACGGGGCACACCCTTACGCTCTTACTCTCTCATGCAGTACTGAATTACTGGTAGTTACTACCGTCAGTCCCTCGCTAGGTGGCCGAACAGAGTGGCCCGCATGGGTCCATCGCCAGGGATCAATCCCCTTGGTCCCGTGCTCGGCGGCCCGACAGAGGGCCCACCCACCTAATCTCTGGGAATCACTTCCGTTAGTCCATGCTATCGGCGGAACAGAGCGCCGTCGCCGTCATCACTCTCAGCGAGTGCCGACCTCGAGGGTGAGCGTGTACGCTCCCGTCACGTTCTCCGAGAGGGAATTGGCGCGAATCACGTACACGCCATCCGCCGGCAGCGTGATCTCCAGCTGCGAGTCGGTGTCGCCGCCGCCGTCGTCGTCCGTCTCGCTCACGTCCAGCTCGCCATCCACCATCCGCCCGACGGCCAGATAGGTATCGAACGCTGACGAGCGCATGGTGATGCGCACGCGGTCGCCGCGCTTGCCGGAGAACGTCCACAGGTCGTAGTGCGACTCGTCCTCCATCACCGGGTCGGACTCCTCCAGCGCCCCGGAGACGGTCTGACCGGCACGGATCGCCCTGGGCACGGCGGGCACGGTCGCCGGTGCCGCCGCGACGGCCAGTGTGTACGCGCCGGTTGCTTCACCGCTCAACGAGTTCGTGCGAATGGTGTACTCGCCGTCCTCGGGGACAGTGAGGGTCACGCGGGAGTTCGTGCTGTCGGCACCATCATCGTCGGACTTGAGCACCGCAAGCGAGTCGCCTTGCATGCGGCCCACGGCCAGATAGGTGTCGAACCGCTCGGAGCGCATCGTGATCTGCACGCGGTCGCCCTTCTTCCCGCTGTACGTCCAGAGATCGTAGTACGAGTCGTCGTCCAGCTGTGCGTCGGACGATTCGAGCGAGCCATTCACGGTTTGCCCGACACGGATCGGACGCGCGGTCGCGACGACGGCGGGCGGACGCTCGACGACCAGCAGCGTGTAGTCGCCCGCGACTTCGGCGGCCACCGAGTTCGCGCGAATGGTATACCGGCCATCGGCGGGGAGCGTGACGTTGATGCGCGCGGTGGTGCTGTCCTCGCCGCGTCCGCGGTTACTGCCCGAGCGAACGCTGGAGAAGCTGTCGGCGACCGCCCGTCCCATGTCGATGTATGCCGAGTAGGCTTGCGCCTTCATCGTGACGCGCAGTCGATCTCCCTTCTTTCCGTCGTACGTCCATTCGTCGTAGAACGATCCATCCTCGAGCTGTCCGTCGGTGTCGGCGAGCGCGCCGGTCACCGTCTGGCCGAGCCGAATGGGCTTCGCCGGCTGCGGCGTGACGGCCGGCAGCGGCTCGACGAGGAGCGAATATGTCCCGAGCTCGCCGGCGCGGAGCGAGTTCGCGCGGATGGCGTACTCACCATCGCGGGCGAGTGTCACCGACATCCTGGCATCCGATCCACCGCCGCCATCGTCGTTGCTCTGGCGCACCTGGAGGAGGCCATCCTCCAGGCGGCCGAACGCCAGGTACGAGTCGAGCGCCTTGGATCGCATGGTGATGGCGAATCGCTGGCCTCGCTTGCCGGTGAAGCGCCAGAGGTCGTAGCGCGAGCTGTCCGCCTCCAGCATTGCATCGGAGGCCGTGAGGGAGTCGCGCACCATCTGGCCGATGCGGATGGAGCGCGCGGATGGCGCGCTCCCATTCGAGCCTTGGGCCGTCGCCTGTGACGTGCTCACGAGCATCGCGACGGGGAGGAGCCACCTGGCTGCCGAGGCCGCGGTCACGTATGGCGTGCGGGGGGTCATTGTGGTGTCGGGTCGGGGTAAGATATTCGGTCTTTCTTTGCTCGGGTGCGTTGCGGACAGCGCGTCGCGCGTTCTACCCTTCAGCCATCGAATCAGGTCGGGTCACGATCACATGTCGAACATGTCCGTCCATTTCTCTCGCCAGAGCTGGCTTCTGCTGCTGTCCGCCGTGGGCGCACTCGCCGGCTGCCGCATCGACCGCGTGCCGGAGGGGGATCGGCGCTCCTCAAAGGACGCCGTGGGAGCCCTTCCGGATACGGTGCGCGACATTCACTCCTTCGCCCGCCCTTCGGAGGCCAGGGTGACCAACGTCGACCTGGTGCTCGCGGCCGATTTTCAGGCGAAGCGATTGTCGGGCACGGCGGCGCTGGCGGTGGAGGGGGCCTCCGGAGCGCGCGAGATCGTGCTCGACACGCGCGACCTCACGATCACCGCGGTCACCGACCGCTCCGGCACGCCCCTGCGCTACACGCTCGGTCCGCTCGATTCGATCCGCGGGCAGCCGCTGACAGTCGCCCTTCCGGGCACGCCGATCACGATCGTCGTCCACTACCAGACGAGCCCCGACGCCGCTGCGCTCCAGTGGCTGTCGCCAGCACAGACGGCGGGGAAACAGCTTCCGTATCTCTTCTCGCAGGGGCAGGCGATTCTCACCCGCACGTGGATCCCGACGCAGGACAGCCCGGGTATTCGGCAGACGTACACGGCGCGAATCACCGTGCCGAAGGGTCTCCGGGCGGTCATGAGTGCGGAGATGATGACGCCCGATGGCATTTCGCGGGAGGACAGCACGCTGTTCACCTTCCGCATGCGTCACCCCATTCCGCCCTACCTCATCGCGCTGGCGGTGGGTGACATCGCGTTCCGCAGGCTCGGAGACCGTACTGGTGTCTACGCCGAGCCGGCGGTGCTGGATGCCGCGGCGTACGAGCTCGCCGACATGGAGCGCATGATGCAGGCGGCCGAAGCGCTCTACGGACCGTACCGCTGGGAGCGCTACGACGTGCTGGTGCTGCCGCCGTCGTTCCCGTTCGGCGGGATGGAGAACCCACGACTCACGTTCGCCACGCCCACCATTCTGGCGGGTGATCGGTCGCTCGTGTCTCTCATCGCGCACGAGCTGGCGCACTCGTGGTCGGGGAATCTGGTGACGAACGCCACGTGGAGCGACTTCTGGCTCAACGAGGGGTTCACCAGCTACATCGAGCTGCGGATCATGGAGCGGTTGTACGGCCGCGAGCGCGCGGCCATGCTGGAGCAGCTGGCTCGCTCGGGCTTGGAGGAGACTCTTCGCGGCTTCGGCAGCGACACCGCCGGGAGTGTGCTGCACGCGAGTCTCGCCGGGCGGAATCCCGACGACGCGATGGGCCCGGTGGCGTACGACAAGGGCGCCGCCTTTCTGCGCATGATCGAAACGACGGTGGGACGTGCTCGCTTCGACGAGTATCTCCGCGGCTACTTCGATCGCCACGCCTTCCAGTCGATGACGGCAGCGCGCTTCCTGGCCGATCTCCGCGAGCATCTCGTGAAGGGCGATGAGGACCTGGAGCGGCGCCTACGACTGGATGAGTGGGTGTATGGCAGCGGGCTTCCCGACAACGCGCCCGTGCCGCGCAGCGACGCCTTCGCCCGCGTGGAGGCGCAGGCAGCGGCGTTCGCGCAGGGGACTCCGGCGTCGGCGTTGCGCACGAACGGCTGGAGCACGCAGGAGTGGCAGCACTTTCTGCAGATGCTGCCCGACACGATGCCCCAGCCGCGGCTGGCCGAGCTCGACCAGGCGTACGGGTTCACGCGTACGGGAAACAGCGAGGTGCTCTTCGACTGGCTCCGCATCGCGATCCGCAACCGGTACGAGCCCGCGTTCCCTGCGCTCGAGCGCTTCCTCCTGAGTCAGGGACGGCGGAAGTTCCTGCGGCCGCTCTACGAGGACCTCATGGGCACGTCCTGGGGCGCCGATCTCGCGCGCAGCATCTACCGGCGCGCGAGGCCGCTCTACCACTCGGTATCGACGGGCACGCTGGATCAAGTCGTGAGGGGGGAGAATTAACAGTCATTACCAGTAATCCTGCATGTTGTAAGGGGACGTAAGGTCGTAAGTGCAGCTTACCACCTTACGTCCAGTTACAGCATGCAGGATTACTGGTAATCACTGTGAATTACTCCCGCTCCCCGCCCACATGCTGTCGTTAGGCGCGAGGAAGCGGTCGGGACAGGTGGCGGCGGGAGCCGTGCGGGCTGGTGACGCGGTGATCTGGTCGCCCAGGTGCTCGAGCATCCGGCGCGCGATGATCTGGTTGCCTTCGTGCGTGAGATGGTGTGAGTCCGTATACAGCAGCGACGGCACCGTGTCGAACACGGCCGCGAGATAGAACAGGTCGTCGTTCTCGCTGGCCGCGGCCTCGATGCGGGCGTAGACGCTCTCGTACAGCCGTCGCGACGCCGCACGGGTGCTGGCGTCCTCGGGCGAGTCCGCGTCGATCGGATCGTCGGTCATCTCGCGCTCGGCGGCCGCGAGCGGCTTTCGTCCCATCGTCAGGTACGGCTGCCAGAAGAACGCCTGCGCGAATCCATAGCGGGCGGCGAGCGCCCTGACCATCCGGTGGTTGTTCAGATACGCCGCCGCGATCCCCTCATCGAGCCCGCGCGGCATGTCGGCACCACGAAACGGGAAGCGCGGCGGCGCGGTCGAGTCGTTTGCGCCGACCAGCTGCCGTGCCAGCCTGACGACACCGAGTGAGCGAATCCACCCCGTATCTTCTGCTCTGGCGCCGTCGTCCAGGCGAGCCGCGACCTGATCGGCGTTCCGGTGGATGCCCGGGATGCCATAGATGAAAGCGTAGTTGATGTCGTTCACGCCATCGTAGAAGACGACGAGATCGGGAACGTCACCGCACTGGATGCGGCGCACGAGCTCGATGACCGATTGCGTGGACGTGAAGCCAAGCTCACCGTAGTTCACCACACATACATCGCGGCCAAGTCGCTGCTGCAGCTCGCTCTGGAGATAGGCCGGGATCGTCCCCCAATCGGGGACGCCGTATCCCCACATGGTAGAGCCGCCGAACATGAACACCCGGAACGCGCCTGGCCCGCATCGGGACCCGGGTGTCTCGCGCAGTCCTCCGGCAGAGATGTTCACCAGCTTCCCGGTGTACGGCGCGCGTCGCCAGAGAACGTATGGATGGTACCAGGACTTCAGCTCGCGCATCTCCGTCCAATAGCGCTCCGCCCACGCTTTCCCGTCGTAGTACGGAGATGTCGGATCGGGAATCGCGTCGCGATCGAGTTGAGTCGGCTGACCACTCACCGGCGCCGGCGAGATCACGTGGAGCAGTATCGACGCGCCCAGCTCGACCACGACGAACAGCACGAGACTGTTGAGGAGCACGAGCGCGGTACCGCGATATGCCGCACCGGTTCGCGGACCGAGAACGCCCACGAGGGCGACGATGATCCCAACCAGGCCCATCAGGATTTCGACCCGGCCCACACCCGACGCGATGCCGGACCGTACCGCAACTGCGATCATCAGGAGGCCGACCGCCACCACAACGGCACGCGCCACTTTCCACGTTCGGCGCGGTGACTGCTCTTCCGTCATGCTCGCTCCACTGGCAGTTGTGCTCGGACGTGCCGCTGTACGCATGCCACAGACCGCCGTTTAACCCGGCGAGACGTTCGTCTACGGGTGCACCACGCCACACCTGCGGGAAGCGCGCAACAGCGCCGGCGCAACAGAAGGGCGACGGGCCTCATGGGACAAGCAACGGTTGGGAAGGCGGGCTCTCATCGCGGCAGAAACCGCTTCGGAAACTTGGCGAGCACCGTGTAGGCCGGATCGACGATGTTCGCCACCGTGCTCTCCGCCACCTGTCCCACGAGCGCGTACGCGTCGGTCTTCCCGAAGCCGTACTCGTCGACCAGCCATTCGATGAGCTCCACGTGCGCCAGCCGGAATGCGTCGATGAGAGGGCGGGCGCTTCCTGCGACCATGATGTAGCGATCATCCTCGAGGCGCGGCCAGTCGATGGTCCTGTTCTTCACCACGTCGATCTCGAGCACGACGTCCATGGACGTCTCGAGTCCGGTGCCGGCGACCTCACCCTCACCCTGTCTGGCGTGGCCGTCGCCGAAGTAGAAGTACGCACCATCGTGGAAGATCGGCAGATAGACCGTCGTCCCCTCGCGCAGCTCTGGCGCGTCCATGTTACCACCGAAGTCGCCGGGCCAGAGGCCGGCGAAGGCTTCCTCGCCCCGCGGCGCCACCGCGATGCGGCCGAGCATGGGTTGCAGATCGATCTCGATGGCGCGCTGGCGGCTGTCGGGAAGCTGGGTGGTAGCGGTCCCCTTGTCCCGGTTCAACGTCCAGACGTAGCGCTGCGCCGCGATCGGTTCGTTGAGGAGACGCACGCGCGTATCCGTCGCCAGGCCGCCGAAGTCGCTGTACACTTGCGACACCGCCAATTCGTGATTCGGACGAACACGATGGATCTTCACCACCAGCATGTCGCGCGTGGTGGCTCCTTCCACGTAGAAGGGGCCCACCTCTCCGGGAAAGGCACCGCCCTCGCGAGTGTAGTACGGCCCGAAGTTCGTGCGCGAGATGAGGAACGTGCCCGGCTTGATGCGCAGGACCGGGGTGCGCACCGCGAACGTGGGGGCGGCCGTGGTCGGCGTGAAGCGGACGGTATCCTGCGCCGAGACCGGTGCAGCGCATCCCAGACAGGCGGCGATCGTACCGAACACCACAGACTTACTCATGGGGTGACTCCTCGATGCAATGGACGTTGTCGGAGAGCGAACTGTGCAGCGAGAGGCGTCTCTCGTCCAGCTACACCGCTCCCGTGGTGCCCACGCTCACCGGCACCGGGGCAGGCTCACGAACGGTCGCGATTCGTGTATCATTGAACCGTCGCTTGCAAGGAGCCACTGAGCATGATTGAGCAGTTCGAGCGCTCGTTCCACGACTGGTCGCCGCGCCGCGCGCGGGACTGGGGCGTGGCCATCCTGGCCGCAGCGGCGCTGGCCACGCTCGCGGCCTGTTCGGCCATCCAGCGGGTCGGTTCTCAGTCGCGGGACGAGCCACGAGAGCTCGTGCAGGTGGACTACAACAGCTTCACCGACACCACCAAGGTGCGCACCGCTCTCGTGCCCCTGGTGAGTGGACTCGAGATGTACGCCGGCTTTCGTCATCCCGGCCGGGCGATGCGCGAGTCCCCAAGGGAGGTGTACATCGTCTTCCAGGAGACGTCGCCGGCGCCGCGGTGGGGGAATCCGGTGGGGCGCGCACTCGAGCTCGTGCTCGATGACAGCACCCGCGTCCGGTACGACGAAACGGCATATCTGAGCGATACGCTCTCTGGCGAGGGCCGTCTCACGTTCAAGGTCGTCGAATGGGTGTGGGTGACACTCCCCGCGCCCGAGTTCCAGCAGATCGCCAGCGCGGAGAAAGTCGAAGGCAAGCTGTCGCGCACGAGCTTCGATTTCGACGCCCGGCATCGCGGCGCGCTGCGCGCGCTGGCGCGCCGCCTGGAAGCAGACTCCACCGCCCCGTGACCACCCCGTTCTTCGACCAGCTGCAGGGCTCGCTGGCCCCGAGCTACACGCTCGAGCGCGAGCTGGCCGGTGGAGGAATGAGCCGCGTCTTCGTCGCCACGGAGAAGGCGCTCGCCCGTAAGGTCGTGATCAAGGTGCTGCCACCCGAGCTCGGGGCGGGAGTCAACGTCGACCGATTCCGCCGCGAGATCCAGTTGGCGGCGCAGCTCCATCACCCGCACATCGTCCCCCTCCTCTCGGCGGGCGAGCACGGCCACCTCCTCTACTACACGATGCCCTTCATCGAAGGGTCATCGCTGCGCTCCACGCTGCGCCGCGAGGGCAAGCTCTCGGTGCGGGATGTGGTTCGCGTGCTGCACGACGTGGTCGACGCGCTCGCGTACGCCCACGCCCGCGGTATCATCCATCGCGACATCAAGCCAGACAACATCCTGGTGCTCGGCGCGCACGCGCTGGTGACGGACTTCGGTGTCGCCAAGGCGCTGAGCGCGGCGCTGCCTCAGGTGGGAACTACCACGGCGGGGATGGCGATCGGCACGCCGGCCTACATGGCGCCCGAGCAGCTCGCGGGAGATCCGGCGGCCGATCATCGGTTGGACATCTACGCGGTGGGCCTGCTCGCCTACGAGCTGCTCACCGGCGAGTCGCCGTTCACCGGAACGTCGCCGCAGGCGATCATGGCGGCGCAGTTGACGCGGCTACCCGAGCCGCTGCACCAGCTGCGCCCCGACGTGCCGCCGGAGCTCTCGGCGATCATCATGCGCTGTCTCGCGAAATCGCCTGACGAGCGACCGCAGAGCGCCGACGGACTGCTGAACGAGCTGGATGCGGTGACGACGCCGCACGGCGCGCTGCTCACTCCGTCACCGGCCACCGCGCGTGACGCGATACCGGCCTCACGCCGCCGGCGCCGCCTGGCGGTAGGCGCGCTCGCGCTGGCCGGCGTCGCGGCGCTGGCAGTGGTGCTGACGACAGCCGAGACCGACGAGAACCCCCAGCCGGGCGAGGGAGATTCCGCGGTGATCG
>DATFFQ010000038.1:0-10682 GCA_035249955.1 Gemmatimonadaceae bacterium
TGAACCCATCACGCATGTCATGCCCTTCACCCTGGCTCTGGTCACTCACTCCACTCTCGTTACCCTCTCACTTCGCCGTGCAATACAGGGTGTCTGCCTTGCGCTCCGCGGCACTCGCCGCGCAGAGGCAGCGACGCGCGCGTATGCGTGTCCATCATTCGCGATCGGGAGCACCCACCGCCAACCGGAGGTGACGCCATTCGCCATGTGATGTCAGCGCGGCGTGATCGGGTGGACGGCGTGGCGCGGAGCGATGCCACGAGAACGGTGAAGGTGACGCGAGCGCTCGTTCCGGCGTTCATCGCCTTTGCCGTGCCCATCGAGGCGCAATCGGTGCTCGATCGCCCGCCGAACTTTCTCGGCACGTGGACCGGGCCGCCCGGCACGGTGCACTTCAACTTCCTTCACCGCTTCCGGTCGAGCGAGAGCTCCGACCGAAAGGTGACGAGCTCCCCGACCTTCCTCGTCGCCGCCGGATTGCCGTGGCACGTCCTCGCGGGGTTCCAGTACGCGACCAACTCGCAGCTCGTCGCGGGCTACCCGAACGAGTGGGAGTTCTTCGCACGGGTGGCGCCACTCGCGATGGAGCGCGGCGCACCCATCGACGCCTCGGTGCACACGGCATACAACCTGGCAGCGCAGAGTGTGGACGGTGAGCTCACGCTCGCGCGGGCACAGGGCCGCGTCCGGCTCCTGGCTGCCGCCCGCGTGCTGTCCAACGCGTTCGACGCCGGGGAGGTACGGTA
The DNA here is from genome assembly GCA_035249955.1 of Gemmatimonadaceae bacterium. Lineage (GTDB taxonomy): Bacteria > Gemmatimonadota > Gemmatimonadetes > Gemmatimonadales > Gemmatimonadaceae > DATFFQ01. The sequence goes on from DATFFQ010000038.1 coordinate 747, forward strand.
CGCGGCTGCCGGTGGCGCGACAGTGCGACTCAACCGGTACATCGCGCTCGCCGGCGATGTCGCCTCGCTGATCGACCGAGAGGACGGCGAGGAGGTCGCATGGAGCGCCGGCGTGCAGCTCGCCCTCCCCAACACCCCGCATACGCTCTCGCTCCACGCGTCGAACACGCTCACCAGCACCGTCCAGGGCGCGTCGCTCGGCACCGACCTGGTGCGCTACGGGTTCGAGTTCACGATCCCGATCACGTTGAGTCGCTACTTCGGCCGGCGCGCACCGCCGACCGTGGCGACCCCGAGTGACGTGGGACCCCAGGCTCGCGATACGACGGCGGCGCGAGGCGCGACCATCGACGCGACGATTCGCCGCATGGCGTACGCCGAGCCTCGGCTCGAGATCAGCGCCGGCACGACCATTCGATGGAAGAACGAGGACCAGGTTCCGCACACCGTGACGGCCGATGACGGAAGCTGGAACTCCGGCCTCATCGCGCCAGGCGCGACGTGGAGCCGCACCTTCGACGAGGCGGGAAGCTTCGGCTACCACTGCACGCCGCACCCGTTCATGAAGGGTGCGGTCGTGGTGCGGTGACGCCGTGACCGCCATGCCGGGAGCGAGGGTTGGCGCCGCCGGTATCGCCGGCTGCGCGACGCTCCTGCTCAGCCTCTACGGCTGCTTCTCGGAGCGAGGCGCGCAGCTACCCACGAGCGCGACCGGTGACTGCCGGGTGCCGGTCGCATCACCGGCGGTCGGCACGGTGCTCGTCGCCGTTCAGAACTTCACGTTCCTGCCGGCCGACCTGCGCGTCCCGCGTGGGACGACGGTCACGTGGGTCAACTGCGAGCCGGCGGGCATCGAACCACACTCCAGCACATCGGATGTCGGCCTCTGGGACTCCGGAACGGTGAGCCCGGGCAACGCCTTCTCCGTGACATTCGATGAGAGCGGGACGTTCACGTACCACTGCGTCCCGCACCCCTTCATGCGTGCCACCGTCACGGTCGAGTGAGACACGTGCCCGCGGCCGCGCTCAAGGCATGCCGAGGAGGAATCTGACCAAAGGCCTATGGTTCAGCGCCTGCGTCGACGTGCACGCCGGTGATGGAGTGAGTCCGGCGAACACTGGATAGGGAGATTTCCCCGCAGGAGAGATCGGGGACTCGTGACCGGCATACCCAAGCTGTGGTGCGGACGACGACCGCGCCTGGCTGCGCATGGCGAACGCTGAGCGCGCGACGGTCAGGTGCGGTTGTGTCCGCGCAGATTGCCTCGAGGAGACAGTCACGAGGCGTCAGCGGCCGCGTCGGCCGATCTCATGCGATCACTGGAGCGAACGGCGAAGAAATGCCAGCCAGGCGCGCAGGAGCGCTTGCGTGGGTGTCCCTGGCGCCCCGCGATCGAACGTTGGGCCCCCGGTGGGGTGCTCGAGCACCTCGATCGAGAGGCCGCGCTCCCTCGCCAGCGCGGCAAGTCGCCTTGCACCACCGGTGACCCGATCCGAGTCGGCCGCCCCGATGAGCAACAGCATGGGCGGCACTGCGGCACCCGATTCGATCATCGGCGCCAGCGAGTAGCGACGGCGCGTGTCGCGATCCTGCTCGCCCCACAAGGGAGGCGGCGTACTTCCCAGATCGAGAATCGGCGAGAAGCCTGCGACGCAGCGGAGGCCATCCGGTCGCTGGCCAACGATCTGCGCGAGCAAGGCAGCCCCGTCGCCAAACGCGACGACGCACACTCGCCCGCCGTCCACGCCCAGCGAGCTGGCGTTTCCGCGCAGGTACGAGAGTGCTGCCGAGAGATCTGCCGACGCGCTGTCCAGCCCTGTCTCGAGGTTGAGGCGATGGGTGAACGTCACGCCGGCAAAGCCGGCCGCGGCCAGCAGACGGCCACGCGATGTCCAGGCTCCCCAATCCTTGAGCGGCCGGCGCAGATCGGTCCCATCGCCGGCGTGGACGAGCAACACGACGGGCGGTGGTACGCCGCCTCGCGGCGGCAGGTACAGGTCGAGCCGGCGACGCGGATCCCCGGTGCCGGTATAGTCGAGGTCTCTCGTCAGGCGGGCGCGCTCGGCCCCTTCCATGCGGAGAGCCACCGGGGTGTCGTACAGGCGGGCGAGCTGCGCCGAGTCGACGTGCACGTGGAAGTCGCCCGGTCGCGCCGCCGGCGCTCGATTGCCGGCCACGGTGGTAACCGTTCCCGAGCGTCCGTCGATCCGTCGAACGCGGCCTCCGTAGGAATCGGCAACGTACACGTTGTTGTCGACGTCGACAGCAAGCTCCAGCGCGGGGTGAAAGCTGGCTGCCAGCGCCGGGCCGCCATCACCGCTCGAGTCCCACCGCCCGTCGCCAGCGAACGCGCGAATCACGCCGCTCTCACCATCCATCACCCGAATGCGATGATCGCCGACACCGCTCACCAGGAGATTGCCGGCCGTATCGTAGGCAAGGCCGCCGAAATACACGAATGTCGCCTCCAGCGCCGGTCCGCCGTCTCCGCTCACGCCGCGGTACCCGCTGCCGGCGATCGTCGTGATGATGCCCGTTCGGCGATCGACCCGCCTGATTCGCTGGTTGAAGGAATCGCCAATGATGAGGTTGCCGTCGGGATCGAAGGTGAGGACGTGGGGTCTGGCGAGCGAAGCGGCGGTCGCCGCCCGGCCATCGCCGCCAAAGCCGTAGCGGCCGTCGCCGGCGACGGTGGTGATGGTTCCGATGGCGGCGTCGATCCGGCGCACGCGGTTCACCTCCGTGTCGGTGAAGTACAGGTTCCCGGCGGAATCGAACGCGATCGCGAACGGTCGCGTGATCTGCGCCACCGTGGCCGGGCCGCCATCGCCGCTGAAGCCCGCCACTCCGGTGCCGGCCACGGTGGTGATGATGCCGGTGCGTGCATCGATCCGCCGAATTCGATATCCGTCGACCTCACCCACGTAGATGTTACCGGCCGGATCGACGGCGACCTTCGGGTAATTCACCTGCGCGCGTGTTGCTGGACCGCCATCCCCGGTGCTGCCGGCGCTTCCCGTCCCGGCGACGGTGGTGATGATCCCCGTCCGCCGGTCGACGCGCCGTACTCGATGCCCACGCTGTTCGCCAATGTAGAGGTTCCCGCGGGCGTCGAGGGTAACGGACACCGGCTTGTCCAGGAAGGCGGCCGTCGCCGGCCCGCCATCGCCTAACGAGTCAGCACGGGGCGCCGGCGGGATGTCCTGCGAGCCCGTCCCTTGCCCCCGCGCCAGGGCGGCGCCGATGAGCCAGCAGGCGATCGCGAGCCCTCGAGACGAATTGCGAAGCATGTGATGTGTCATGGGTGGACCTCCGGCGACCGGACCGTCGTGACGGTCCGAAACGAGCGTGCGAGTGGACGGAATGGGAGTGCGGCGGCTACGGCGAGGTGGTGGGCGGTGGCTGTGCGTTCACCACGGCGCGGACGGTCTCGATCGCGCGCAACCGGAACAACACGTCGGAGTTCACCAGTACGATCGCGATCCAGTCGCCGCTGCGATCGTGGACGAGCTCGGCCTCGAAGCCGGGCTCGCGTCCCGAGCGCCTGACGAGTGGAAGCGGACCGCCGCGGAACGGTTCCGCGCTCGACTCATCGTACAGGAGCCAGCCGTACCCCTGCGCGAACGACTTCGCCGTGCGGATGTGCGGCGTGAGCATCATCGCCCTGGCATCGCGCGAGAGCAGCCGCCCACTCGACAGCGCGCGATACCAGCGGTGGAGATCGCCGGCGGTGCTCACCAGCCCACGCGACCCACGTAACCCCCACACCGCCGGATCGGGATCGACCGGCTGCGCGGGATCGCCGTCGATGTATCCAACGGCCACCGAATCCAGTGGCATGCCGCGCTCGGTGTTCAGGAAGGAGCGGCCCATGCCGGCGGGCACCAGGAATCGCTCGCGCAAGTGCCGCTCGAACGGTTGGCCCGTCACGCGCTCGACGATGAGCGCGAGCAGGCTGTGACCGGAATTGCCGGGACCATACGATCGACCGGGCACGAACGCCGGCGGCGCCGAGTCGAGCGCGTGCACGAAGGCCGCAGGGCCTGCGGGCGCGTTGGGCTCGTACACATCGCTCAGCCCATCAGTATGAGTGAGGAGCTGGTGGATGGTGATCGAGCCGGTGCGCCCACGCCCCAATACGCCGGGGAGGTAGCGCGAGACTGGTGCGTGCAGATCGACCAGCCCTTGCCGCGCGAGCTCGGCGATCGCCGCGGCGGTGAGGAGCTTGGTGATGCCCGCCACGTGGTAGCGCGTGGTCACGGTGGTCGGAGTACCGCGCGCGCGATCGGCGAGGCCGAATCCCTTCGCCAGCACGACCGCGCCGCGGTGCTCGACAAGCACCGTGCCGGCGAAGCCGCTCTCGGCCATTCGCGAGAACGCACTATCGAGTGCGCGGCCGAGTTCTCCGGCGACAACCGGCTCGGACGCGCCGCCACAGCACAGCGGAGCCGGCGTGGTGCTGGCCGCTACCCCGCGTGCTTCCGCGGGCGACATCGATGCCAGCGCCGCGGCCGTGACCGTCGCGCCAGCCGTGACGCCAAGGGCGAGGCGACCAGAGAGTCTCCGCCGGCGGCGCGACGGGTCGAGGAGTGCCGCGACTCGCTGCACGAGCTCGGCGCGAGGCGCGATGCCAAGGGCCGGCAGCGGCGAGCGTGGCTCCCGCCGGAGCATCCGTACCAGCAGGAGGAGCGCATCCGCGTATGCCGCCGGCGTGAGGCCTCGCACCAGCACCTCATCGTCACACGCCTGCTCGCCGGCGAGGTGTGCCTGTCGGGCTGCAATCCAAACGAGCGGGTTGAACCAGTGCAGGGTGACGACGGCATCGCAGACGAGCTGCGCCTTGAGATCCCCGCGACGCACGTGCGCGAGCTCGTGCTGCACCACGGCGGCCAGAACCGGCTCCGGCCAGCTGCGCCATCCCGAAGGCAGCACCAGGCTCGGCCTGAACACACCATAGATGAGCGGACTGATGCCCGGTGGACCCTCGAGCAGGCGCACCCGTCGCCGAACTCCCATGGCGCTCGCGCAGTCGGTGAGCAGCTGCGCGACCTGCGTGTCCGCCAACGGTTTCGTCCGGCCCACGAGCACGGCGAGTCGAAGCCAGGAGCCGAGCAGCCTGAGCAGCGCGGCCGTGACTCCGCCCACCCAGATCAGAAAGAGCAGCTGCGTCCAATCCACGCGAGCAGGAGCTGGGACGCTTGCCGGAGCGGGCGCGGTCGCCGGCTCCTCGTGAGGCGCGAGCTGCACCGCGTCGAGTCTACTCCCGCTTGATACGCCTCCCGCCTGGCTCGCCGTTGCTGGCCGCGCCACCTCGCCCAATCGTTCGACAGCCACGGCGGTCTGCTCGACCAGGACCACCACGACGCCCGTGCGCCAGGGTGGCAGCGCCGCGGTGAGAAGCGGCAGCACGAGCACAGCCGAGAGCGCGGCGAGCCAGATGAAGCTGCGCGTCGCCGCTCCGTGACGTCGCACCGGCCAGGCGACCAGCATCGCGACGAGGATGAGGAGCGAGCCGCGAACGGTTGCTCCCGCGAGCATGTCGAGCCACGCGCGCGCCAGCTCGTCGGGCAGCAGCGGCGGCGAGGTCAAGCGCGCTCCCCGCGCCGCGCGTCGGCGACGAGCTTCGCGACCTCATCCAGCTCCTTATCGGAGAGCCGGATGGCTTTGCGGTCGAGCATGGCCGCGACGAGCTTGGTGGGCGAGCCATCGAAGTAGGCGTCGACGAGCCGTTTGAGAAGCGACGCCCGTGCGTGCTCGCGCGGATGCACTGGTTCATACAGGTAGCGCTGCCCATCGTCCGCATGCCGCACGTAGCCCTTGGTCTCGAGGCGGGCGAGCATGGCGCGGACGGCCGAGTAGCCCGGTGGCTTGGGCATGCGCTCGAGCACGTCGGCGACGGTGGCCGGCGAGCACTCGTAGAGCGCGTCGAGCACCTGCTTCTCGCGTCGGCTGAACGCCAGCGGGGTTCCCGGCCTACGTTTGCGCGTTCCCGTCACCGTCCCTCCGTGCTCGGCGCGCCCGTGCGCGCTGCTACACAGTGTAGCAGAGCGCCCGAGCCGTCAAGAGCGGGACGCGAGGCGGACTGTCAGCAAATGGTGAACTCGGCCGACGGGATGGCGGGCACCGTGGCGCGGACAGCCCCGGTCGCCGCCTTCGGCGGCTCCCGGCCACCTCGTTAGGCAGCCTTGCCGCCGAGCGTCGAGGTGCAGTGCGGGCAACGCGTCGCCGCGATCGACACCGTCATGGTGCAGAAGGGACAGGGCTTCGTGTCGGGAGTCGGCGGCGCCGGCTGCCGGTGGAGCCGGTTGATCGCTTTCACCAGCATGAAGATCGCCAACGCGACGATGAGAAACGTGATGATCGTGTTGACGAAGAGTCCGTAGTTGAGCGTGACCGCGCCGGCCTCCTTCGCCGCGGCGATCGATGCGTAGGGCGGCGGCGCATCGGCGGCCGCCTTGAGCAGGAGGAACTTGTCGCTGAAGTCGACGCCACCGGTGGCGAGCCCGATCGGCGGCATGATGACATCGTCGACGAGCGATTTGACGACGGCCCCGAATGCCGCGCCAATGATGACACCGACGGCGAGGTCCATCACGTTTCCGCGCATGACGAACGCCTTGAACTCCTGCCACATCGCGCACCTCCGGGGCGAGGATGAGGGATTACAGGCGCGCTCTAACAGCACACCACGTAGAGCGTCACGGTTGGAATCGCGGGACAGCCTTGGCGGCGACGAGCAGCGCCCGGGGTCGGTCGATTCCGAGCACCAGCACCTGGTCTCCCTTCAACACGTACAGGCCAGGATCCACGTAGTAGGCGGGATCCTTCAGCTCGGGCACCGGCTCGGCGGTGAACGGCTCACCCTTGGCACCAGCTTTCTCGAGCCGGTCATTCATCTTGGTGACCTGTTCCGCGACGAAGCTGTCGAAGTGCTTCCGCGACGTCATCCGCACCGGAAGCACGCTGATGAAAAGCTCGACGGCACCGAAGTCGGTGCCGCCCTGTCGAAGATACCAGCAATCGCCACTGCGCTGCTGCTGTGGCGGCTCGAGCGGCATTCCGAGAATGGTCTCGGCTTCCTGTTCGGTGAGGAGAGAGCAGAGATCCGGCGGCAGCGCTGTCGACTCGACGGGAATCGAGGTTGGGTCAACCCCGCCGGACGCCGCGGCGGGCGCCAGACCGAATGCGGCGAGGGCGATGACTGCCGCTGCCGCGACATCCTGGATGAGAGCCGCAAGCATCGAAGTCACCTCCAATGTGGTTGGGTGCCCGGGAAAGCAGCAACCTAAGATAGTCCCGGTGAAGCCGCTCCGCACTGCACCGAGAGAGTAAGCTCATGCACGACGTCGCGACGCTCTTGTGAACCCTGGCGTGCCAGGCAATTTTGCCGGGCGTCGGGCGCGCCCGCACGACTGCCGGCGCCCCGCTCCTTCCCGGAGGTGGATTATGCCCGTTTACATGGCGGATCGTGAGCTACCAGGCATCAGCATGGAGCAGCTGGCGGACGCACAGCGAGCAGCGATTCAGACGAGCCAGCAGTTCACGAAGGAGGGCAAGCCCGTGCGGTATCTGCGCTCGATGTTCGTCCCAGAAGAGGCGCACTGCATGTGCCTCTTCGAGGCGGACAGCGCGCAGACGGTACGCGAGGTGAACGAGAAGGCCGGGATCCCGTTCAAGCGCATCGTGGAGGCCAAAGATCTCAGCCCGTGACCGACGTGTGTGGAGGCAGGGCTCGGGCGCCGGCGACGCCGGCGCCCCTTTCTTATTGCGGTCGAATCTCCCAAAGCACGTTGACGATCACCCAGCGGCCGTTCCAGCGGGCAACGTGCAGGTAGTCGACCCACGTCGACGCGTCGATGCGCACGCTCGCCGTGTTCCCGAAGATGTCGAGGATCCGAACGTCCTTGCGCTGCTCGGCTGCCGGCGTCTCCTTCCCTCCCCCGGCGCGCGTGTTCTGCACGAGCGTCATGGCGCTCTGCTGCCCGAGCACATTCCTCCCGTTCCGCGGGTTGGTGTTGACGATGCGCTTCGCCAGCTCCGGGTGCAGCGCGCGCTCCATGCGCTCCGCGTTCCCCGCGTACCACCCCTCGATGTAATCGAGTGCTGCCGCACGAATGGCGCCGCTGTCGGCCGCGGATTGGGCTGGTGACATCGCGGGAAACACGAATGTCGCGACGCTTGCCACTGCCAGAACGGTCCGGATCGAGTTGGGGATGATGGTCATGGTGTGCACGTGATGAGGAGTAAGGAAGTACCCGGCCGAAGGGCTGCCGACCCATTTCGGCCATGGTTCTGAGCGCTTCACTATATCCAGTGTGGATATATTGTCAACGCTATAGCCTGCCCATGGAGGCTGGATCGAGGCCGAAAAAGCCCGCCGAAGGACGCGCCTTGGCGGGCTAAGTCGTTGTCCTGTGTGGCATTGGCCTGGGTAGAGTTGAACTACCGACCTCACGCTTATCAGGCGAGATGAGCGGACCCGAGCGCTGACAACATGACGGCATTCACCGGGTTGTGGGCGCAATCTGCCGTGATCCCCGGAGGCAGGTGCGACTGCTCATGGCGCTTGACATACTGTCAATGCTACTTGACAAAACGACAAGAGAACTTGATATTGATGCTCCAAACATCGAGCGAGGCAGTCATGCGATGGAGGCGACAGGCTGGTAGTGCCGCAGCGGTCTTGGTCGGCCTGCCCACGCTCGCTTCGGCGCAGCAGGCGGCCGCGAGCGGCTGCTTCGACGGCACCGTCGGGACCGACGCGCGGACCCGGCGGGCAATAGTCGAGGTGACCGACGCACGGCGTGGTACGCTTCACGTGTACACTCGACCCGTTCGCCGGCTCGCGCTGCACGCCGAGCTGGAGAGCGGCGTGGCGATCGCCGCGCGTACCTTCCGCTCCAATGGCGACTCCGCGAGCGCCGTCATCGCGGCAGACGCGTCCGTGGCCGACCTCACCATCCGCGGCGCGCGTGAGTCCATGCGCGCGCGCCTCGGGCGGGTGCGGCCGCACGTGGCGCCGGAGGGGATCACTGCGGACGCCGCGGGCGAGTGGGTCGCGACGATGGGTCCCGGTGGGGTGATCCGGCTCGTCGCGAGGCTCGGCGCCGGCCCATGCGGCATTCCCGTCGGTTGGTTCGACAGCCCCGACCAGGGGCAGCATGACCTGCCGATGACCTCTGTTCGCGTCGCGGGCGACTCGCTGGAGATGCGGGCCGACTACCTGGACCTGCGCATCGCCCTCCCGCTCCGGGGCGGCGATGAGCGGCTCGCGCGCATGCGGCAGCATGGCGTCGAGACCGACGTGCGGTTCCGGCGCGGCGCGTCGGCCGTGCTACATCGTCCGCAGGAACCGCGGCGGCCCTTCCCGTACGACGAACGGGACGCGCGCTTCGCCAGTCGCGCCGCGGGCATCACGCTGGCGGGGACGCTCACGCTGCCGCGGGCCGCCGGGCCGCACCCCGCGGTCGTGCTCATCAGCGGCTCCGGGGCGCAGGATCGCGACGAGACGGTGGCCGGACATCGGCCGTTCCTCGTGCTGGCCGACCACCTGACGAGGCTCGGTTACGCCGTCCTGCGCTTTGACGACCGCTGGGCCGGAGCGACGGCCGGCGCCCCGCTGCAGACGACGCTGCACGACATCGCGCAGGACGTGCACGGCGCCGTCGACTACCTTCGCACGCTGGCGGACATCGACCCGCGTCGCGTCGGCCTCCTCGGCCACAGCGAGGGCGGATACGTCGCACCCATCGTCGCTGCGACCGACCGCGACATCGCCTTCCTGGTGCTGCTCGGCGCCCCCGCGGTCACGGGACGCGACGTGCTCCTGTCGCAGTCGTCGTCCCTGTTGCGCGCGTCCGGCGAACCGGAGGTCACCGTGCGGGTGGACTCCCTCATCCGCGCGACCGTGTTCTCTGCGCTGGCGTTGAGGCC
>DATFFQ010000039.1:0-43881 GCA_035249955.1 Gemmatimonadaceae bacterium
CTCTGCCTGGAGCGCGAGGCGCTCGACGATCGCCGCGTGCATCTCGGGCGCGAAGAACTCCCAGCGCGCGCGACCACCGGTCTTGGCGGCATACATCGCGACGTCGGCGTTGCGCAACAGCTCCTCCGCGCCCGCCGCATCGCTCGCCTTGGCGATGCCGACGCTCGCCTGGACCTTCACGCTCCTCCCCTCGACGTGCACCGGTGCGCGCAACGCGGCGACGATGCGCTCGGCGACGACGGCGGCATCCCAGTCCTCGCGCACGTTCTCGAGCAGCACGGCGAACTCGTCGCCGCCCAGCCGCGCCACGGTGTCGCAGCCGCGCGTGGCATTGAGCAGGCGCGAGGCCACGCTCTCGAGCAGCCGGTCGCCGGCACGGTGACCGAGGCTGTCGTTCACGATCTTGAAGTCGTCCAGATCGAGGAACAGGACGGCGATGCGCTCCGGCTGACGGCGGGCACGCTCGAGCGCGTGCTCCACGCGGTCGCGGAAGAGTGCGCGATTGGCGAGACCGGTGAGCGGATCGTGGAAGGCCTGGTGCGCGAGCTCGGCCTCGCTGGCGCGCAGCGCCTCGCGGACCCGGCGCAACGTGCGCTCGTTGCGCGCGGTGGCGTACGTGCCCACCCACCCCGCGGCGCCGAGCATGAGGAGCTTGAGCGCCTCATCGAGCAGCGACATCCCGCCTAACGACTGCCCGGAGAGGTCACCGGCGTGCACATCCACGAGATCGGTGGCGAGGAAGAGCACGTCGAGCGCGCCATACTGGAGCACGGCCGCCGTCGATGCAATGAACGCGTGCTTGGCGGCGGTGGTGAAGGGGCGCGCGCCCAGGATGATGAGGTACGCCACCCACATGGGCGAGTGGATGGCGAATTCGGGCCGGCCCACCAGGCCGTAGCCGAGCAAGAGCGCCGTCACCGCGGTGACGTCGACCGTCGCGTTGAGCGTGGACAGCCACGGCTTGTACTCGGCCTTGCGGTGCACCAGCACGTGCTGCGCGATCGTCCACACGGCCAGCGGAATGAGCACCGCGAGGTGGACACGCGTCAGCTCGGCGGGCAGGCGCACGGCGTACAGGCCGCCGATCGTCGCCAGCAGCGCCAGGACCCCGGCCCGAACGGTGTTCATCTGCCGCTCGGCCTGCGAGTGCTCCAGGCGGAGGACGGCCTCCGTGTCGTGCTGATCCGACGCGTTCATCCGGCCAACCTGGGATGTCATGGAGGGTGAAGTCGGTTCCCGAGAGATGTCTCAGGCTTCTGACTGGTTGCGGATGGCGGTCGTCACGGACGGACGACGGGCGGCCAACCGGGAGTGGCGGCCGGCAGGGTCAGTCTAGGGTCTGCGGATCACCGCGTGAGAGGTGGGAGCGCAGGTTGTGCTCGTCCAGCCGATGCTGACTCTCGAACTCCTCGTCGCACGTGCGGCATCGGTACTGGGTGGCGGGCGCGGCGTGATTGGTGTGTGCGTGCGCGAGGTGCGAGCGCAGCTTGGCGTGTGACAACACCGGGATCCGGCAGATCGGGCACCTGGCGGGCCAGTCTTCATCCATGATGCATCTATACCAACTCGCAGCGACCAGCGCGCTCTTCTGCGCGTACCATGATGGCGGAGGGGCCACACCCCTCGCATGAACCACAGCCCCCACCGCACACCGCGAGCCAGTTCGCCGCGTCGACGCTGGGACTCGTGGACGGCGACTGCCTGATCACGCTTCCTCCACCCGTGGAGTGCAGGGAAGATACGCCTTGTCGTCCGCGATGAGGAGTCCACGCCGTCGGCGTAGCAAGGTCCACGCCGCACCGGAATTCGCCGGCACGCTTGCCTTCACCGCCACCGCGCGTCAGGTTGAACGTTCCGTTCGCGCCTGGCACACAGCGCGACGTGAGCGCTTTCGCCTCGTGTAACCACCTCCGAGATCGACGCAATGACCCGCTCCTGGAAACCGCTCGCCCTCGTCGGCGTCGTCGCCGCGCTTGGTGCCACACTCACCGCCTCTTCGTGGCGCCCCGCCGAAGCCGACAGCCCGCTCGCGGCGGCCACTTCGATCACCGTGTACAAGGATCCCAGCTGCGGATGCTGCTCGCGGTGGGTGACGCACCTGCGTGAGGCAGGTTTCACCGTGGTGGCACGCGACACCTCGGCGATGGATGCCGTCAAGGCGAAGCATGGCGTCACGTCCGAGCTCGCGTCGTGCCACACGGCGGTCGTGGATGGCTACGTGATCGAAGGGCACGTTCCCGCCGCCGACATTCAGCGCCTCCTCGAGCAGAAGCCGCCGGTAGCAGGGCTCGCCGTGCCGGGGATGCCCATGGGCTCGCCCGGCATGGAGGGTCCGCGGACCGACGCCTACGACGTGCTGTCCTTCGACCGGCAAGGGCGCACGAAGGTGTTCTCCTCGCACTAGGCGGCGAGCGCCGGGAAGCGCGGACACGCGTCGAGGGGAAGCGCGCGGGTGGCCAGCGCTCCGATCGCCTGAGCGTGGAGAACGGGCAGGCCACACGCGCGGCGGACGCCGTCTACGCGGCGTTCGACCAGTATCATCGCCGTTTCCGTGAGATCACCGGGCGGGCAGCGATGCACTTCGCGGCGCGCGAATGGCGGGCCGCTCAACGCGATGCCGCCGCTCGTCTGGCGCTCTACAAAGCGCACGTGGATCAGGCCGTCGCCGTCGTGCGGCAGGTGCTGGGCGCCGCGACGACCGATCCAAACGGCTGGGCGGACATGCGGAACCGGTACGCCGAGCTGATCCGGGCCCGGGATGACTCGGAGCTCGCGGAGACGTTCTTCAACTCGATCACGCGACGGGTCTTCACCACCGTCGGCGTCGATCCGCGGATCGAGTTCGTGAGTCCCGGGGGGCGCGAGCACGACGCGGCGACCGCCGCGAGCGGATACGAGTGGTTTTCAGCGTCAGGCAGTGCGCAGATCGTGGCCCAGCGGATTCTCGAGAGTGTCTCGCTTGGCGCGCCGTACGCCGACCTCGAGGGCGATGCGCGCCGCCTGGCGCGCGTGATCGGCGATCGCATGGGAACGCTGTGGGGGCGCGAGGCCACCGACGGCGTCGATCTCGTGCCGTGGGTGTTCTACCGGAACAAGGGCGCGTATCTGGTCGGACGGATGCGTCGTGGGCGAGGAATCGTTCCGCTGGTCATCGCGCTGATGAACACGCCCGAGGGTGTGATCGTGGACGCGGCGCTCACGACCTCGGACGAAGCGTCGATCGTGTTCGGGTTCTCCTGGTCGTATTTCCACGTGAACACCCCGTGGCCGCGGGCGCTGGTAGAGTTCCTGCGGTCGATCATGCCCCTCAAGCGCACGGACGAGCTGTACACGGCGATCGGCTACAACAAGCACGGGAAAACCGAGCTGTATCGCAGCATCCTCGACCATCTGCACCACCCGGAGGCGCGCTTCGAGGAGGCGGAGGGAACGCGCGGTCTCGTCATGGCGGTGTTCACGCTTCCGTCGCTCAACGTGGTCTTCAAGATCATCCGCGATACGTTTGGACCGCCGAAGAAGACCACGCGCCGGGAGGTGATCGACCGGTACCACTTCGTTTTCGTGCGCGACCGGGTCGGCCGGCTGGCCGACGTGCAGGAGTTCGAGCATCTGGAGTTCCCGCGCAGCTGCTTCCCCGACGAGCTGCTGCGGGAGCTGCTGGACGTGGCGCCGAGCTCCGTGCGCGTGGAGGGAGAGCGGGTCATCGTGACCCACGTGTACACGGAGCGCCGTCTCACGCCCCTCAACGTGTACCTCACGACCGCCCGTGAGGATGACGCCCGCGACGTGATCGTCGACTACGGGAACGCGATCAAGGACCTCGCGCACGCCGACATCTTCACCGGCGACATGCTGCTCAAGAACTTCGGAGTGAGCCGGCACGGCCGAGTGATCTTCTACGACTACGACGAGCTGTCCACGCTGAGCGCGTGCAACTTCCGCGAGCTACCGCAGAGTGGGAGCGTGGAGGAGGAGCTCGCCCCGGAACCATGGTTCTCCGTGCAGGAGCACGACGTCTTTCCGCAGGAGTTCCTGCCCTTCCTGGTCCCCGAGGGCCCGCTGCGCGCGGCGTTCCTGGAGGCGCACGCCGACCTGCTCGACGTGCGGTGGTGGGAGTCGGTGCAGGAACGACTCGCCCGCGGAGAGCTGTTCGATGTCTTTCCGTATCACGAGCGCCGGCGCCTGAGGCCGGCGGAGGCTGACGCCGCTCGATGATGATCGCCGTGGCGGGAATGGTGGGTTCGGGGAAGAGTACGCTCGCTCGCGCGCTCGCCACCCGCTTCGGGCTCAATCTCGCCCTCGAGAGCGTGGACGACGACAATCCGTGGCTGCCGCTCTTCTACGCCGATCCGGACAATCGGAAGCGCTACGCGCTGCATCTCCAGCTGCACTTCCTCGCCACGCGCTTCAGGAGCCTGCGGCAGATGCGAGGCCGGGGAGGGAGCTGGGTGCTCGATCGCACCTGGTACGAGGACGCCGAGGTGTTCGTGCGCGGGCTCGTGGAGCAAGGGCTGCTCGCGCCCCTGGAACATGGTCTGTACCACCGGCTCTACGCCGAGCTGCTGCACGCACCAGCGGCACGGCCGCCGCGGCTGCTCATCTACCTGTACGGATCGCTCGACACGATCGTGCGACGCATCGAGACGCGGGGACGGCCGACGGAGCAGGGAGTGGAGCGTGAGTACTGGGCGCGGCTGCACGCTCGCTATCGGGAGTGGATCCGCGAGTTCCGGCACTGCCCGGTGCTGTCCCTCGACGTCACCGAGTACGACATCGTGGGTGATCCGGACGCGATCGAGGAGATCGCTTCGCTGGTGAGGCTGCGCCTGGAGGGTGAGCTGCCGCAAACGGACCTGTGGCCGGCGACGCCGCGCCGGGCCCGCGGCTCGTGGCGGGAGCTTCCTTCCGGCCACGAGCCGTGACGGCAAGGGTCAGGTGCGAGCCTTCCCGGTCAGCCGGTCCCAGCCATCTCGCACGGCATCCTTGATCTCCTCCCAGGCGGACCTGTTCTCGCCCCGATGCTCGTAGCGATCCCAGCCAGTGCGGAGCTCCGGCTCCACCTCATCGAACCGGCGGCCCTGGTACCGACCGGCGGACTCGTACCCGTAGCGATAGGCTGGCCGATAGAAGTCGAAGCCGCGGTCGGCCGATGCGTACGGTCTCGATGAGTAGTTCTCCCTCCACCAGGTTTCCTCCGACGCCCAGTCGCCGAGGTCCCGTCCGGTGGTACCACGGTTGAGCTCAGCATCACGGTTCGCCATGATCTCCTCCCTGTCGTATCGTCGAGCGGAGCAGCGGTTGCAATGCGCGCGCCACGAGGAGGAAATGCACACGGGCTGGCGGCGCGAAACTTCGGCTCGGCGACCGGCGTAGAGGAGGACAGGAGGTCTTATGCTCGAACTCATCGGGTTGGGAATCGCTGCCGTCGCGTCCGCGGGCGGCTACATCAACGCACGGCGCTTCGTCCGGGGCAAGCTGCGCTTCGTGGACGCCATCCAGAAGCGGCGCACGCCGTGGGTGGCAGGTGGACTGGCCGCCCTCGCGGCGGCGCCTCTCGCGGCCGTGCTGCCGCTCGTTGGAGGGGGCACGGCGATCGCGTTCGGCGTCGCCGTGGGGATGGGTACCGCCCATGGCGCCAAGGACGTGCGCCGGGTGAGCGGGGAGGTGTTCAGGGCGTGAGTCGCGCATTATAGTGTGAAGGGCCGCCGGCTGCGACGTGCTTGGCCGGCGAACTCGCGTGCGGCCACGTCCCCGAGCGAGGATCCGGCGGCGCACCTTCACACGGCGAGCCCGAGGCTCACGAGGTCGTCATGCGGCGGCGACTACTGCTCCTCTTCCTGCTGGTTGCTCCCCTCGCAGCGTGCGCCAGCACGCCCACGCCGGTGTCGCCCGAGAGCTCCAGCCACATCACCGCGGACGAGATCGCGAGTCTGAACGCGACTACCGCTTACCAGATCATTCAACGCACGCGCGCGGAGTTCCTGCACTCGCGCGGGCCTGTCACCATCCTGACCGGTGCGTCATCGTCACCGATCGTGTACGTGGACTACGTGCGCTACGGCAGCGTGTCGGCGCTGCGCGGCATCTCGGCGTCCGATGTGGCCGAGATCTGGTTCCTGAGCTCGCGCGACGCGACCACGAAGTACGGCATGGGGCACGCAGCCGGCGCGATCGAGGTGATCACCAAGCGATAGCTCCCCGCCGTTCTCCGTTCCCAGAGGACATCGTGCAGATCCCTTCTTCCCCCCGCGGCACGATCCCCGATGAGCGACAGGCGCTCGAGGCCGGGATCCAGTACGACAAGAGTGGGTTTCCGGACCGGGCGCTCGAGCAGCTTCGCCTGGCCGTGCGTCTGGCGCGCGACCCCAAGGTGGCCTCCGAGGCGTGGCGTCGTCAGGCAGGCGTGCATCGAACGCGGTGCGAGTGGGACCTCGCGCTCGCCGCGGCGCGTGAAGCAGCGCAGATCGCCCGGCGCATCGAGAACGCCGAGCTGCTCGCCGAGGCGATCAACCAGGAAGCGCTCGTATACCGGACGCAGGGCCGATTCGAGGAGGCGCGCCGGCTGCTCGAGCACGTGTTGACGCGGACGCGTGACGAGCGCGTGCGCGGCATCGCGCTCCAGAATCTGGGATCCATCGCCGCCGAGACGGGCGATCTGGACACTGCGGAGCGCCGCTTTCACGAATCGGCCGACGCATTCGAGCGCGCGGGGTACCGGCTCGGGATCGCGTACGCGTTGAACAACTCGGGCGCGGCGGCGCTGGAAAGCGGTCAAGTGGCGCGTGCCGAGGCCACGCTGGAGCAGGCCGTGCTCGCCGCGCAGGAGGTAGGGGACCTCGACCTCACCGCGCTGGCGACGATGAATTTCGCCGAGGCGCTCGCCGCCCGAGGTAACGTAGCGCGCGCCGAGGAGCTGGCCAGCGTGAGCCTTGGTTACTTCACGGTAGAAGGCAACACCTGGCGACGCATCGAGTGCCTGCGGCTCGTCGGGGACATCGCGTTGCGTCGCGGCCAGGACGACGCGGCGCACCGCTGCTTCGAGCAAGGTCTCCGACTGGCCGAGGAGATCGGCGCCACGCACGAGGCGACGATGCTCCGCGACCGCATCACGCGGCCGGCGAGGCCGACGAATCACGTGCCGGATACGACTCGAGAGCTGAGGCCGTAGCGTGGACAGAGTCCTTCAAGAGATGGCGAGAGTGGAGTGAGTGACAACGGCAAGGGTCAATGGCATGAAGTGCGGTGATGGGTCATCGCGCATCTCATCCCTTTTGCCTACGTCGTAGTCACTCCCTCCACTCGCAGCACCCCTCTCACCTGCCGGCGCTCATTGCGCGAGCGCGTACCTCGACAGGTGATCGGTGACGAAGACGGCGCGCCGTGCGACGCGGTCGTCTTCGGTGAGCATCGGCGCCACCGGCTGGAGGCTCTCGGTGTCCAAGAACCAGGCCGTCAGCGCCTGCTCCCCGAGCTCATCCACGTCACAGCTCGAGTAGTCGAGCGCGATCGTGACCGGCTGATCGAAGACGAAGTGCTCCTCGCCGATCGCCGCGATCTGGACGTCCATGTACCTCGATCGCGGCACCGATATCGCGAACACCCGTGGCGACGCGAGCGCGCCCGCAGGAACGATCAGCGTCGCCGGGCCGGCGGTGAGCTCGCCGCCGTGCGGGCCGAGCAGCGCGAACGAGAGCGCGAAGACCTTGGAGGGGCAGGTGACCAGGTTGACCGATCGCCCGGGGTTCGTCGTCGCGAAGACCGAGGCCGGGGTGCGCGAGCCGGGAGCGGTGGGCTCGCCGCACGCGACGGCGATGGCCACCAGCGGCAACAGGAGCGTCGTCGCCCAGTTAGTACGTACCGTCATGTCATCTCTCTGCGCTGGAGACGCGGCGCGCGGTGCTCGCCAACGCGAACTGCGGCCTGGTTACGAGCGTGAATCGTCCGGCACCGTGCACCAAGCTCGGATGCGCACCATGACGGCGCGTGTGACGGGCATCACACCGTCAACTCCCGTTACAGCCCGGCAAACTGCAAGGCGACGACGTGTCGATCCGGACGCCGTCCTGATGGGTCATTGTGCGGCGGCGTCCCTGGATTAGTTTAGCGGAACACGCTCGACATGCCAACGAGGCGTCGTCGATGCCGAAGTCGCGATACCGGCAGCCCATCGCATGATGCACCGTCTGCTCCGTTTCCGTAGCACTGGCCGTCGCTCGCCCCGCAGCATCCCACCTGCTCCTTCATCACCACGACGTTGTTTCGCGCGCTCGCGGACGTCGTCCCGCGAGCTCGAACCAGCGCGCGCCGTGCTTTCATCCCTCAGGAGGTCGCCCATGCCATCGCTGTCAGGCAAGACATCCTCTGCCCAGGCGCCATCGCCGCACCACCAATCGGTGTGGCGGCGATGCAGGCCCGTCTCGGTCGTGGCGTTGATCCTCCTATCGCTTGCCGCAGCGCCGGTGCTGGCGCAGGACGGCGCGGTGGGCGGCACGGTGGTGGCCGGAGCGGCGGCGACACCGATCGCCGGTGCACAGGTGATCGTGCAGGGAACGACCAACGGTGCCGTGACCGATGCCGCCGGTGCGTTCCGGATCGCCGGACTCAGCGGCGCCCAGGTGACGTTGGAAGTGCGGCGCATCGGCTTCCGCATGGAATCGCGCACGGTCAACGTCGGTGACATGGACATTCGCTTCGTGCTCGTCGAGCGAGCCGTGGATCTCGAGGCGATCGTCGTCACCGGTACGCCCGGCGCGTCGACCAAGCGGGAGCTCGGGAATGCGGTCTCCACCATCGACGCCAGCGCGGTCAACGAAGCGCAAACGACCAACAACCTGCAGGAGCTGCTCAACGGCCGCGCCGCCGGCGTCTTCATCCAACCCACCAGCGGCGCCGTTGGCTCCGGCTCCCGCGTCCGCATTCGCGGCGCCTCGAGCTTCTCGCTGTCCAACGAGCCGCTGCTCTACGTGGATGGTGTGCGCGTCAACAACGCCACGGGCGTAGGTCCCGAGAACCAGGCGTTCGGCTCCAAGTCGATCTCCCGATTGAACGACATCAACCCCGAAGACATCGAGAGCATCGAGATCCTGAAGGGGCCCGCGGCGGCAACGCTGTACGGCACGGAAGCCTCGAACGGCGTGATCCAGATCATCACCAAGCGCGGGGCCGCCGGTGCCCCGCGCTGGAATCTGATGGTCAAACAGGGCTCGAACTTCCTCATGGATCCCGAGGGACGCTTCGAGACCAACTATCAGATCGATCCGGACACCGATGAGATCATCACCCTCGACATCGTCGAGGCCGAAAACGCTCGCGGCACGCCGATCTTCCGCTCGGGACACCTCCAGGAGTACGACCTGAGCCTCAGCGGCGGAGCCGAGCGATATCGCTACTACGTGGGGGGCGGGTTCGAGCGCAGCGAAGGTGCCGAGCGGAGCAACGACCTGGAGCGCTACAACGCGCGCGCGAATCTCTCGCTCACGCCGTCGGACAACCTCACCATCAACGCCAGCCTCGGGTACACCGATGGCGCGACGAACCTCAGCGCCGAGGCGGGCTTCGGCGGTCGCGTGTGGTCCACCGTGCTGGCGAACCCGGCTCGTCTGGTATCGCAGCCGGAGAGTCGCGGCTTCCATAGCGGCACGCCGGAGCAGTACGACCTGCTCTACAACTTCTCGCAGGACGTGGATCGATTCACGCTGGGCATGCAGGTCCAGCACAACCCCTTCCCGTGGCTGCAGCACAGGCTGAACGCGGGTCGCGATCGCACGTTGGAGGAGAACGTGATCTTCATCCCGCGGGTGGACTCGCTCCTCACCTCCGTGTTCGGGTCCGAGGCGCTCGGCTTCAAGGAGGTCAACGAGCGCACGATCACGTACACAACCGTGGACTACAGCGCGACCGCGACCTTCGACCTGACGCCATCGCTACGCTCGTCCACCTCCGGTGGGGCGCAATACTACCGGCAGCGGACGGACTCCGTGTTCGCGACCGGGGCCGTGTTCCCCGCGCCGGGACTGAGCGCCGTGTCGGCGACCACAGTCGATCGCTTCAACGCCGAAGACTTCGTCGAGGATGTGACGGTTGGCGTGTACATCCAGGAGCAGATCGCCTGGCAGGATCGCCTCTTCCTGACCGCCGCCGTCCGCGCCGATGACAACAGCGCGTTCGGCGTCAACTTCGATCGGGTCTACTATCCGAAGTTCAGCGCCAGCTGGGTGCTGAGCGACGAGCCGTTCTTCGAGGTTCCCTTCGTGAACTCGCTGCGGTTGCGCGCGGCATACGGCGAGTCGGGCAAGCAGCCACAGAGCTTCGCCTCCCTGCGCACCTACCAGCCGGAGACGGGACCCGGCGACGTCGCGGCGGTCACGCCGCAGTTCATCGGCAACCCGGATCTCGGGCCGGAGCGTGGGCGTGAGATCGAGGTCGGCTTCGACGCGAGCTTCCTGGAGGATCGCGTCGGGCTCGAGTTCACCTACTACAGGAAGCGAGTCGAGGACGCGATTCTCGAGCGTGAGATCGCCCCCTCGGGTGGCTTCGCCGGATTCCAGTTCTTCAACGCCGGTGAGGTCGAGAACAGCGGGCTGGAGATGCTGCTTCGCGCGCGCCCGATCGACCGGGAGTCCGTGAGCTGGGACCTCACCTTCAGCATCGGCACGAACGACAGCGAGGTGCTGGACCTGGGTACGCCGGGCCTCGAATTCGTCACCGCGGGAACGTCGCTGCGGCATCAGGTCGGCTTCCCGATCGGCGCGTGGTTCGATCAGAAGGTGGTGAGCGCCGAGCTGGACGCGGACGGCACGGCCATCAACGTGATGTGCGATGACGGGCAGGGCGGCTCGATGCCCTGTCGGGGCGCGAACGGTGTGTTCGGCGGCGGGGATGACGCCCCAGAGGTCTTCCTCGGTCGCACGACGCCCGACCTCGAGGGCGCCATCTCGTCGACGGTGACGTTCCTCGGCAATTTCCGGCTGGCGGCCCTGGTGGACTTCAAGCGCGGCTTCCGGAAGCTCGATGGCAACACGCGCGTGCGGTGCGCCTTTTTCGGCGGACGCTGCCGCGAGAACTTCTTCCCCGAAGAGTTCGACCCGAAGCGCATCGCCGCGATCCAGTCGAGTAACAATCTGGTCGACTGGCTGATCGACGACGCCGGGTACACGAAGCTGCGCGAGGTGTCGCTCACTTACCTGGTACCGTCCAACTGGGCGCAGCGATTCGGCGCCGACGCCGCAACGATCACGGTGGCCGGGCGCAATCTGCACACCTGGACGAGCTACGGCGGTCTCGAGCCCGAGGCGAACTTCCTCAGCGGCTCACGCGGCGGTCAGTTCAGCGCCTGGGAGCAGACGACGCTGCCGCAACTCTCACAATTCGTGGCGACGATCAACCTCACGTTCTGACCGGGCCGAGCGCCCTCAACCCGATCATTCAGGTGACATGATGCGATCGACCCAAGATCAAGCGTTACAGGTGGGTGCGCGGTGGCTGACACGCGGCCTCTCGCTGGCCGTGCTCGTCGGCTCCGTCGCCGCGTGCGACAGCTTGCTCGACGTGGACACGCCGAGCCGAGTACCGGCGAGCCAGCTCGAGCAGCCCGAGAACGCCCAGCTGTTGGTGAACAGCGCCATCGCCGACTTCGACTGTGCCTTCGGAGCGTACGTCGTGCTGGGCGGACTCATCGGCGAAGAGCTCATGGATGCCACCCAGACGGCAGACCGGTTTCCCTACGATCGCCGGGACCACCAGCCGAGCGATCGGCGCTATGCCGTGGAGACCTGCGACGACCTTGGCGTATACACTCCGCTCAACACCGCCCGGGCCTCGGCGGACAATATATTGGATCTTCTGCAGAACGTATGGACCGATGAGGAGGTCGAGAATCGCACGTCGCTCATCGCTACGGCGGCAGCATACGCCGGATATAGCTTGGTCCTGCTGGGCGAAGGCTTCTGCTCCGGCGTCATTTCCACCGTCGACGAGAATGGACAGATCGTCTTCGGATCCGAGCTGACGCCGACACAGCTACTCGAGGCGGCGGTGGAGCGATTCACGACGGCCATCGACGCCGCGTCGGGAAACAGCGGCATCCTCAACATGGCGCGACTGGGCAGGGCCCGGGCGCTGCTCGACCTGGGCCGCTTCGCGGAAGCCCAGGCCGATGCGGCGCTCATACCCGTCGGATTCGAAGCCCAGGCCACCGCCTCCGCGACGACCATTCGGCGCCAGAACCGGGTGTGGTCGGAGAACAATCTCACCGGTCAGAACACCTCCGTGGGTGCTCCGTATCGGAACCTCAACGATCCGCGCGTGCCCGTCGAGGATATCGGCGAGACCGCTGCGGGCACGGGTATCGCGATCTGGGTGCAGACCAAGTACGCCGACGTGTCCGACCCGATTCCGATCGCCAGGTATGACGAAGCGCAGCTGATCATCGCCGAGGCCGAGCTGGAGAGCGGTGATCTGCCGACGGCGCTCGGCATCGTGAACACCTACCGCGCGCGCGGCGGGCAGGCGGCGCTTCCCGGTGGCAGCACCGCGCAGCAGATCCGCGATGCGCTGATCGATCAGCGGCGGCGGGAGCTCTTCTTGGAGGGACACCACCTGGGCGACATCAGCCGCTACGATCTCACGCTCTCGCCGCCGGCCGGTACGGCATACCACGGAAGCGGACAGTACGGAAGCCAGAAGTGCCTCGCGCTACCGGACGTCGAGCGGCAGAACAACCCCAACCTGTAGGGACGAGGGACGCGGGACGCGGGACGCGAACACCGGAGCCCTCTGTTTGGCCGACTAGCGAGGGACTAGAGGTAGTGATTTCCAGTAATTCAGTGGGAGGTAAGGTAAGAGCTAAGAGCGTAAAAGGGGCACACCCTTACACTTTTACTCTCTCATGCAGTACTGAATCACTGGAAATTACTACCGCTAGTCCGTTGCTCGGTGGCCCGACTGAGGGCTTCGCCTGCGCGTCTCCAGTCCCGCGTCTCGCGTCCCGCGTGCCGCGTCCCCAGTAGTGCTGTCTCCGCTCACGCGATAGCTTTCTCACGGCCGGACCTCGCCCTCGCAGCGGAGAACGTGGTATGAGCAAGGCAGTACCCACCTCGACACTTCCGAAGACCGAGAACGGCGCCATCGAGACCACCGATGCGCGTACCGGCAAGTCGTACACACTGCCGATCGTCGAGGGCGCGATCAGGGCGATCGATCTGCGGCAGATTCGCGTCGATGCGGACGACTTCGGCCTCATGAGCTACGATCCCGCCTTTCTGAACACGGCGTCGTGCCGCAGCGCCATCACGTATATCGACGGCGACAACGGCATCCTCCGCTATCGCGGGTATCCCATCGAGCAGCTCGCGGAGCAGGCCACCTTCCTCGAGGTCGCGTGGCTCCTGCGGCACGGCGAGCTGCCCGCGCAGCAGCAGTACGACGGATTCGTGAGCTCGATCAAGTATCGCACCTACGTTCACGAGAACATCCGCAAGTTCCTGGAGGGGTTCCGGTACGACGCGCATCCCATGTCGATGCTCTGCAGCGCCGTGGCCGCCATGTCGTCGTTCTATCCCGAAGCGCGCAGCATCTTCGATCCCGAGCAGCGCAACCTCTCCATGATCCGGCTGCTGGCCAAAGTGCCCACGCTGGCGGCGTTCTCGCTGCGGCACATGCGCGGTCTGCCGGCGGTCTATCCGGACAACAGTCTGTCGTACACGGACAACTTCCTGGCGATGGTCTTCCGCATGGCGGAGCCGCGCTACGACGTGAACCCCGTGTTCTCGCGGGCGCTCGAGATTCTGTTCATCCTGCATGCCGACCACGAGCAGAATTGCTCGACCAGCGCCGTGCGATCGGTGGGGTCGTCGCAGGTGGATCCGTACTCGGCCATCGCGGCCGGCATCGCGGCGCTGTTCGGGCCGCTGCACGGAGGCGCCAACGAGCAGGTGCTACGGATGATCAAGGACATCGGTGACACGTCGCGCATCCCGGCGTTCATCGATGGGGTCAAAAAGGGATCCGGCCGCCTCATGGGGTTCGGGCATCGCGTCTACAAGAGCTACGACCCGCGCGCCAGGATCGTGAAGCAGCTTGCCGACGACGTGTTCAAGGTGACCGGCGTGGACCGCGATCTCGAGATCGCGCTGGAGCTCGAGCGGATCGCGCTGTCCGACGACTACTTCGTGTCGCGAAAACTCTATCCGAACGTGGACTTCTATACCGGGCTCATTTACCGGGCGATGGGCTTCCCGACCGACTTCTTCACCGTGCTGTTCGCCATCGCGCGCATGGCGGGCTGGTTGGCGCAGTGGGAGGAGATGCTGCTGGACAAGGAGCAGAAGATCGCCCGGCCGCGCCAGATCTACATCGGTCCCGGAGAGCGACAGTACCGCAGCACGCTCGCGCGACGCTGAGTCGCGCACTCCGGGGAGTGGGTGCCCGCGCATGCTCCGACCGTTCTACTATAGGGAGACAGACGGCATCCGCGTGACGGTGCAGCCGTTGTTCGTGCGCAACCAATCGCGACCCGCTCGCGGCCACTACGTGTTCGCCTACTTCGTGCGCATCGAGAACGTCGGCGCGAACGCGGCGCAGCTCCTGCGACGGCGCTGGCTCATCCACGATTCCATCGGCGAAGACACCGAGGTGGAGGGAGAAGGCGTGGTCGGACAGCAGCCGCGCATCGAGCCTGGCGAGGTGCACGAATACGAGAGCTTCTGCGTGCTGAAGTCTCCCTCCGGATACATGGAGGGATCCTATCTCTTCGTGCGACCCGACGGCTCCGAGTTCGACGCGCGCATCCCCCGGTTCCTCCTCGATGCCAGCGAAGCCGGGGGAGAGAAGCTCACCTCCTGAGCGCGTTCGCCCGGTGTTCGGTGCCCATCGGTTCTCCACCCCGCCGGCTCCTCGAGCACCATTAACACGTCGCGGACGGTTGCGTCTACCGAGATGAATCGGGCGCACCGTGCGTCCGCTCGAACGAATCGGCCTGGAGGATTCATGCGTCGCATCCCGATCTTGTCGCTCGCCGGCGTGCTCGTGCTCGGCCTCTCGACCAGCGCGGCCGCGCAGACCGCTGCTCCGCGCGTCCTTGCGCACCGCCAAGTGGCGGCCCACCGCGCCCACGTGCGCCACGCCTGGCGACACGACCGGCGCGAAGATGTTCGCGACCGGATGGAGAACCGCGTCGATCGTCGCGAGGACATTCGTGACCGCCGCGAAGACGTCCGCGATCGCCTGGAGGACAGGCTCGACCGCCGGCATCAGGGAGGCTGGCGCGACCGTCTGGAGGACGTATACGACCGGCGTGAGGACCGCCGCGATCGTCGCGAGGACGTGCGCGACCGCCGCGAAGATCGCCGCGATCGTCGCGAGGATTGGCGAGACCGACGGCACGGCTCGTTCTGAGCGACTGCGCCAGCAGATAGCGATCGGCAGCGGGATCTGGGTCCCGCTGCCGGTTTTCTTTTCCACCAGGGTCGCGACATCTTACACCGGTCACCGTCCGGGAGAGCCGACGTGGGAGTGCCCGTGAGCGCCGTCACCATTAGGCACCCGCCGTGGCTGGCGGCGGCGGTCGATTGGGACCGGCACTACGCGAGCGATGAGGAACGCATGCGCCTCACCGTTTCGCTCGCGCGGCGGAACGTGCGCGAGCGCACCGGAGGTCCGTTCGCGGCCGCGGTGTTCGAGCGCGAGTCGGGCCGCCTCGTCGCCGTCGGCACCAACGGCGTGGTGCGCGCGAACAACTGCGTGCTCCACGGCGAGATCGTCGCGATCATGATGGCTCAGGCGCGGCTGGGCTCCTATACCCTGCGCGCCGAGGGGATGCGCGAGCACGAGCTGGTGACGTCGTGCGAGCCGTGCGCCATGTGCCTGGGCGCCACGCTGTGGAGCGGGGTGCGCCGCCTGGTGTGCGGTGCATCGCGCGAGGACGCCCGGCGTCTGGACTTCGAGGAGGGCCCGGTGTTCCCGGAGTCCCACGCCTACCTCGCCGAGCGCGGCATCGAGATCGTCCTCGGCGTCTGTCGCGCCGAGGCGAACGAAGTGCTGGAGATGTACGTGCGGGAGGACGGGGAGATCTACAATGGATAATGCGCGTGGCGCGTGGAGAGTCCAGTCTCGGTACCTCTCTGACTGACCAGACCCGCCACCCCTATCCAACTGTGCGCATGAACCGTCAACCCGTCCACACGCTCTACGTCGCCGCCGACGCGCTCACTGCGCGGACGGCGCGTGATGCCGGCGAGCGTGCCCTCGCGGCGCTGGGCGAGTGGGCGCCGAGCCCCGGCGCGTTCGGGCGCGCGCTCGGCTGGAGCGAGGACGATGAGCTGCTCGACACTGTCTACGCCCGCGTCGTCGAGAAGCTGGAGCGGGAGCCGGTGGAGGATCTGCGCGCCGACTTCGAGGACGGCTATGGTACACGCACGGACGCCGAGGAAGATGCCGAGGCGCGGCGAGTAGGCGAAGCCATGGCGGCCGCGGCGGCGGAGCACATTCTCCCGCCGTTCTCGGGGATTCGCGTGAAGCCGTTCACCGACGAGCTGCGTGCGCGGAGCGCGCGGACGCTCGAGCTGGTGCTCACGGCGATCGTCGACCGGTGCGGGGCGCTGCCGCCGGGGATGCGCATCACGCTGGCCAAGATCACGACGGCGGAGCAGATGGCCCGGTTCGCCGACCTCCTGGGCGAGCTGGAGGCCCGGCTCGGCGTACCGGGCGGGACGCTGCGGTTCGAGATGATGGTCGAGACGCCACAGTCGCTCATCGATGCGAGCGGCGCTGTCGCACTGCCGCGTCTCATCAGCGCCGGACGTGGCCGGGTGTCGGCGGCGCACTTCGGCGTGTACGACTTCACTACGGCCTGCGGCATCGCCCCATCGCACCAGCGCCTGCGGCAGCCGCTGGCCGATTTCGTGAGGCAGACGATACTGGTGGCGCTGGCCGGCAGCGAAATTTGGCTATCCGACGGCTCGACGGCAGTGCTGCCCGTTCCCCCTCATCATGTGAGGGGTACATCCGACGAGGAGCAGACTGGCGCTCGACGCGCAGCGGTGTACGACGGCTGGAAGCTCCACTTCGACGACGTGCTCAACTCGCTGGCGCAGGGCTTCTACCAGGGGTGGGATCTTCATCCCGCGCAACTGCCAGCCCGATTCGCGGCGGTCTACCGGTTCTTCTTGTCGGGGATGAGCGCAACCGCGTCGCGGGTACGTGCGCTGCTCGAGCGCGCCGAGTCCGGCGCGATCCAGGACGATCCGGCAACCGGGCAGGCACTGATCGCGTTTCTCGCGCGCGGGGTGGCCTGCGGCGCCTTGTCGAGCGCTGACGTGTGCAGGGCGAGCGGACTGCGACCGGACGAGCTGGGATCGGGCTCCTTCGCCGAGGTACTGCGCGCTCGGCGCCGCTGAGGCGACACGGTTCCGGCGCGACGCCCGCTAGGCTCGCGAGCGCGTGACGACAGCCTCGATGAGACCGTGCGGCTCGTCGGTTGGAACGAAGATCGCATTCTCGTTCGTGAGCCCGAACGGCGCGAGGTCGACGAGCAGATGATGCTTGTTCGGCAGCGACAGGCTGATCTCGGTGATGCCCGGGCACGCGCCGAGCGCGGCCTCGGCCATGGCGTACAGTGTGTGCTGCACCGACTTGCTATCGTGCTCGGCGAATCGATCGAGCATGGCCTGGCGAGCGGCCATCCAGCAGCGGTCGTAGTCGAGCGCGGCTCCGTCGTAACGCCAGCGCGCCGAGATCGTGGTGGCCAGTAGGCGGTCGGTGGTTTCGGCGAGGGTGGTATATCGGTCGCGGGGATAGCCGGCGAAGGCGGAGTGTGCCGTCTTGAGCACGAGCAGGTCGTCCAGCCCCGCTTCGACACGCACGCCTTCGGGCCGGGCTACGACAGCCGCGATGCGGCGCTCCGCTGAGCCACGGACGAAGGCGTGCGGGTGCGGTCGCCCGCCGGCGGCGAGCCGCGACCAGTCGTGAGCCTCGATCTGGACGCTCGCGCCCGTGGGTCGTCCCGCACCGGCGAGGAAATGGCGCGCGAGCGCGATGCCGAACTCCTCCAGGCGATGCGGCTCGTGCCGCGCGGCAAACGCGTAGACGGTGTTCTTCATCGTGTCCGTCGGCAGCACCGCGCTGTTGTCGCCGTCGACGTGCGCGGCCTGGTAGTCGCCCTCGAGCTGGACGCCCACCGTGAGGTCGATGACGTCGTGCCGATCGGCGCGCCGCGTCACCTTCACCAGGCGGACGCGAGACTTGCCGTAGTTGCTGCGGGCGATTAAGGCGCTCACGTCAGCTCCCGCGGTAGGTGGAGTAGCCGTACGGGCTCAGGAGCAGGGGGATGTGGTGGTGCCGGGTATCGCGAACCTGAAACTCGACCGTCACTTCCGGATAGAAGCTCTCGGTGCCTATCGAGGCGAAGTACGCCCCGGTGTCGAAGCGCAGGCGATAGACGCCGGGGCTGGCGAGCGCGCCGGCGTCGAGGAGATCGCGTAGGCGTCCGTCCCTGTCGGTCGCGCCACTGCCGACCACGGCCCATGTGCCGTCGCCCGCGCGTGTCTCCAGCGTCACGCGCACCCCGCTCGCCGGTCGCCCGCGAGCCGTGTCCAGCACGTGCGTGGTGATCGTGCTCATGAGCCGAAGAGGCGCTCCATCCTGAGGTGGGTGATCTTCCGCTGCTCTTCCGCGGCCGTGCGCAGCTCGGTCCGTGGATCGTTCCCGAGTCGCTGCTCGAGCACGGCGAGCAGATCCTCCGCGCTGCGGTTGGCGGCGCACACGATGTAGATGTGGCCGAAACGCTCCTCATACGCGGCGTTCCCCTTGCGCAATCGCTCCTGGACATCGGGCGCGGCGGTCGCGACGCGAGACTGCTCCTCCCCCGACCAGTCAGCCGACCGCGCGCTGGCCGGAGTGCCCGCGCGTTCGCCGATGCGCGGGTGATGACCGAATGCTTCCAGCCAATCGTCCTCGTCCAGCTGCCACCAGATCTTGTCGGCCGCGGCGCGCAGCGCGTCCAGCGAGGCGAATGGCCGGCGATCGACGACGCGGCGCGCCCATCGTTGCGAGCCGCAACAGGCCAGCAGCTCGCGAATCGCGTCCGCCGGCGGCAGCGCATTCCACCGATCCAGGGCGATCACGCGCGCGGCCTGCCCGTCGTGCCGTAGAGCCGCAGCCGCGCCACGCCGCCATCGGGGAAGATGTTGAAGCGAACGTGCGTGACAGCATCGAGGGTCTCGAGCTCGCCGAACTGATGCCGCGTGTGTGGCTGCAGGCGAGCCCTCGGCAGCAGCTCGATCCAGGTGCGCGACGAGTCGGTGAGCTCTTCCACCGACGCGCCGACCGCGTCATACCCTTCCAGCGAGCAGCTCTCCGGTGCGTTACCCTTGAAGTGATCGGTGTCCACCTCGATCCGGTGAATCACGCCGCGTGCCCCAAGCCGGACGATGCTCCAATCGTTGCCTGGTCCCCGGCGGCGCTTCGTCTCCCAGCCGTCGCCCATGTTGAGCGCCCGGCCGGGCATGATGAGATTGTGTCGGTGCCCGAAGAACATGTCGCTGCATGCCACGACCAAGCCGCCGTTCTCCACGGACGCGAGATCGACCTCGCCACGCGCCATCGAGAACCGGCTGGCCGGCGGCTGCACCTCCCCGAACACGCGCATCCTCGCGACGCCACCATCGGGATAGATACTGAGGCGTACGTGTGTGAAGCGATCGGGCAGCGACACCGCGAACTCGTTCCGCGCATCGCCCTCGAGCGGCGAGCGAGGGACGATGCGCGTCCACGATATCCCCTCGCCCAGCAGCTCGTCCTCACCGGACGCACCGCTCAGCGCGCACCCCTCGATCGAGCAGTGCTCGGGGTAATTCCCCGTGAAGTAGCTCGTATCGACGACGATCCCGCGAATCACGCCCGGGAGGCCGAGCCTGACGATGCACCAATCGTGGCCCGGCGTGCGCCGGCGGCGCGTTTCCCATCCGTCCATCCACTTGCCGCGCTCCGTGTATTTCCCCTCGAGCCACACCGGCGCCGAAGCGGCGATGAGGTTCTCCTTGGGGGCGAAGAACTCATCGTTGGCGGCGAGCACCGCGCCACCCAGCCGCTCAGAGGCGAGATCGATGAGATCGCTGAAGTGCATCATGATCGGTTGGGGATGAGGACGCGGCCGCTCGCGCCCCTGGCGAGCGTGCCGCGCTCGTAGATCTTTCGCCCACGCAGGTAGGTCGCGTCGACCACGCCCTGCAGCTCCGCGCCGGTATACGGTGTGAGCTTGTGTCGGTGCTCGAGCCGCGTGGGGTCGACGCGCAGCGTCTGCTCGGGCCACCAGGCCACGAAGTCCGCGTCGCGGCCGGCGGCGATCGTCCCCTTGCGCCCCTCGAGGCCGGCGAGCCGAGCCGGTGCCTCGCACATCCAGCCAGCAACGTCCTGGATGGCGAAGCCGCGGCGGCGAGCGCCGGTCCACGTGACGGGCAGGGACAGCTGCAGCGACGCGATGCCACCCCACGCGGAGAAAAAGTCGCCGGCCTCGCGCTGCTTCATGGCCGGCGGGCACGGCGAGTGGTCGGTCACCACCATGTCCAGCAGTCCGTCGCCGAGCCCCTGCCACAGACGCTCGCGATTCTCGCCCTCGCGAACGGGCGGCGCGCACTTGAGCTCGGTGTGGCCGTCCTGTACCTCCTCGGCGGCGAAGTGCAGGTAGTGCGGACATGTCTCCGCCGTGACCGGCTGTCGCTCGGCGCGCGCCCGCGCGAGGAGGCTCAACGCCTCGGCGGCGGAGACGTGCACGATGTGGACGCGCGTGCCGAGCTCGCGGCAGAGGTGCAGCACGAGCCGGATCGCCTCGAGCTCCGCCTGACGAGGGCGTGAGGCGAGGTATCGCGCGTACCGCCGGCGCTCCCGCGGCTCGGTGGGAGCCGCCCCGAGCAGGTCGGGGAGCTCGGCGTGCACGAGCAGGGGGACGCCGAGCGCGGCGATTTCGCGCATGGCCGCCCGGAGATCGCGCGCCGACAGGGCCGGGAATTCGTCGACGCCCGATGGACACAGAAAGCACTTGAAGCCGCGCGCGCCCGCGTCGCGCAGCGCCTCCAGGTCGCTCGTGTTGCCGGGGACGGCGCCGCCCCAGAACGCCACGTCCACCACACAGCGTTCCGCCGCAGCGGCCGTCTTGAGGCGCAGCGCGTCGACGCAGGTCGTCGCCGGGATGCTGTTCAGCGGCATGTCGACGAGCGTGGTGACACCGCCGGCGGCCGCCGCGCGGGTGACGGTGTCGAATCCCTCCCAGTCGGCACGCCCTGGATCGTTGATGTGCACGTGGGTATCGACGAGCCCGGACATCAGCACCGCGTCGCCGACGTCCTCGAGGGGCACGCCGGAGGGAAGGTCGTCGAAGCTGGAGAGCGCGACGATCGTTCCATCATGCACGTGCACGGTCGCCGGACGAAGCGCTCCGTCGGCGAGCACGCGCCGTCCACGCACGACGACATCAGGAGGTCGCGGCACGCGCCGTATCGCTCAGAAAGCGCTCGAGCAGGTTACCTGCCACTCGGCGCCGATAGCGTGCCGTCGAGCGGAGGTCGTCGATCGGCGCGATCTCCGCCTCGAGCTCGGCGCGCGCGTCTTCCAGGCTTGCACCGGCGGCGAGCGCGCGCTCCGTGCGCACGAGCCTGACGACCGTCGGCGCGACGCTGCCGATCGCGAGCCTCGGCGCCGGTGCGCGCACGCCGGCGATCACGATCTTGGAGATCGCTTGCGCGGCCCTCGTGCCCACCTTCCGGAACCACTGTGAGCCGGGCACCGGGGGCACGTCGACGGCCACGATCAGCTCGTGAGGCCGCATCACCGTGCGCCGGTAGCCGGTATAGAAGGACGTGAACGGCACGGACCGTTCGTCGTCCGCGCTCCGCAGCACGACTGTCGCCTCGGCCACCGCGAGGACCGGAAGCGT
This sequence comes from Gemmatimonadaceae bacterium, assembly GCA_035249955.1. Lineage (GTDB taxonomy): Bacteria > Gemmatimonadota > Gemmatimonadetes > Gemmatimonadales > Gemmatimonadaceae > DATFFQ01. The sequence continues at coordinate 21,926 of DATFFQ010000039.1, forward strand.
ATCACCGGCCGGAGACGCGTTGGCAATGTTACCGCCGAGCGTCCCGCGATTCTGGATCTGCACCCCGCCGATCACGCTCGCGGCCTCGACGAGCATGGGCAAGCGCCGGCGCACCGTCGTCGACCGAATGAGGTCGGTGTACGTGGCCAGCGCGCCGATGGTCACCGCGCCGTTTCTCGTCCTGATGCCGCGCAGCTCGTCGAGCGGCCAGAGGTCGATGAAGCGGCTGGCGGCGAGCGTGCCGGCGTTCAGCGATACATAGACGTCTGTGGTTCCGGCGATCGGCACGAGCTCGGGATCGTCCCGGAGCATGGAGAGCGCCTCCCGCAGGGTCCGCGGCCGCCGCAGCTCGAGATGAGATACCGAGCCCCTCATGCTTTCCGGATCGCGCGATAGATCGCCTCGTACCCGGTGCAGCGACAGAGATTGCCGGCGAGCCCGTCCCGGATACGGCGCATCGATGGCTTGGGACCGAGCGCCAGCGCGGCCATGATCATCCCCGGCGTGCAGATGCCGCACTGCGCACCACCCTCCTCGGCAAACGCGCGCTGCAACGGGTGCTGGCCCTGCAGACCTTCGATCGTCAGCACGTCGGTGCCCTCCACGTGCGCAAACGGAACCAGACAGGAGACCACGGGCGCACCGTTCACGAGCACGGTGCACGCGCCACACTCTCCTTCGCCGCACCCTTCCTTCGTCCCATACAGCCCGCACTCCTCCCGCAGCACGTCGAGCAGGCGCTTCATCGGGTGCGCGCTCACCTCCACCTGCGCGCCATTCAACCTGAGCCGCACACCACCTCCATGATGTGCTCGGGCAGTGCGGGAATCTCGCGCACGTCGAGCGCGAGATGCCGAATGGCGTTCACGACGGCGGGTGCCGGTCCATCGATGGGCATCTCGCCCACGCCCTTGGCGCCGTACGGGCCATGGCGCGATGGCTTCTCCAGAATCACCACGTCCATCTGCGGCGTGTCGAGCGTCGTCGGGATGATGTAGTTGGTGAGCTGGGCGTTGGCCATCGCGCCGTCGCGCATCGCGACGTGCTCGATGAGCGCATAGCCGACACCTTGCGAGGTGCCACCTTCGATCTGACCGGCCACCAGCGATGGATGGATCGCCTTGCCGATCTCCTGCACCGTCGTGATCCGGAGCGGGCGGATCTCATAGGTATCCGGGTCCATCTGTACTTCGGCGACGTCGCACCCCCACCCGTAGGCGGCGTACGCGTCGCCTGTATAGCCGGCGTCGTCCCACCGCACATCCTCGGGCTTCTCGTACTGCTTGATGATCACGAGTGGCCCGTGTGCTTTCCAATAGTCCGCAGGGGAGAGGCCGCCGAGGCGTTCCCGCATCTCCTCGGCGCAGCGTTGGAGGATACGGCCCACCACCATGCACGTGCGCGACGCCACCGTGGGGCCACTGTCCGGGACTACCGCGGTGTCGGGCTGCGCCGTATGCACGGACTCGTACGGGATGCCGAGGGTGTCGGCCACGATCTGCGCATGCATGGTGCGCGTGCCCTGTCCGATCTCCGTGCTGGCGACGAGGATCTGAACACCGCGCTCGGTGAGCTGCAGCGCGGCTTTCGACGCGAGGTGCACTTCGCCGCTCCCCGTGAATCCCGAGCCGTGGAAGAAGAGCGACACGCCGATGCCGCGGTTGGTGCCGGCGTACGCGTGCCGCTTTCGGGCGTAGTCCGACCGCCGCACCGCTTCCTGCAGCACCTCGAGCGCGCTGCAGTCGAGATCCATGACCTGACCGGTCGCCGTCGTGTCGCCCGGCCGTAGCGCGTTGAGCTCGCGCAGGCGCACCGGATCGATCCCCAGACGCTCGGCAATGCGCTCCATGTGCACTTCCATGGCGAACTGCGTTTGTGGAGCGCCGAATCCGCGAAAGGCGCCGTTGGGCGGCGTGTTGGTCATCACCGTCCGGCCGTCGATCCGGACATGATCGCACCGGTATGGGCCGGCAGCGTGAATGGCGCCACGCGAGAGCACGACCGGGCTCAGCGTGACGTACGCACCGCCGTCGAGGATGATCTCGATCTCCATTGCCAGCAGGCGGCCGTCGTGGTCCACACCCGTGCGATGCCGAACGATCGATGGGTGCCGCTTGGTCGTCGCCAGCATGTCCTCGGCGCGATCGTAGACGATCTTGACCGGCCGCCCCGCCTTGAGAGCCAGCACGGCGGCGTGTCCGGCGATGACCGATGGATACTCCTCCTTGCCGCCGAATCCACCGCCGGTTTCCGTCTGGACGATGCGCACGACTTCCGCCGGAAGGCCGAGCAACACCGTCAGCGCTTTCTGTACGTAGTACGGGCACTGGAGCGACCCGTAGAGCGTGATCCCGCCCTTCTCCGGCACGGCGATCACGCCGTTCGTCTCGATGTAGACGTGCTCCTGATGCCCGGTCCGATACTCGCCGTCGACGATCACCGGGGCGCGGGCCATGGCGTCGCGCACGTCACCCTTGTCGATGCGAAGCGATTTGTGGATGACGTCCGATGCGAGTGGATCGAGGACAGGCGTGGCGGTCTCGTAGTCGATCTCCACCTGGGCGGCGCGCAGCACGTCTCGGTCTTCGTGCGCGAGGAGGAGGATCGGCTCGGCGGTGTGGCGGACCTCGTGCTCGGCGAGGCAGGGTTGGTCGTCTTCGATCAGCGCGACGATGTTGCGTCCCGGCACGTCGCGAGCGCCGGCGACGACGAAGCCTCGCTGCTCCAGCTGATGGCGAACGGCGAGGATGCGGCCGCGGGGGATCGTCGAGCGAATCGTCCGGCCGTGCAGGAGTCCGCGAAAGGAAAGGTCATCGATGTAGCGCGCGGTCCCCGTCACCTTGGCCATACCATCTTTGCGCGTGACGGACTGCCCGACGGATTGCATCGGGCGAAAATGCAATGCGCTCAGGCGTCGGGCAAGCTGACACCGGGATGTGGAAGTCCCCATCCGAGTGCGCGGTCGGCGCGGAACGCGACCGGCATGGGTGGCGCGCCGGCGGGACCATCGATGATCGACAGCGCGGCCACGTCTACGACATCGGCACGGACATCGGGAAGCACAGCGAAGGGATCGTTCACGCTCCGCGGATCCATGTGCACCCAGTTGGTGAGCATGATCACGAACATCTCTCGCTCGGGATCGATCCACAGCGATGTGCCGGTGAAGCCGGTGTGTCCGTAGGCGCTCGCGCTCAGGTTGTGGCCGCAGCTTCCGGCGCCCTCGCACATCTCCCACCCCAGGCCGCGTGAGCCGGCCGCGCGCCTGGTGAAGAGCGCGACGGTGGAGTCGCTGACGATGCGCACGCCGTTGTACTCGCCGCCGTTGAGCATCATTTGGGCGAAGATCGACAGATCCGCTGCGGTGCTGAAGAGCCCGGCGTGGCCGGCCACGCCGCCCAGCACGTAGGCGTTCTCATCGTGCACCTCGCCCCGCAGTGGATAGCCGCGCGGCGGCGCCACCTCGGTGGGCGGAATGCGCGAGCGCAGCGCCACCGCCGGACGGAACGTCGTGCTGCGCATGCCGAGCCGGCGGAAGACGTGTCGCATCACGAAGTCGTCGAGCGGCTCCTTGGACACCGCTTCGACGACGAAGCCGAGGATGTCGGGGCCGACGTCGGAGTAGAGCTGCCGGCTGCCGGGTGTACTGACGAGCGGTGTGGCGAGCACCATGCTGCGCGCCTCGCGAGCGGACCGAGCGCGCCGCCACACATCGCGACCGGCCGGCAAGCCACCGCGATGCGCGAGCAGCTGCCGGATGGTCACCCGCGCCTTCTGCCCGCCGGCGAACGCCGGCAGGTATCTGGCGATCGGATCGTCGAGGGAGAGCTTCCCGGCATCGTACAGGATCATGATCGCCGTCGTCGTGGCGACGACCTTGGTGAGCGATGCGAGGTCGTACATCGTCGTGCGCGGATCGACCACCCTGCTGTCCTCGCGCCAATCGAAGCGCCCGAAGCCGCGCTGCCACACGATCGCTCCGCGCCGTCCGATGACGACGCTCGCGCCCGGGAACCCGTGTGCGGCCACGCCACGACGCACGACCCGGTCGATGACGGCCAGGCGCTCGGCCGACATGCCGACTTCCTGTGGGGCGCGAACCGGGAGGCCGTCATCGACGGCGGCGAGGACTATGGCGATGACGATGGGAAGCAACGGCGACTCCTGAGGGGCGGTACGATCAGGCGGGAGTGGCGCTGCGAAGCGTCCAGCCACGACGCTCGTGGTACCCCTCAGACGATCCACAAGTGCCCCGCGGAACGGCTGACCGACATCGCGCGACCGTTCGACGAGAGGCTGTCAGCAATGTAGCATGGGGGAGCGGGAGGTGTATCGGGACACCATCGGGGCGACGGGACAATCATCCATGAGCGAGGCCACCGCGCTGCAAACCGGAACCACCGAACCGCTGCCCGCGGACCTGGAGCGGCTCGACCATCGTGTCGTGCGCCTGTGGCGGATGTCGCTCGCGATCTGGTCGGCGATTTTCCTGTCCGTGTCCCTCGTGCTCGGCATCGTGACGGGTCGCGTTCCAGCGCTCGGACTCGTCACGCTCGCGATGACGGTTGTGGCCGCGGTGATCGTCGTCCGTTGGCCGGCGGTGCGCTTCGAGGGGTGGGGCTACGTCGTTCGTGAGTCCGACGTCGTGCTGCGGCGCGGCGTCTGGTGGACGATGGTGAGCATCGTGCCGCACGCGCGCATCCAGCACGTCGATACGCGGCGTGGTCCCCTGGAGCGGGCGCTGCGGCTCGCGTCGGTGACGATCCACACGGCGGGGAGTACCGGCGCCACGCTCACCATTCCCGGGCTCGACGCGGCGCAGGCGGAGCAGCTGCGCGACCGGCTGGCGGCGCTCAGTGGAGCCAGCGATGCCGTCTGAGGCGCCGGACGACATCGCGACGGCAGGAGGGGGGAGGCGCCTGCACCCACTCACGGTCGCCTTCTCGACGCTCGAGATCGCCAGAAGCCTGGTGCTGCCGGCAGTGGTGGGTGGCGTCTCGGCGGCGGATGGCGACTTCATGCGCGGGCTCACGTGGGTCGCCGCGCTGCTGGCCGTGCCGGCCATCGCGTTCTCCATCGCGTCGTACGTCAACTTCAGGTATCTGCTGCGCGGCGACGAGCTCATCGTTCGCTCGGGGACGCTACGACGGCAGTATCGCGTGATCCCGCTGGCGCGCGTGCAGAATACCGAGCTGCGACAGAGCGCGATGCAGCGGCTCCTTGGCGTGGCCGAGGTGCGCGTGGAGACCGCCGGCGCCGCTGGTGCCGAGGCACGACTGTCGGTCGTCTCGCTCGGGGATGGCGAACGGTTGAGGAGCGACATCCTCGCGCGACGCGGGCCGCCGGGCACGGCACACACTTCGGAGGGAGCGACGGGTGCGCCGGCTGTCCTGCTGAGCCGCCTCAGCGTGCGCGATCTGGTACTGGCGGGCGCGACGTCGAACGAAGCCGGACTGATTCTGGCGGCGATCGCCGGTGCGCTGGGAATAGTCGACGACTTGCCGCTCCCCCTTCCGGCGTGGCTGGAGGATCCCACTGGATGGCTGCCCGACCGTTCACCGTTAGGCATCGCGGGCATCGTCGGGGTGGGAGTCCTGGTGGTTCTCGTGGCCGGCCGGCTGCTCTCCATTCTCGGGGCCGTCGTTGGGTATCACGGCTTCACGCTCGAGCGCACCGGTAGCGAGCTGCGCAAGCGTTACGGACTGCTCTCCAGGCGGGAGGCGCACATCCCGCTCCGGCGCGTTCAGGCGATCCGTGTGGTAGAATCGGCGCTGCGGAGACGACTCGGGCTCGCCTCGCTCAAGATCGAGACGGCCGCCGGCTTCGCCGGAGAGCGAGAGCTTCGTGGGGCGGAGGCCTTTCTTCCGCTGGCGCGCACGGCGTCGATTCCGCAGCTGATGCGCGAGGTATTCGGCGAGCTCGATTACGACGCGGTGCGGTTCGAGCCCGTCCACCCGCGCTCACGGCGCCGCGCGTTCACCAGGTATGTGCTCGTGCTCACCGCGTCGGTGCTGGCGTTGGCACTCCTGTTCGATCCGTGGTGGCTGCTGCTGCTGGCCGCCGCGCCGGCGCTACATCTGCTGGCCGCGTGGCAATACCGGCACCGCGGCTATGCGCGGGTTCCGGGTTTCGTGCTCGCCAGAAGCGGCGCCTTCCGGCGGCAGACGTGGATCATTCCCGAGCACAAGCTGCAGACGCTGCACGTGCGCGCATCGCCCTTCCAGCGGCGGCACGACCTCGCGACGCTCGAGCTGGATACCGCGGCGGGGCACGCGGCGAGCGTGGTCGACCTGGGTGGGGCCGATGCGACGGCGCTGCTGTACCGCCTGGCCAGAGCGGCACTGCGGCCGCGCGCGCAGCGCGCTGACGGCGTTCTACCGCCTGAAACCGCGCCGGCCGACGGCGCGTATGGATGACACGGGCGTCGCGAGCGATCGCGCCGGGTGATCGCTCGGAAGCGGCTCGGAGCCGGGGTGCAGCATGGGAGCCGTGCCGGGTGGCGCCGCAAGGGAGGGAGAGCATGTCTGCGATCGGGAAATTGCTGTTCGCCGGAGCGGTCGGGCTGGTGCTGCTGATTCCAGCAGCGATCGTGTTGGCGGTGATCGGTGCACCGATCGCGGCCATCCTCGCCGTCGTAGCCCTGCCCCTGTTGCTCGTGGTCGCGATCGTGGGTCTGCCGGTCGTGCTGGCGCTGGGCGTCGGCGCGATCGTCGTCGCGGTGGTCCTCGGGCTGCTGGTGGCGCTGGTCGGCATCACGCTCGCGCTGCTCAAGCTGGCCCTCTTCGTGGCGCTGCCCGTGATGGCGGTGGTGTACCTCGTGAGGCGCTCGCGCCGCTCGAGCGACCAGTACGATCTCGACGCGATGGGCTAGCCCCAGGGGAGCCACACGATCGAAAAAAAGAGAGGCGCGGGGCAGCGCCTCTCTTTTTTGTGCCGGGCTACGGCGCGCTCAGGCGAGCGATTCGAGGTACTCGAACAGCTTGGGGTGGATGCTCCGTGCGCGCGACTCGGAGATGCGGCGGCAGCGCTCGCCCAGATACTCGGCGTTGAACAGTGTCGTGGTGACGGGACTGTTTGGCTCCCGCTTGTCGATTTGTGCGCAGACGGCGTTGAGGCACACACCGCCTTCCTTCACGAAGGAATGTCCCGCCAGGTGGATCGCAATGACGTTGCCGGCACTGAGCTGCCGCTCGGCATCGATGAACTCTTCGAAGAACCGATACCCACGCATCAGTGAGCTCCGCATCCCGCACCCCCGGCTCAGGTCCCTGTTCACGTATGCATCGCTCGCGCCACCGCGTATACAGCCTGTGAGCTGCTCAGCCTCCGCCGGTGCTCAGTACCAATACCGCCGCTGCATTGTCGCTGTTCCTCCCGCCGCGCACCGCCTGTTCAGCCACACCCGCGTTGCGCGCCTGCCTCACCCCATGTCACATCCTGTGACACGCCGGTGCCTCCGTGATCGTTCGCCGCGGCTTGACCACTCGCATAATCGACTGATGGAAGCGACCATGTAGCATAGCTCTTGCGAATCCGCGCTCACGTCCCGAGCCGCCTCGCCCTCTATCGAGGACACGGAATGCCCTCAGGGTTGACTGAACAGATCGAGATCGTCGGACGTGCGGTGCCCGGCCAGGAGCGCGTCCTCACTCCCGACGCGCTCGGCTTCGTTGCGCAACTCCATCGCGAGTTCCGCGCGGTCCGTGCGCAGCTGCTGGAGCGCCGCGCCGCGCGCCAGCTGGAGCTCGATGGCGGGACGTTGCCCGATTTCCTGACCTCGACCGCCAACGTCAGGAGTGGCGACTGGCAGGTGGCTGACTGCCCGGCCGCGCTACTCGATCGCCGCGTCGAGATCACCGGGCCGGTGGAGCGCAAGATGATGATCAATGCGCTCAACTCGGGGGCCAGCGTGTTCATGGCCGACTTCGAGGACGCGCTGTCGCCCACGTGGACCAACGTGGTCGACGGGCAGAGCAACCTCATTGACGCGGTGCGTCGGACGCTCTCGCTCACCACGCCGGAAAAGGAGTATCGGCTGGCCGAACGGACCGCGACGTTGCTCGTCCGGCCGCGCGGCTGGCACCTGTCCGAGAAGCATCTCCTGGTCGACGGCGAGCCGATCTCCGCCAGCCTCTGCGACTTCGGGTTGTACTTCTTCCACAACGCACGGGAGCTGCTCGATCGAGGCGCGGGCCCGTACTTCTATCTGCCGAAGTTGGAGAGCCACCTCGAGGCCCGCCTCTGGAACGACGTCTTCACCTTCGCGCAGGACCGACTGGACCTTCCGCGAGGCACCATCCGCGCGACGGTGCTCATCGAGACGATCCTCGCCGCGTTCGAGATGGAGGAGATCCTCTACGAGCTGCGCGACCACGCGGCCGGCCTCAATGCCGGACGGTGGGACTACATTTTCAGCGCGATCAAGAAGTTCAGGAACCGCGCCGAATTCATGCTGCCCGATCGTGTCCAGGTGACGATGACGGTGCCGTTCATGCGCGCCTACACGGAGCTACTGGTGAAGACCTGCCATCGGCGCGGTGCGCACGCCATTGGCGGGATGGCCGCGTTCATACCGAGCCGGCGCGATCCGGAGGTCAACGAGGTCGCCCTGCGCAAGGTGCGGGAGGACAAGGAGCGCGAGTCCTCCGACGGCTTCGATGGGACCTGGGTGGCGCACCCCGACCTCGTGCCCGTGGCGAAGGAGGTCTTCGACCGCGTGCTGGGCGCGCGGCCACATCAGAAGGAGAAGCGGCGAGACGACATCGCGGTGAAGGCCGACGAGCTCCGTGACATTCGCGTGCCCTCCGGCCGTATCACGCGGGCCGGCGTCACCGGCAACATCACCGTCGCCCTCCAGTATCTGGACGCGTGGCTGCGCGGCTCGGGCGCGGTCGCGATCAACAATCTCATGGAAGACACCGCCACGGCCGAGATCTCGCGAGCGCAGCTCTGGCAGTGGGTGCGCCACGGCGCACCGCTGGCCGAGGGCGGGACGGTGACGGCCGAGCTGTACCGCGCGGTGCGCGATCAGGAGCTGCAGGCGCTGGAGGGTGAGCGCGGCGGCAACGGCTCGCGTCTGCGCGATGCCGCGGGCCTGCTCGATGCACTGGTGCTGAACGATCGATTCACTGAATTCCTCACCATTCCTGGATATGGACTTCTCGACTAGCGCCGCATCTCGACAGGGGGAACCGATGTCCGCCGGCAATCGTACGGAGGAGGCGCAGCAGCTGGCCAAGCGTTGGGCGAGCGACCCGCGCTGGACCGGCATCGCCCGCAGCTACAGCGCCGAGGGTGTGGTGCGGCTGCGCGGCTCGGTGCGCGTGGAGCACTCGCTCGCCCGGCTGGGAGCCGAGCGGTTGTGGGAGCTGCTGCGGCGCGACGAGATGGTCAAGACGTTCGGCGCCCTCACCGGCGCGCAGGCGGTGCAGATGGTGAAGGCCGGCTTGCAGGCGATCTATCTGAGCGGTTGGCAGGTTGCCGCCGACGGCAACCTCGCCGCTCAGACGTACCCCGATCAGAGCCTGTACCCTGCGAACAGTGTGCCCGCGCTCGTTAGGCGCCTCAACAATGCGCTGCTTCGCGCCGACCAGATCGAATGGAGCGAAGGAACGGTGTCGCGTCACTGGCTGGCGCCGATCGTAGCCGACGCCGAGGCCGGCTTCGGTGGACCGCTGCATGCCTTCGAGCTCATGAAGGCGATGATCGAGGCCGGCGCCGCCGGGGTCCACTTCGAGGACCAGCTCGCCGCCGAGAAGAAGTGTGGCCACCTGGGTGGCAAGGTGCTGATCCCGACGTCGCAATTCATCCGGACGCTCATCGGGGCGCGACTCGCCGCCGACGTGCTCGATGTGCCGACGATCATCGTCGCTCGTACCGACGCGTTGGCCGCCACGCTCCTCACCAACGATGTCGATGAGGCCGATCGGGAGTTCACGACCGGCGAGCGCACGGCCGAGGGCTACTACATGGTGCGGAGCGGCATGGACGCGGCAACGGCGCGCGCCGTCGCCTATGCACCGTACGCCGACCTCGTGTGGTGCGAGACGGGCAAGCCCGATCTCGATGAGGCGCGCCGTTTCGCCGAAGCGATCCACGATCGCTATCCCGGAAAGATGCTCGCCTACAACTGCTCGCCGTCATTCAACTGGAAGCGCAACCTCGACGCGGCGACGATTGCCACCTTCCAGCGCGAGCTGAGCGCGATGGGCTACAAGTTCCAGTTCATCACGCTCGCCGGCTGGCACCTCATCAATCTCCACACCTTCGAGCTGGCGTCCGAGTACGCCGAGGATGGCATGCCCGCCTACGTGCGCATTCAGGAACGCGAGCTCGCGCGGGAGAAGGACGGATACACCGCCACGAAGCACCAGCGCGAGGCGGGCACCGGCTACTTCGATCAGGTGCTGCTGACGATCACCAGCGGGCAGGCGTCCACCGCCGCCCTCGCCGGCTCCACCGAGGCGGAGCAGTTCGTCGGCTCGGCGGCCACGCGCACATAGCGGCTCACACGGCGAGAGTCGTGGACGACCCCGGATCGATACCAGTCGATCCGGGGTTTTCGTTTTTCCTGATTGCATTTCCCGCCCGAGCGCCGCACTTTGATCGGAGTCCCTGCACGCGCGGCGCTGGCCCGGCCCGCCGGCGTCCACGGTCCCCTCCGAGCACCAATGATCGCGCTCTACATCTTCTCGCTCGTCCTCGGTGGCGGCTTGCTGCTCCTCGGCATATTCGGCGGCGAGCACGACCACGATGTGTCCGGAGACACGGATCACCATCTCGGCGGGATGGAGATCTTCTCCCTCCGCACGCTGACGTACTTCCTGTTCGCCTTCGGCGGCGTCGGCGTGGGACTCAGCCTCGCTGCCGGGGGACTGTGGAGCGGGCTCATCCTTGGCGCTGCCGCTCTCTCCGGTGCGGCGGTCGCCGGCGTGAGCGCGGCCGTGTTCGGCTATCTCAGGCGCTCGGGCTCAGGCGATCGGTCGGGCGACACGAGCTTCGTCGGCCTCACCGGTAAGGTGCTGGTGCCGTTCAGCAGCACCGGATTGGGCAAGGTGCAGGTGCAGCGCGGGCCGCGCACCATCGAGCTGGCGGCGCGTCCGCTGGAGTCGGGCGAGGTGCCCCCGCACCAATGGAAGTCCGTGGTCGTGGTCGAGATGCGCGGCGGTACGGCCCTCGTCGCGCCCGTGGATGCGTCGCTGGCGGAGTCGTGAAGGCGTCGATCGCCGGCCGCAGTTTCAGCCTCTTCTGGAGATCGTGATGGACAACCTGGTTCTCGTCGGCCCCGCCATCGTCGCCGGCGTCGCGCTCGTCGCCGTGGTGGCCCTGGTCGCCACCATCAAGTCACTCATCGTCATCGTGCCACCCAACTCGGCGGCCATCATCACCGGCCGCAGCCGCACGCTCGACGATGGAAAGAACGTCGGCTACCGCGCGGTGATCGGCGGTCGCACACTGCGGGTGCCGATCATCGAGCAGGTGTCGTGGATTCCGCTGGCCACGATCCCGATCGAGCTCACGGTCCAGAACGCGTTCTCCAAGGGAGGAATCCCGCTCTCCGTGCAGGCGGTGGCGAACGTGAAGGTGGCCTCCGAGCCCGAGACGACGTTCAACAACGGCGTGGAGCGACTGCTGGGCAAGCGCATGCAGGAGATCGAGGAGCTGGCCAAGGAGACGCTGTCGGCCAACCTGCGCGGTGTGCTGGCGACGCTCACTCCTGAAGAGGTAAACGAAGACCGGATGAAGTTCGCCGCCGAGCTGCTGCAGGAGGCAGACCAGGATCTCCAGAAGCTCGGACTCCAGCTCGACATCCTGAAGATCCAGAACGTGACGGACGAGGTGGGATACCTGGCGGCGGTGGGGCGTGCGAAGACGGCGCAGGTGCTCAAGGAAGCGCAGATCGCCGAGGCCGCCAACCAGGCCGAGACGAAGCAGCGTCAGGCCGAGGCGCGTACCCTGGCCGAGGTCACGCAGGCGCAGAACGAGGCGGAGGTGTTACAGCGGCAGGCTGAAGCGCGCAAACTGGCCGAAGTGGCGCAGGCGAGAGCCGACGCCGAGATCAAGCAGCAGCAGGCGGAGGCACGCAAACTGGCCGAGGTCGCCCAGGCGATGGTGGAAGCGGAGATCAAGAAACAGCAAGCAGATGCACGACGAATGGCGGAAGTCGCGCAGGCTCAGGCCGAGGTGACCATCGCCGACGCCCGGAACACGCTCCGGGTGAAGCAGGCGCAGTTCAACCAGGAAGCCGAGACCACCGAGCGTGTGGCGCGCGTCGAGGCCATGCGTGCCGAGGTGGAAGCGCAGCAGACACTCGAGAGTCAGCGCGTGGAGCTCCAGAAGCGAAGGCTCTCGGCGGACATCGTCGAGCCTGCGGAAGCGGAGCGGAAGGCGGCCGAGCTGCGCGCCAAGGCTGCATCGGCGCCGATCCTCGAGAACGGGAAGGCGCAGGTCGAGGTGCTGAAGCTCCTCTACTCGCAGATCAAGGACGCGGGCGAACAGGGGTTCTCGGTGTTCATGGCCGAGAAGCTGCCCGCACTGCTCGCGACGTCCATGGAGGCGGTGAAGGGGATCGATATCGAGCGCGTGGTGGTGCTGGACGGCGGGAGCGGCGAAGGGGTGAGCAACGCCGCCAACCAGCGCGTGACTGCCGCGCTGCGCACGATGGAGGGGCTCGCCTCGGCGTTCGGCGTCGACATCCAGAAGGTGCTGCAGTCGGCGGCGCGGCGCGCGGAGGGTTCGGCGCCCGTATCGGTGCCGCCCGACGGCGGGTACACGCCCATCGCCGACAAGGTCTCGAAGCGATAATCGACTCGTAATGCGGCCGTGAGCGATACGTAATTCGCCGCACACACGCTGGTAATGCACGCGTAAGAGGACGCTCATCTCTCCTCCCTATTCTGTGACGGGCGGCACGACACGTTACCGGACAGGGAGGAGCGATGTTGAGCACCCTCGTGGAGTCGAGACGGAACCGCTCGCGGCCGGGGCTTGGCGCGACCGTGAGTGCGGCAGTACACGCAGTGCTGGTGGTCCTCGCTGTCCAGTCCTCCGGCGTGGCGCGATCGCTGCCGCGAGCACCGGAGGCGATCGACATCATCTATACGCCTCTGCTCTCCCGGCCGACACCGCGGACGGCGACGGCCACGAGGAGGTCTACCGGAGTGGGCGGCGAGAAGCGCACGGAGCCGGTCACGCCCGTGCCGCGGGTCGAGCTCCGGGTGCCCACCACTCTGCCGGAACCAGGTGTCACCATCGCCATCGCGCCTGACGAGTTCGGCGTCGCGCGTGACGTCGGGGCTCCACGCCGACCCGGCGGTGGCGATGGTGCCGGCGAGGTGTACTCGGCCGGTACCGTCGAGCGAGTCGCCGTACCACTGCCCGGCAACCCGGCGCCCGACTATCCGTCGGCGCCCCGCGCCGCAGGCATAGACGGCTATGTATTGGCGCGCTTCGTCGTCGATACCGGAGGTCGTGCCGAGCGGGGATCGCTTCGCATCATCGAGTCGTCAGGCGAGGCGTTCAGTGCCTCGGTGCGCCGCGTGCTGCCGCGCCTGCGCTTCGAGCCGGCGCGCGTCGGTGCGCGAAAGGTGCGGATGCTGGTGGAGCAGTCCTACGTCTTCCGCATCGAGCGATGACGCGAAATGCTCAGACGCGCGTCGTGTCGGGCTCCGGAACGAAGTTCCCGCTCTGCTTGCGCTCCTGGTAGCCCATCGCCTTGAGCTTGGCGATGCGGATCGCCATCGGCGGGTGCGTGCCGAGCAGCTCGGCCAGGAAACCTTGCTTGGAGTTCAGCTTCCGGCCGGTGGGATCGGCGATACAGAGGTGTGCGCTCCCGCTCTTGATGGACTTGGTGGGCGCCTCGGCGTGCTCGATCTTTTCGAGCGCGGTAGCCAGCGCGAGCGGATTGCGCGTGAACTGCGCGCTCATCGCGTCGGCCAGATACTCGCGCTTGCGACTCACGCCGAGCGCGAGCACGCGCGTGATGAGCGGCGCGAGCACCCAGCTGATGATCCACAGCACGACCAGGATCAGAATGATCGGGCCGAGGTTGCTTCCCTTCTTGCCGCCGCCTCCGCGCCCCGACCGTCCGCCAACGCGCGCGCCGGTGCGCAGCGCGCGACCCACCCCGTCGGAGATGAGCGCCACGGCGCCCACCAGCGCCGCCAGGAGCGTCATCAGGCGAACATCCAGGTTCTTGACGTGCCCCATCTCGTGCGCGATCACCGCCTGAAGCTCATCGCGCGAGCAGAGCGCCAGCAGTCCTTCGGTGACGGCAACGCTGGCGTTTCGCTCGTCGTGGCCGGTGGCGAACGCGTTGGGGTCGGCCTCGGGAACGATCCAGACGCGAGGGCGAGGAAGTCCCGACGCGATGGCCATCTCCTCCACGACGTTCACGAGCTGCTGCTCCTCGGGCGTGGACGGGCTCGTGACCTCGCGCGCGCCGGTGGCCCAGAGCACCTTCCGCGGTCCAGTACGCCACGCGTACCGGGCGAGGCCCACCGCGATGGCGGTGAGCATGAGTCCGAACCACGGCACCACGTGCCGGTACTCGGCCGGTCCCGCTTCGGCGGTGGACAGGTAGAAGATGAGATCGCCGCCGAAGCCCAGCCATGCGAAGAAGAGAACGAAGCCGATCACCAGCCAGCGTGATCGGCGCCTGTTCGCCTCCTGCTGGTCGAAGAGATTGACGCTCTCGTCGCTCACGGCTTCGGGTTCAGCGAGAGATCGACCTTCGGCGTCGCGCGCTCGGCGACGTCCGTGATCTCCCACAGCTCGGCGGGTGTGGCCTTGGCGAGGCCCGCGACAAGATTCGTCGGGAACTGCATCTGCTTCGTGTTGTATTGGGTCGCCGTATCGTTGTAGAGCTGCCTCGCGAACGCGATCTTGTTCTCGGTGGACGTGAGCTCTTCCTGGAGCTGCGCAACGTTGCCGGTCGCCTTGAGCTCCGGGTACGCCTCGACCACCGCGAGCAGCCGGTGCAGCGCGCCGGTGAGCTGCGTCTCGGCAGCCGCGACGGTGCCGACGCCGGCGTTCGACTGATTGACCTGGATCGCCTGATTGCGCGCCTTCACCACCGCATCGAGCGTGTCACGCTCGAACTGCATGGCGCCCTTCACGGTCTCGACGAGATTGGGGATCAGGTCGTAGCGCCGCTTGAGCTGGACGTCGATCTGCTTCCACGCGTTGTACACTGCGTTCTTGAGGCGGATCAGCGTGTTGTAGGCGCTGATCACCCAGAAAGCGATGACGAGGAGGACGACGAGCAGAATGATCATTCCCATGGTGCACCCCGGGGGCGAATGTGATGGGGACTAGGGATTGGGCATTCGGGATTGGACCTGCATGCACGTTCGGGCACGCGTCACGATCTCTGTTCTGCAGTCCTCCCAATCCCCAATCCCTGGTCCTCAATCCCTGGCGCAAGACTGCGCTCAGCTCTGAGGGCGTCGCTGCTCCCCACCGCCGTCACCAGCGCGGCGGCGCTTGAGCCAGCTGAGTGGGATGAGAAAGAGCGGGGTGAGGAAGATGCCGAGCAGCGTGTTGATCCAGATCAACGCAATGTAGAACGAGATGAGGCCCAATCCGGCCCACAGCGTCCCGAGCGGTCCGTGCGTCTCCAACGTGATCCTCGGCGTGAGAGTGTGCATCGAGCGTCCGCGCCATCAATGTATTGACGGTGGCTGGATGGGGCCAGAGTCCGAGGCGCGTCATGCCCCGCGAGCGGAATGCGGCTAAGTTTCGACTCAGCGCCAGCTTCCACTCGCGACCTCGACTCGTTTTCGATCGCCCGAATGTCATTCCGATCCTCGCCCGATGACGCGGTCCGTGCGGCCCTCGATGGCGCGCTGGCCGGGCGGAGTCGTGTGGTGCTCGCGGTCTCGGGTGGACGCGATTCGATCGTGCTGCTCGACGCCACGGCACGATGGCACCCGGAGCGAATCGCGGCCGTGGCGACGTTCGACCACGGCACCGGCGCGGCCGCCACTGCCGCGGCCGACCTCGTGCAGGCTGAGGGCTCGCGGCGAGGACTGCGCGTTGTGCGGGGACGAGCACCATCGGGACTGAGCGGCGAGGCGGGGTGGCGGGAGGCGCGATGGTCGTTTCTTCGGCGTGTCGCCGACGCTGAGCGAGGCGCTGTCGTGACGGCGCACACGCGCGACGATCACGTGGAGACGGTGCTGATGCGCGTCTTGCGCGGATCGGGTGCCAGAGGGCTGGCGGCGCTCTATGCGCAGAGCCCAGTGGATCGCCCCTTTCTCGAGCTGGAGCGCCGCGACATCGGTCGATATGCAGTGTCACACTCGCTTCGGTGGGTGGAGGACCCGAGCAACCGCTCGCGCGCGCACCTGCGCAATCGCGTACGCCTGGATCTGCTGCCGGCGCTCGTGCGCGTTCGGCCGGAGCTTCCCGGCGAGCTGCTGGAAGTCGCACGGAGGGCAGCGGCGCTTCGGCGAGAGGTCGACGCGCTGGTCGCGGGAGTCGTGCCCATCGAGCACGAGCTAGGCGAGCTACGTGTTGCTCGGGAGCATCTCCAGCGCTATGATGCGCATGCGCTTGCACTCCTCTGGCCAGCCATCGCCGCGCGCCTCGGCATCACCCTCGATCGGCGTGGAACTCGACGTCTCACATCGTTTACTATTAACGGTAGGCAAGGCAGCCGGATCCAGCTGTCGGGCGGATTCGAGGCGGTGCTGCATCGCGGTGTCATCGGGTTGCGGGCCGCCACTTCGAGCGTCCCGCGAGTGGAGACACAAACGCTCTCGGATGCCGTAGTGATGGATGGCTGGCGGTTCCGGCGCACGCGGCACGTCGCGCCGCGCGATCTCTGGACCGCGGCGCTTCCGGTGGATCGGCCGCTCGTCGTGCGGCCGTGGCAACCGGGTGATCGAATGATTCCACACGGCGCCGCTACTCCTCGGCGCGTGAAGGGTTTGCTCCGCGATGCCGGCATCGATGCGGCACGGCGCGTGGGCTGGCCGGTGGTCGTCGCCGGCGACGAGATTGTCTGGATTCCTGGGGTGCGCCGCAGTCCCGCGGCGACCGTCCGGTCCGGTCGGCCGGTGGTGCGGTACGCGTGTGAACGCATCGATGGCTGACCCACGACTCGACGGACGTGCCGTACGCCGCGTCGTGTACGGCCCGGAAGAGATCGCTCGGCGAGTTGGGGAGCTTGGCGCCGAGATCTCGTCGCAGTATCCCGACGGTCAGCTGTTGGTGCTCGGTCTGCTCAAGGGGAGCTTCATCTTCCTGGGCGACCTCGTGAGGCAGATCACCAGACCGTTGCAGGTCGATTTCGTGGTCGCCTCGAGCTACGGCAACGAGATGCAGTCCAGCGGCCAGGTCCGTTTGGTGTACGATCCGGAAACCGAGCTGGCGGGCAAACACATTCTATTGGTAGAGGACATCGTCGATTCGGGACGCACGCTGAGCCGGTTGATGGACCTTCTTACCGCGCGCGAGCCGCAGTCGCTCGAAACTTGCGCGTTGCTGCACAAACACGTGGCGACGGAGCTGCGGTATCCAGTGCGTTTCGTGGGCTTCGATGCCCCGAACGAGTTTCTGGTGGGTTACGGGCTGGACCACGCCGAGAATTTCCGACACTTGCCTTACATCGCGAGCTTGCAGTAAATGGCCGACAGAATCCCACCGCCGAAGCGCGACTTCAACTGGGGCCGGTTCTCCAAGACGCTGTCGTTTTGGATCCTCCTCATCCTCATCCCGATCATCTTCATCCGGCTCTCCGGCGCGAGTCAGGAGAAGGCACCGGAGATCGACTACACGACGTACCGGCAGGAGTTGAACAACGACAACATTGCCGCCGTCACGATCCGCGATGGCAAGAACATGACCGGCGAGTTCCGCCATCGTGTTCGGGTGAAGGATCGCGAGGCGCGCAAGTTCTCGGTACGGCTGCCAATGAAGGACGATCCCACCGAGGTGCAGCGGCTCCAGGACAAGCACGTCGTCATTCGCGCCGAGGATGCGAAGCCGGGGTTCAGCGGCTACATCCTCTCTTACCTGCCGTTCATTCTCTTCATCGGGCTCTGGATCTTCCTCTTCCGCCAGATGCAGGCGGGAGGCGCGAAGGCATTCTCGTTCGGCAAGTCGAAGGCGAAGCTGCTCACCGGCGACACGCCCAAGGTGACGTTCGCCGACGTCGCCGGCGCCGACGAGGCCAAGGAGGAGCTGCAGGAGATCATCGAGTTCCTCAAGGACCCGCAGAAGTTCACCAAGCTCGGTGGCCGTCTGCCCAAGGGTGTGCTGCTCGTCGGACCACCCGGCACCGGCAAGACGCTCCTCGCCCGTGCCGTCGCCGGTGAGGCGGGACGTCCGTTCTTCTCGATGTCGGGCTCCGACTTCGTGGAGATGTTCGTCGGCGTTGGCGCCAGCCGCGTGCGCGATCTGTTCGAGCAGGGCAAGGCCCACGCGCCGTGCATCATCTTCATCGACGAGATCGATGCGGTCGGGCGCCATCGCGGTGCCGGACTCGGTGGTGGGCACGACGAGCGCGAGCAGACGCTCAATCAGCTGCTCGTCGAGATGGACGGCTTCGAGGGGAACGATGGCGTGATCCTGATCGCGGCCACCAACCGGCCCGACGTGCTCGATCCGGCACTGCTCCGTCCCGGCCGCTTCGACCGGCAGGTGGTGGTCGATTCGCCCGATCTCCGCGGGCGGGAGGAGATCCTCCGCGTGCACCTGCGCAAGGTGCCCGTCGCCGACGACGTGGACGTCACGCTGCTCGCGCGTGGCACGCCCGGCATGTCGGGCGCCGATCTCGCGAACCTCGTGAACGAAGCCGCACTGCTGGCGGCGCGCCGCAACCACGAGAAGGTCTATCTCGCCGACCTCGAGGACGCCAAGGACAAGGTCATGCTCGGCGTCGAGCGGAAGTCGATGGTCATGAAGGAGGAGGAGCGCCGGAACACCGCCTACCACGAGGCGGGACACGCCGTGTGCGCGATCAAGACGCCCGGCTGCGATCCGCTGCACAAGGTGACGATCGTGCCCCGCGGTCGTGCTCTCGGCCTCGCGGCAACCCTGCCCAAGGAAGATCGCTATTCGATCACGCGACAGCAGCTGGAGGCGATGCTGGTAATGACGTACGGTGGGCGTGTGGCCGAGGAGATCGTGTTCGGCCACGATCGCGTCACCACGGGTGCCGCGAACGACATTCAGAAGGCAACGGGCCTCGCGCGCCGGTACGTCGCGCAGTGGGGTCTGTCCGACGCGATCGGTCCGGTGCTCGTGGGGGACAACGAGCAGGAGGTCTTCCTCGGCCGTGAGCTGGGACATCGCCGCGAGGTATCGGAAAAGACGGCTCAGCTCGTGGACGCGGAAGTCACGCGCCTCCTCAACGACTCGTATAGCCGCGCGAAGGCGACGCTCTCCGAGCACCTGGACCTGTTGCACTCGATGGCCGCGGCGCTCCTCGAGCGCGAGACGCTCACCGCCGATGACATCGAGATCCTGGTCCGCGGCGAGAAGCTGCCGCCGCGCAAGGTCGGGTCGAGCGCGCCGGCTGCCATTCCCACCGAGCCCGTGACGCAGCCGCGTGCGGCCAGGCCGCCGCTGCTGGGTGGACCGGAGGTGGCGCCGGCGTGATGTGGCGATGCCGCGGCCGCGGCATCCCACTCGATCGTCCGATCATCCTCGGCGTCCTCAATGTGACGCCGGATAGCTTCAGCGACGGCGGGCGATACTTCGCCGTCGAGTCCGCCGTCGATCACGGCGCGCGCCTGCTCGAGGAGGGCGCCGATGTCGTCGACATCGGCGGTGAGTCCACTCGACCACAGGGAGCGCAGGAGGTCGACGCCGCCGAGGAGCGCCGGCGCGTGCTTCCCGTCCTCTCATCGCTCCGCGCCCGCTTCCCGCAGGCCGTCTTCTCCGTCGACACCGTAAAGAGTGACATCGCTGCCGCGGCCCTGGATGCCGGTGCCGACATCATCAACGATGTCTCGGCGTTCCGGCTCGACTCGTCCATGGCGAGGGTTTGCGCGGAGGCGGGGGCTGGTGTCATCCTCATGCACTCGCGAGGGGGCGTGGCCGACATGGCCACGTACGCCCATGCTCGATACAGCGCCGATCCCGTAGCCGATGTGTTGGCCGAGCTCCAACCCAGAGTGGAGGACGCGGAGCGAGCGGGTGTCGCCCGCGATGCGATCGCGATCGACCCGGGCCTCGGATTCGGAAAGCGCACCGAGCATTCGGTGGCGATGCTGGTGGGGTTGCCGCGGCTTGTTGCGCTCGGC
This sequence comes from Gemmatimonadaceae bacterium, assembly GCA_035249955.1. Classification (GTDB taxonomy): domain Bacteria; phylum Gemmatimonadota; class Gemmatimonadetes; order Gemmatimonadales; family Gemmatimonadaceae; genus DATFFQ01. Next base: position 42,178 of record DATFFQ010000039.1, read on the forward strand.
TATCCGGTGGCGGTCGGCGTCTCGAGGAAGCGGTTCATTGGCGAGTTGAGCGCGTCACCCGATGCGATCGATCGGTTGGAGGGGACGATCGGCGCCAACGTGATGGCGTTGGCGTTGGGCGCACGGATCTTTCGTGTCCACGATGTGCGTGCGGCACGGCGCGCGCTCGACGTCGCGTGGGCAATCGTACGGAGCAGGGAAGGCTCGTGAGCGTACTGGACCAGTTCAGGATCATCGGCTTTGGATGGCGCGACGCCATCGAGATCGCGATCGTCGCGTTCGTGATCTACCGCATCCTGCTCCTGATCCACGGGACGCGAGCGGTGCAGATGCTCATCGGCATCGTGGTGCTCGTGTTCACGTACGCGGTGGCCTGGCTGTTCAAGTTCACGATGATCACGTATCTGCTCGGGTTGGTCTTCACCTACGGCGCCTTTGCCGCGCTGGTGGTGTTTCAACCCGAGCTACGGGCGGCGCTGGCGCACCTGGGTCAGTCACGGGTCACGCGGTTCTTCCGGCGCATGGAAGTCGGCGAGGTGGCCGAAGAAGTCGCCGGCGCCGTCGAGCGGCTGAGCCGCTCCGGCATCGGCTCCATCATCGCACTCGAGCGCGAGGTCGGACTGGGCGAGTACGTGCAGTCGGGGCGCGAGATGCAGGCCAAGGTGTCGGCCGATCTGCTGGCGACCATCTTTACGCCGTACTCACCGCTGCACGACGGCGCGGTGATCATCCGTGGCGATACCATCATCGGCGCGGGGTGCATCCTGCCGCTGTCACAGGCGCCGCTCAACGACCGCTCGCTCGGCACGCGCCATCGGGCCGCCATTGGCCTGTCCGAGGAGACGGATGCGCTGGTGATCGTGGTGTCGGAGCAGACGGCCACCATCTCCGTCGCCCAGAATGGCCGCCTGCGTCGTGGTCTCACCGCACCGCAGCTTCGCGACATCATCGCCGGCAGGACACCACGCTCCACCGCCGAGCATCCGCTGCTCGAGGTGCACACGTAGGCGGGCCGCGTGCGGTTGCCGCCGCGGCGTCGATCGTCCTCCTGCTGGTCTACGTCGCGACGCTGGCCCCCGGGGTGACATTTTGGGATGCCGGCGAGCTGATCGCCGCTGTCCACTCGCTCGGCATCCCGCACCCGCCCGGTACGCCGCTCTTCGTGCTGGTCGCCCGCGCGACGAGCGATGCGCTGGCGCCGCTCCCGCGCGCGTTCGCCGTCAATCTGCTGTCGGCGGTGAGCACCGCCGCGGCGTGCGGTATCCTGGCCTGGCTCACCTGGCGCTGGATGCGCTCGCGCGCGGCGGCGTTCGCCGCCGCGGTATGCGCCGGCTCGATGTCGACGGTGTGGCTCAACGCCACCGAGAGTGAGGCGTACGCGGTCTCGCTGCTGCTCGTGGCCGCGATCCTGTTTGCCGCGGATCGGGCGCGAGAAACGGGACGCTGGCCCTGGCTGGTGCTCACGGCGTACGGGATCGCGCTGGCGGTGCCGGTCCACGTGGGCGCGCTGGTGGTGGTGCCGGCGGCGGTCGTCCTGGTGGCCCGGTCACCCGACGGCGGCATCAGGTGGTCGATGGCGGGAACGCTCGCCGCGGTGGGTTTCCTCGTGCTCGGGGTGGGGTTGGCGTCGCCGGGCATGGTCGCCGCCGCAGTGGGTGCCGGCGCCGCGGCCATCGCCAGTCAGCGACGGCGCGCCATCGGGAG
>DATFFQ010000040.1:0-2924 GCA_035249955.1 Gemmatimonadaceae bacterium
GGCGGTGCCGCTCGCGGCCGGTACACCAGGATCCGCAGCTCCTCGAGCGGGACCGAGCGGGGCCAGGCCGTGCGCTGAGCGTCGGTGAGCAGCGCAACCTCGCGCTCGGGGAGCGGCGCTTCGCGCACCAGCGACGCGGCGCGTGCCATCGCCTGCCCCATGTCGCCGGCGCCGGGCAGGTGGTCGATGCGATCGATGGCGTCGAGCACCACGGCGCGCGTGCCGCCGCGCACGACACCGTCGGCGGTTACGAGCCACAGCCGATCCTCGCCCGACGCGCGCCCCACGACCTCACGCGCCTGCGCCTTGAGATCGGTCAGCACGGTGGTGCCACCGACCACTGCGGAGGTGCTCAGCGAGTTGTCGATGACGATGGCCACGGCGGTGGGGGCGTGCCCGCTCCCGACCACGCGCGCCACGGGCCGGGCCGCGGCGGCGGCGATGATGATCACGGCCACGACGCGGAGCAGCATGAGCAGCAGGTTGCGGAGCCGGAGCTTCCGGCTGTGCTCCCGCTCGGCGCGGGCGAGATAGCGCACCGCCGGAAACTCGACCTTGGTCCCGATGCGGCGCCGCAGCAAATGGATGAACAGTGGAATTGCCGCCGCCGCGGCCGCGAGCAGATAGAGTGGTGACAGAAAATCGATCACGGCAGTCGCTGTCGCACCGCGAACGCTCGCCGAAGCGGAACGCCGAACGGTGCATCGGTGGTGATCGTCTCGTAGCTCGCGCCCAGGGCGGTGAGCGAGCTGCGCCATTCCTGGAGGGCGGCTTCGACGGTGGCTCTGTAGGCCGCGCGTACGTCCGCGACGGTGGCGGTCACTTCGGTGGACGACTCGGGATCGACGAATACGGCGTCGGTGGTGAGCGGCAGCTCGCGCTCGGAGGGATCGAGCAGGTGCAGCACCGCCACGTGGTGTCCCTGCAGCCGCAGCGAACGCACGTGCGGCAGCACGTCGTCGGGCTCCATGAGCAGGTCGGAGATGAGTACCACCATCCCGCGCCGCACGATCAGGCGGCCGGCCTTCTCCAGCGCGTCGGGCGCGCGCGAGGCGTGACCGCTTCCGGGATCGTCGAGCGAGGCGACGATGCGCCGCCAATGGCCCGAGCGCGCACGAGGGGGCACCGAGGTACGGATCGCTTCGTCGAAGCGCACGAGTCCCACCGCGTCGTGTTGACGCAGGAACAGGAGCGAGAGCGCGGCGGTGAGGCGCTCGGCGTACGCGAGCTTGGTGAGGCGGGCGGCATCCCCGGTCCAGGCCATCGAGCGGCTGACGTCGAGCACGATGGTGGCACGAAGGTTCGTCTCCTCCTCGTACTGCTTCACCACCCAGCGATCGGCGCGCGCGGCGATCTTCCAGTCGACGTAGCGAAGCTCGTCGCCGGGCTGGTAGGGACGATGCTCGGCGAATTCGACCGAGAAGCCCTTGCGCGGCGAGCGGTGGAGGCCGGTGAGGAAGCCATCCACGATCCACCGCGCGATGATCTCGATCCGACCGAGAGCGGCGATCGTCGCCGGGTCGAGCAGGTCGGCGCGCTGGCCGCGGGCGTTGTCCATGAAGGGCTGGAAGCTAGACAGGGTGTGGGAGAGGGTCAAATTGCGCGTGGCGCATAGTGCGTGGTGCGTGACGCGTGGTGCGCGGCGCGGGCCGCGTAGCGCGTGGTGCGTGGCGCGGGGCGCGGGGCCACGTGGCCTGCTGCTCGCACCCGACCGTCCCCCGCAGTGGCCGGTTGCTGTCCATGAGTGTAGACAGGGTATCGCACGAGAGCCGGAGGAAACAGTTTAAGTCTCGGACAGGCCTCTAGTTAGATGTGGACGTATCACGGCATGCTCGATGCGTCCGGCTGCGGGGTGATGCACATACCAGGGTGGTCCTCATGAGCCGTCGAGCCGTCGTGCTAATCACCACGATCTTGCTGGCAGCACCACTCGTCCCGCTCGCCGCGCAGCACGGCCCCGATGACGACGGATACCCTCGCCGGCTACCTGCCGCCGACTACACGGTTGGCGTTCGCGTCTGGCTCGACGGACCGGATCTCTACCGGCGTGGGACGGGCGCTCGAGTGTCCTTCCGCACCGAAGAAGATGCCTTCGTGGTGATCGCCCGTGTCGACGCCGACGGCGAGGTACACGTGCTCTACCCGTACGGCCTCCACGACGACGGGTTCGTTCGCGGCGGACGGACCTACGACGTCCCCGGCTACGGGTACTACACCTTTCGCGTCCACGAGTACACCGGACTCGGCTACGTCTTCGCGCTGGCGTCACGCGAGCCGTTCGCGCTCGACCGCATTCGCGCGCACGGATACTGGAGCTACCGTCCGGTGGGCGGACGCGTGCACGGAGATCCGTACGAGGCGATGCGCGACTTCGCCGATTACGTGCTCTACGATTCGCGCGCGCCGTACGCCATGCACTACACCACCTACTACATCGACCGCCGCGTCGACTATCCGCGCTTCCTCTGCTACGATTGCCACTCGTACCGCCCGTACCATCGATGGGATCCGTACGCGCATCACTGCTCGCGGTTCCGTATCGTCATCTTCGCCAGCCCGATCTTCTATCCGTACCGCTACCGGCACGGGAGCCGTGTGGTGTACGTGATCCGTCCTCCGGACCGGTTCCGCCGATTCGAGTTCAAGCAGGTGGGCGACCGCGATCGAGTGACGCGTGAGAACTTCATCGAGCGCCGCCGGCGCGGCGATGTCGGCGACGATCGCTCGACGCGGGTGATCGCCGATCGCGTCGTCGAGCGTCGGGGACGGTCTGGCGATCCGGGCGCCACGCGTCCCGGCGATCCTGTCGACGTCGACAATCGCGGCGTCAGGCGGCGCGACGGCGAGGTGTGGGACAGCCGCCGCGACGTGAACCGGAGCTCCAGCGTTCCCGACGCGCCGCGACGCGAGCCGCGCTCGGAGCC
>DATFFQ010000041.1:0-25997 GCA_035249955.1 Gemmatimonadaceae bacterium
GACCTCGTCTGCATCCAGTACACGTCAGGCACCACCGGCTTCCCCAAGGGCTGTCTGACGACGCACGACTACTGGCTTGCGCTGGCCCGTACGGTCTACGACCAGACAGCCTTCCGCGCCGGCGACGTCACCGTGACTGCCGCGCCGCTCTCGTACATGGATCCCACCTGGATCCTCACGCTCTGCCTCGTGCGCGACATGGAGCTCGTCATCCTGCCGCGCTTCTCGGCGTCCACCTTCTGGCGCGACGTCGCTCGCGGCGGCGTGACCTGGTTCTACTGCCTGGGGACCATGCCCCTGCTGCTTCTCAAGCAGCCGGCTGACGAGTCGGTGGACCGCGGGCACCGCGTTCGCTTCGTGCTCTGCTCCGGGATCGACGCCAGGCGACACCGCGAGATCGAGGAGCGCTGGGGGTGTCCATGGCGCGAGATCTACGGCTCCACCGAGATCGGCGCCGGCCTCATGGTCCCACTCGACGACTCCGCGTCGGTCGGCTCGGGCTCCCTGGGACGATCGGTGCCGGAACGTGAAGCAGCCATCGTCGGGCCCGATGGCCGGTCGGTCGAGGACGGCCAGACGGGCGAGCTCCTCTTTCGCGGCGAGCACATGATGCGCGGCTACCATCGCGATCCGGAGGCGACGGCGCGGTGGTGCAGCGACGGCTGGGCCCACACCGGCGACCTCGCCTTTCGCGACGAGCGTGGCTACATCCATCTCGCCGGACGCATCAAGGACATGATCCGCCGCGGTGGCGAGAACATCTCGGCCGCGGAGGTGGAGAGCGTGCTCTGCCAGCACCCGGCCGTGCGCGCGGCGGCGTGCGTCCCCGTACCCGACGAATTGCGCGGCGAGGAGGTGAAGGCGTTCGTGCAGCTCCAGCCGGGCGAGACCGCCACGTCGACACCACCCGATCTCTTGCTGGAGTTCGCGCGGCAGAAGCTCGCGTCCTTCAAGGTGCCGCGATACGTGGAATACGTGGAGCGGTTCCCGCTGACGCCGAGCGAGCGCATCGAGAAGAGCAGGCTGCTGGCGTCGAAGCCCGACCAGCGTGTGGGCGCGTACGACGCCGTCTCCCGGTCGTGGAGCTGACACATGCCCCAGAACGGCATTCTCTACGAGAAGCGCGGCAAGGTGGGGCTCATCACCTTGCACCGGCCTCGCGCGCTCAATGCCATGGATCGTCGAATGGTGGCCGACCTGCTGGCGATCCTCGAGACCACCGGGTCGGACGCCGAGCTCCGTGTGCTGGTGCTCACCGGCAGCGGCCGCGCCTTCTCGTCAGGCATCGACCTCAAGGAGATGGGCGAGCTGTCGGCGACGCGCGGCGACGACGAGGTGGCGCAGCGGCAGGAGCTGGAGCAGCTTCAGGAGCTCACCTGGCGCATCGTGTCGCACCCGAAGCTCGTGCTCGCCGCCATCAACGGGATCGCCGTGGGCATCGGTGCCGAGCTCGCCGTCGCCTGCGACCTGCGCATCGCCGCCGAGTCGGCGACGCTCCGATTCCCCGAGGTGAAGCTGGGCCTCTTCCACACGAACGGGCTCATGTATCTGCTCCCGCGCATGGTCGGCGCGGCGCGCGCCACGCGATGGCTGCTGAGCGGTGAGCCCATCAGCGCCGCCGAGCTGCATGCGACGGGAATGGTGAGTCAGCTCGTGCCGGCGGACGTGGTGCTGTCGGTCGCCATGTCGTGGGCCAACGAGCTGGCGTCCAACGCACCGCTCTCAATGGAGCTCGCCAAGCAGCTGCTCCGCCGCTCATTCGAGCTGGACCTCGACCAGACGCTGGCCGAGGAGGTCGAGAACGTCATCCGGTGCTCCCGCACCGATGAGGCGCGCGACGCGTTGCGCACGTTTCGGGAGCGTTCGTGATCTGGCTGCGCACGCTGCTCTTCGCGCTGACCTTCGTGGCCACAGTGCTCGTGTTGATCCCCATGTGGATCGTGCAAGCGGATGGCTCGGCAAATGTCGGCACCGGCCCCGGGCGGTACGTGGGGCCACTCCTCATCGCTGCCGGTACCATCCTGATGGTCTGGTGCTGGGGATCCTTCGCGATACGCGGCCGTGGGACCCCGGCACCGTTCGATCCGCCGCGCCGCTTGGTGATCAGCGGACCCTACCGTTACGTGCGGAACCCCATGTACATCGCGGGTATTGTCATCCTGCTGGGGTTGGCCGCGCTCTTCGACGCCGAGCCGCTGCTGGCGTATGCGGCCGGCTTCTGGCTCGTCACCCACCTCTTCGTTGTGGGGTATGAAGAGCGAGCATTGGCAAGGAAGTTCGGCGCGGAGTATGCCGCGTACCGCGCCGCTGTTGGGAGATGGATACCGAGGAGCGTCATACCTTATGAGGGGGAGGGCGCTGGGAGGGATGAGTGAGAGGGGTGACGAGAGTGGAGTGAGTGACCAGAGCCAGGGTGAGGGCATGACATGCGTGATGGGTTCATCACCCCATCTCCTGCTCCTCACCCTGGTCGTTATCACTCACTCCACTCTCGTCACCCGCATCACTCCCCCCTCCCGGTCCCTGAGACACCATGATCACCGGTCTACACCACGTCACCGCCATTGCCGGTGACGCGCAGGAGAATCTGGAGTTTTATACCGGCGTGATGGGGATGCGCCTGGTGAAGAAGTCGGTCAATCAGGACGTGCCGGACACGTACCACCTCTTCTACGCCGACGCCGAGGGGCACCCGGGGACCGACCTCACGTTCTTCCCGTGGCCGCAGCTGCCGCCGGCACGTCCGGGCGTGGGGCTCACCATGGAAGTGGCGCTGGCCGTTCCCACCAGCTCGCTCGACTTCTGGGGTGAGCGGCTGGAAGCGCAGGGGATCGAGGTGCGCCCGATCGAGACGCGCTTCGGCGAGCGGGTGCTGCCCTTCACCGATCCGCACGGGCTGCCGCTGGTGCTCGCTGAGACCGCCGATCGTCGCGAGTTCACGCCCTGGGATAGGAGCGCCGTTGGCGCGGAGTATCAGATTCGCGGCCTGCACGGCGTGCGCCTCTGGCAGCGCGACCTCACCGCGACCGCTCGCTTCCTCACCAGCGCCCTCGGTTTCACGTCCATCGGTCAGGAGGGGGGGTGGCACCGCTTCGCGTTAGGCAGCGCCGGGAGCGGCCGAGTGCTCGATGTGCAGGAGCTGTCCAGCGTGCCACGCGGCGCGTGGGGGACGGGCGGCGTGCACCACATCGCCTGGCGCGTGCCTGACGACACGACGCAGCTCTCGGTACGCGAGCGGGTGCAGGTGGCCGGGCGGCGCCCAACGTCGGTGATCGACCGGTTCTGGTTCAAGTCGGTCTACTTCATGGAGCCCGGCGGTGCCCTGTTCGAGGTCGCCACCGACGGTCCGGGTTTCGCCGTCGACGAAGATCCGTCGCGGCTGGGCGAGCATCTCGTGCTCCCCCCGTGGCTCGAGCCCCAGCGCAAGGAGATCGAGGCCGCGCTCCCTGTCCTCGCTACTCCCGCGACGAGCCGGTAGGACCGGCATCCGGAACGCCTGGCTGGCATCGAGAACCAAGGGCTACACGGATGGCGCGGACTGAATGGATGAAAGGGCAGTGTTGTTGAGCTTCCGGCGGCGAGACTGCGTGCGCCGCACCCACGATCACTTGCCCTTTCTCGTCCGCTCCATCCGCGTCTTCCGTGTAACCCTTGGTTCTCGATGCCACACCGGCCGCGCGGTCGGCCTAGCGCCGCGCGTTGCGGGATTCCGTCAGGAACGCTGCGACCTCCTTCGCGAAACGCTCCGGCCGCTCCCAGTGAACGGCGTGGCCGGTGTCCTCGTACACGACCAGCTTCGCGCCCTTGATCGCGGCGACGAGCTTGTCCTGCTGGTCGCGCTTGAAGAAGGCGTCATGATCGCCCCACACGAGCAGCGTCGGCGCCGTGATGCGACTCAGCTTGGCCGGCGCCTGATCGCTGTTCAGTGCGGCGGCCACGCCCTGCCACGCATGCAGCGGGTGCTTGCGGCTCTCCTCGATCACCGTCGCCAGGAACTCGTCAGGCACGCGGTTGTGGAGCGTCGCCAGCTGGAAGTCGCGGATGTAGTCCACCGGCACCTCATCCCGGAACGCGTTCAGCTGCCGCTGCATCTCCTTCATGGTCTCGTCGCGCGAATCGTAGATCCCACCCACCAACACCAGCTTCGTCACCCGATCGGGTACCGACGCCGCGACGTGCTCGGCCACCAGGCTGCCTAACGAGTGGCCCACCACCGCCGCCCGCGTCAACCCCACGGCATCCATGAACGCCACGACGTCAGCCGCCATCTGCTGGAAGGTGTAGCCCGTGGCCGGCCCATCGGACTCGCCGTGCCCGCGCAGACTCACTGCGTACGCGTGCGTGACCTTGGCCAACTCCGACAGTACGGGGCTGAACGAGAACCACGAGTCCGACCAGCCGTGCAGCAGGATCACCGCCGGCGCCGAGGGATCACCGGCCTCGTTGTAGCTCAGCTGGATACCGTTCGCGAGTTTCACCTTCTTCAAGGTCGTCCCTCCGTGTACGTGCGCCGCGCTCGCCGGTGTCACCGTCAGCACCGGCGCCGGCGCGTTGGCCGCCACCTGCACATCCGCGCTCGACCACACCTTCTCGAACCGCGCCCGAACGGCCGCCGCTTCCTGCCGCTTGCCCTGCGCCTCGAGCGCCCTGGACAACCCATACAGCGACCAGCCGTTCTCCGGGTGACGATCCAGGTCCTCCCGATATGCCTTCTCCGCATCGGCCGCACGACCGGCCGCCAACAGCACGACACCCAGCTGCTGCCTGACGGGCAGGTGCCACACCGGCGGCTCGTCGTAGGTGAGGCCGTCCTCGAGCGCGATGCCCTTGTGAAGGTGCCGGATGGCGACGTCGATCTCACCACGCGCGACGGCGATGTCCGCCGACACTGCTTCGGCGGCGATGTCGAGCAGCGTCGTCACCGGATTGAGATCCCAGATGGTAACCGTCGCTACACGCGGATCGGCGCGGAGCTTCGCCAGCGCCGCCAACTCGCGCTCTGCCGCCGTCAGGTCCTTCTTCGCGGTGAACGCAAGCGCCCGCGCGTAGTGCCTAACGGCTGCCGGATACGGCAGGTCCGTCGCCACCTCCGGCTCGGCGAGGATCTCATCCCACTTGGCGAACCGCACGCGGGTGAGCGTGGGCAGCATGTAGTAGTGCTGGAGCGCACCGAGCCCCGGCTGCCGCATCATCACCGTGTCGACCTTCGAGCGGGTGAGCTGCGCCGCCTCCAGCGCCTGCGCCGAGCGACCGATCATCGTCGCGGCGAAGGAGAGGAAGTGGCCGTTGTGCGGGTGCAGCCCCAGCCGGTACACGCCGTCGGGCGCCATGTCCTGAATGCGCTCCTCGTCGGCGTGCAGCGCGTGCACGTTGCGCTCGATGGCGTCGGCGTAGCGTCCCACGCGGATGTAGATGTGACCCGGCATGTGCACCACGTGTCCGGCGCCGGGCATCAGCGTGGGCAAGCGATCGGCGCAGGGCACGGCGCGCTCGGGGAACGCCGCTTCCACCGCGTGGATGTAGAAGTGACAGGCGCCGGCGTGGTTGGGGCTCCGCTTCACGACCGGCTCGAGCAGCGCGAGCGTGGCAGCACCATGCGGCTTGGACTTCTTCTCGGCCGTCCAGTAGTCCCATGGCGCGAGCAGCATCTGCGCTTCGGCGGCGAGCACCGCTGCGTCGTCGTCGTTGGGGTACCGGCGAGCGACGTCGGTTGCCGCGCGCGCGTACGCCGAGTCGAGGGATTTGCGGTTGGCGGTGGGGTTGGCGCCGTAGCGAGTGGCGAGCGCCTGGATGAGCGCGCGCTCCTTGGCGCTCGCGCGCGGCGAGAGCTCCACCGCACGCCGCACCGCCTTGTAGGCGGCGTCGCCTGACGCGGAGTCCATGAGGACGTTGATGTTCGGCCCGAACGCGAGCGCCTCGCCCCAGTAGCACATGGCGCACGACGGGTCGAGTCGTTGTGCCACGCGGAAGCTGCGGATGGCGTCGGCGTGGTTGAACGCGTAGACCAGTCGCAGCCCCTGGTCGAAGTACTGCTGGGCGACTGGTGAGGAGGTGGAGATGGTGTAGCGGTGGTCGCCGAGATCGTCGAAGAGCGGGATACTGTCCGCCTGCGCGCCTGTCGAGAGCAGGGCGGCGGAGAGGGCCGCGGTGATGGTCAACATGTGGGTAATCCCCGGGGTCGAACGATTGAGGCCGAGCTACATACCAACTGGTCGGTATGGATAAGCCTGCGCTAAGGGCCTGTCAAGAGGGGCATAACCAGCTAGCTGGTTACGGAGGGGCGGACGAGACCCTTGTAAGATACCGAGCGGTATGCTAACATGGAGCCATGGCTAGAGATGGTGCGGCGACCCGGGCGCTGATCATGGACGCGGCCCAGAAGCTCATCCTCCGCCACGGCTTTGCGGCCACGTCGGTGGAGGCGGTGCTGGAGCAGACCGGGCTCACGAAGGGGGCCTTCTTCCATCATTTCCCGTCCAAGAACGACCTCGCCCGCGCGTTGATGGAGCGGTTCGCCGAGCAGGATGAGACAACGCTGCGGTCGACGCTGGAGCGTGCCGAGCGGCTGACGAAGGACCCCGTGCAGCAGGTGCTGGTGTTCGTGGGATTGCTCGAGGAGATGATGGAGCAGTCGGGGAACTCGAACCCCGGGTGTCTCTACGCGACGTACAGCTATGAGGCGCAGCTCTTCGACGACGAGACCCACGAGCTCATCAAGAAGGCCCTGCTCGCCTGGCGTGAGGAGCTCGGCGCGAAGATTCGTCAGGCACTGGAGCACCGTCCGCCGCGCATTCCGGTGAACGCGGAGGAGCTGGCGGATGGGCTCACGGTGGTGATCGAGGGTGCGTACGTGCTGTCACGCGCGTTCAAGGAGCCCAAGCTGGTGCTCGATCAGCTCCGGCACTATCGGAATTACCTGGAGATGGTGTTCGGGGAGGTGCGCGTGGAAATGGACGTGCCGGCGTCGGTGAGCTCCTAGGCGCGCCTGAATCCGACTCATAGGGGCAGACCCGATATTAGTAACATTGCGCTACTAATCGCGGCCGTGTTCCTTACTCGTGATCTCATGGCCCAATCTCACTGGTATTACCAATCTCGGTAATACCAGTGGCGTGGGACGGGTAAGACGGGCTGGCACCGATCAGCGCTTCCCCGACGGAGGCCCGGACGCCGGCACGTCGAAGATCTGCCGCAGCTCCGTCTCACCCTCCCACCCCGGCCAGTGCTTCCTGTGCAGCTCCATGAAGCGCTTCGTCCACTCGATCGCCTCCTCCTTCGACGATACGTCGTAGACCGCGTAGCCGCCGATCACTTCCTTGGCTTCGGTGAACGGCCCATCGGTCACCGTCAGCTTCCCCTTCGACAGTCGCACCTTCGCGCCCGCCACGCTCGGCATGAGCCCGCCCGTCTCCACCAGCACGCCGGCCTTCGCCGCCTCTTCGCCGAGCTTCGCGATGCCGGCCATCAACTCCTGAGGCGGGGGACCGGACCCTTCAGCCGACTTCACCAGCGTCATGAATTTCATCGTCTGAATCTCCAGGTGATGTGATGATTACGCCGCGAGCTGGCGTCGCGGAGCGATGAGCGCTCGCACGCGAGGGTCGCGCAGATACAGCGATCCCCACACGGCCGCGGCAACGTACATAGGGAAGAGGACGTGCGTGAACGGCGGGCTCCCGACCCGTACGTGCGTGGCGATCGCGCCCCCGAGATAGCCGGTCAGGAGGATCGCACCCAACACGGAAGTGCGCGGTACCACGTACGCAACGATGCAGGCGAGCTCCACGAGACCCAGCGCGAAGACAACGCTCACCGGGTAGCCGAGGTTCGTCGTGGCTTCCACGCCTGCCGGCAGCATGAGGAGCTTGACGGCACTGTCGAAGAGCAGGAACAGCACGACCAGCGCGCCAACGATATGCGCGGCCGAGACTTTACGCGCCGACACGGGCGCCGAGTCGATGACAGCTTGCATGGGTTTCTCCTCCCGTAGGTTCGACGTGTAGTGGCCTTCTACCTACACGTCGAACGGGAGGAGGCAGGATCGACACGACGGCGCGCGTGGCTGGTGGCGCGTGGCGCGTGGCGCGCGGCGCGCCAAGGCTCGAAGGGGTGAGAGCTCGACCGAAGCGAGCCACTCACCCCCTCTTACTAGTCCGCCCCGCCGCGCGCCACGCGCCACGCGCTTCCTTACCTGCTCGCGGCCGGACTCAACCGCAGGATGCTGCCGTTGTCGTGGTCGGTGATCACGTATAGCAGCCCGTCCGGACCCTGCCTCACGTCACGGATGCGCTGGTTCATCTCGCCCAGGTAACGCTCCTCATTCGTCACCCGACCATTCTCCATCGTTATGCGCACGAGCGCACCGGGCTGCATGGAGCCGACGAAGATGCTCCCCTTCCATCCAGGATACGCATCGCCGGTATAGAAGAGCATCCCCGCCGGCGCGATCACCGGGTCCCAATAGTACACAGGCTGCTCCATCCCCTCGCGCGCCTGCCCCTCACCGATGCGCGCACCGGAGTAATCCACGCCGTAGGTGATCACCGGCCAGCCGTAGTTCTTTCCGGCCTCGGGGTGGTTGAGCTCATCGCCGCCGCGCGCGCCGTGCTCCACGGTCCAGAGCTGACCGGTCTCTGGATGGATCGCCGCGGCCTGCATGCTGCGATGTCCGATCGACCAGATCTCCGGACGCGCGCCGGCGCGACCAACGAACGGATTGTCCTGCGGCACGGTGCCGTCGGGATTGATGCGTACCACCTTTCCGATGAGGTTGGTCAGCACCTGCGCGCTGTCGCGGAAGTTGAAGCGGTCGCCCTGCGTGATGAACAGCTTGCCGTCAGGCGAGAAGACGAGACGCGAGCCATAGTGCCCGTTGGAGCGAACCTTCGGCACCTGTCGATAGATCACCTGCACGTTCTCCAGGCGTCCCTCACCCAGTCGCCCGCGCGCCACCGACGTCCCCGACGCGCCATCCTCGCCGGGCTCGGCGAACGACAAGTACACGAGCTGGTTCTGCGCGAAGCTCGGATCGAGCGCGACGTCGAGCAGTCCGCCCTGCTGCCGCGCGTTCACCGCCGGCACTCCGGCAAGGGGCGGCGAGAGCCGTCCGTCGCGCCCGACGATGCGCAAGCGCCCCGGCCGCTCGGTGACGATCATCCGCCCGTCAGGCAGGAACTCGAGCCCCCACGGATGCTCGAGCCCACTCGTCACGGTATCGACGCGGAAGACGCCTGGCTGCGATGCCGGCTGCGGAGAAGCCGGCGCCGTCCCCGCCGTCGCGCGTCCGCTCGCCTGCCCCTGCTGCGCCTGACACTGGACCAGCACCGGCAATCCCGCCACTAGACCAGCGATGATGATCGCCTTCGACATACCAACCGGCATCGGAGCCCCCGTAGAGTGATGCATGGAAATGTCGGCGCGGAGCGAAGGGAAGGCAATCCAAAACGCGGTGCTTAACGACAGGCTGACATCCAGAACCTGGTGCTGGCATCCAGAACGCCGGTTGGCTGGCATCCACAACACAAGGCCCTTTCGTCCGCTCAGTCCGCGTCATCCGCGTAACCCTGCGTTCTGGATGCCAGAAGTATGATCTGGATGCCCACCGGCCGTTGCTCGTCGCGCGAGCTGCGGAGCTGTGCTCGCGCATCCTGCATTGACATCTCCTCCCCTCCCAGTACACTGACAAGCATGCCCCCCCCTCGCTCCCGCACCCCCACGCCCGCACACCTCTCTCGCCTTGCGAGCGGTGGATCGCGCGCGGCGGTGTCGGGTCGGCTGCTCGTCGTCTCCAACCGGCTGCCGGTCACGGTGGGCGGAGAAGGGGATGCGCTCGCGATCACACCGAGCGCGGGCGGACTCGCGACCGGACTCAAGGGACTTCACGGCAGCTCCAACAGCCTCTGGATCGGGTGGACCGGCGAGCCCGCCGAACAAGCCCATTCCATAGAAGAGGATCTGGCCGAGCGCCGGCTGCTGCCCGTGCCGCTCTCGTCCGACGAGGTCGCGGTCTTCTACGAGCGGCTCGCCAACGGCGTGCTCTGGCCCATGTTCCACGACCGCATCGAGCAGCTGCCGCTCATCGTGGACGGGTGGGACATCTACGAATCGGTCAACGCCCGCTTCGCCGACGCCGTCGCCGCCAACTATCACCCCGGCGACGCGATCTGGGTGCACGACTACCATCTCATGAGAGTGCCGGCGCTTCTCCGCGAGCGCTTACCCGATGCACGCATCGGCTTCTTCCTCCACATCCCGTTCCCCAACCCGGAGATCTTCTTCACCCTCCCCTGCCGCCGCTGGCTCGTGGAAGGAATGCTTGGCGCCGACGTCATCGGCTTCCACACACGACGCTATCGCGGCCACTTCACCGCCGCGCTGCGCCGGCTGCTGGGAATCGAGATGGAGCAGGAGGAGATCGTCTACGACGGCCGCGCCATCCATCTCGGCGTCTTCCCCATGGGAATCGATGCGGAGGCCTTCGCGCGGCGGGCCGGCGAGCGTGACGTCGCCGCCGAGACGCTGCGGCTGCGTGCCGATCGCAACGTGCGACTGCTGGTGGGGATCGACCGTCTGGATTACAGCAAGGGGCTGCCGCGTCGCCTGCTCGCCATCGAGCGGCTGCTCGTCAGGCACCCGGAGTGGATGGAGCGGGTGCGGCTGGTTCAGGTAGTGGTGCCGTCGCGAGAGAGTCTCACTGCGTACCAGCAGCTGCGCCGGCAGCTCGAGGAGCTGGTGGGAGGGATCAACGGCCGCTTCGGCAGTCACCGCTGGGAGCCCATCCGCTTCGTCTACCACAGCGTGTCGGACACCGTGCTCTCGGGATTGTACCGCGCCGCCGACGCCCTGCTCGTCACACCCCTCCGCGACGGCATGAATCTCGTCGCCAAGGAGTTCGTGGCGTCGCGCACCGACACCGACGGCGTGCTCGTGCTCAGCGAGTTCGCCGGCGCCGCCGACGAGCTGACGACCGCGGTGATCGTGAACCCGTACGACGTGGACGGGGTGGCCGACGCCATCCATGGCGCGCTCACCATGCCGCGCGAGGAGCGACGTGACCGGATGCAGAAGCTCCGCGATCACGTCATGCAGCACGACGTCGCCTCCTGGGCGTCGAGCTTCCTGGAGAAGCTAGGGGTCAATCCATGACGCAGCCCGCGCGGCCCGGCAATCTGCTCGGGTTGCACCACATCGCCACCCAGAGCCGCGACGTCGAGCGCTCGGCCGACTTCTACTCCCGCATCCTCGGTCTCCGCGATCTGGGCAGCGGGACGGCGCCACTCATCACACCCGACAGCACCGGTCGCATCATCGAGGTGCCGGCGCGCTTCTTCGGCGACGGGAGCGCCAGCGCCGGCAGCCTCATCGCCGTCCTCGATCGGCCGGGCGTGGAGCAGGGCGCGCCGGGAATCGGCGGCACGCACCACTTCGCGCTCTGCGTCGCCGACCGCGAGGTGCTGCTCATGTGGAAGCGACGCTTCCTCGACGAAGGCTACCGAGTCAACGGCATCCTCGATCGCCATTACTTCAAGTCCATCTACGTGCAGGATCCCGACGGCACCATCGTCGAGCTCGCCACCCGCGGACCGGGGTGGACCATCGACGAGCCCGCCGACCGCATCGGGGAGGAGCACCGCGAGCCACCCGTGGAGATGGTGAATACCAACCGCGACCGCGCGCGCATCGCCGCCGAGAACTGGCCGGAGCCGGTGCCCGAGATCACGGAGAAGATGCGGCTGCAGGGGATGCATCACGTGACGGCGATCGGCACGAGCATCGAGCGCACGCACGACTTCGTCGCTCAGCGCCTGGGGATGCGCCGCGTGAAGCGCACCAACAACTTCGACGACATCCAGTCCTACCATTGGTACTGGGGAGTTGGCGACGGACGTCCGGGGACGCTGGTCACGTACTTCGAGCGCTCGCCGGCACGCGAGCGACCGGTGCGGATGGGGACAGGGCAGGTCACGCACTACGGCATCGCCGCGGCCCGCGATGACATCGAGCCCGTGCGCGAGGTGGTGGAGCGTGCCGGGCTTCCGGTGTCGGAGCCCGCCGAGTTCGGCCCCGACGGCGCGCGCTTCCGCGCCGTCGCGACGCGCGATCCCGACGGCCAACCGGTGATCGTCGCCGCGGCAACCGGCCCCACCTCGTACGGCTCGTGAGCGCGCTGCCTGACGATCCGCACGGCGGCCAGCCGGTGCGCACGGCCGGAACGCCGCTCGCGAACGCCCGCGTGGCGGTGGTGATGGTGCACGGCCGCGGCGCGTCGGCGGAGAGCATCCTCACCCTCGCCCCGGTGCTGGCGACGGACGGCGTCTCGTTCCTCGCTCCACAGGCTGCGGGCGGTACCTGGTATCCCTTTGGCTTCATGTCGGAGATCGAGAAGAACGAGCCCGGCATCACCTCGGGGATGCGCGCCATCCAGCGCGTGCTCGATCAGATCGCGGCCGCCGGCATCCCACCCGAGCGTACGATGCTCCTCGGCTACTCCCAGGGCGCGTGTCTCTCCACCGAGTTCGCCGCGCGCCACGCGCGCCGGTACGCGGGCGTGGCGTGTCTGAGCGGCGGGCTCATCGGGCCCGACGGCACACCGCGCGACTATCCAGGTTCTCTGGACGGAACGCCGGTGTTCCTGGGGTGCAGCGACGTGGATGGCCACATCCCCGCCCAGCGCGTGCGCGAAAGCGCCCAGGTGCTGCGCCGCCTGGGTGGCGACGTGACCATGCGCCTCTACCCTGGCATGGGGCACGAGGTGAACGACGACGAGATCGCCGCCGTGCGCGCCATGCTCGAGGCGGCGCTCGCCCCCGCCGCCTAACGAGTCATCCGCGCGCGGCGGAGGGTTCCACGGCCGGCGGCATCATCCGGTAGAGCACGGGCGTCACGATCCTCGCCAGCAGCGTCGACGATACCAGACCGCCGATGATCACCCACGCCAGCGGCGCGTACAGCGCATGCCCCTGGAGCGCGAGCGGCAACAAACCGCCGATCGCCGTCAGCGTCGTGAGCACGATCGGGAGGAATCTCACCTCGCCCGCCTTGCGGATGGCTTCGTCCAGCGGAGTGCCGCGCTCGCGAAGCTGATTGGTGAAATCCACCAGCAGGATCGATGTCTTGATCTCGATTCCGATCAGTGCCACGAAGCCGATCATCGCCGTGAACGAGAGCGTGTTCCCGGTGAGGAAGAGCGCGATGATGCCGCCCATGACCCCGAGCGGAATCACCGACGCCACAATGAGCGTGCCGCGGAAGGTCTTGAACTCGAGCACCAGCACGGCGAGCGTGAGGAACATCGCCACGATCATCGCGCTGCCGATTCCGCCGAAGCTCTCCTGCCGGCTCTCGATCTCCCCCGCGGGCACGATCCGGTAGCCCGCCGGAAGCGACATCGCATCCAGTCGCGCGAGCACGCCGCGCGTGAGCCGGTCGGTGTTGTACCCGGTCTGCACGAAGCTCGTGACGGTCACCGCACGCTCGCGATCGACCCGCCTGATCTCGGCGACGTCCGACGAGAATCGTACGCCGGCGATCTGCCGCACGGGCGTCAGCTGGCCGGTGTTCGAGGCCACGTACAGGCGATCGAGCGTCTCGGGCTCCGGCCTGGTGTAGCCGGCCATTCTCACGACGATGTCCCGCGCATCACCGTCCGGCTCCCGCACCACACCAGCCTCCACGCCGGCCAGGCCGAGCCGCAGCGTGCGATCGATCTCCAGCGTCGGGATGTGCAGCAGTCCGGCCTTGTCGCGATCGATCACGAGCTGAAGATCGGTGCGCTGCAGGCGAACGGGGTTGTTCACGTACTGCGTCCCTTCCGTCGCACTCAACACCTGCTCGACCCGCGCCGCCAGTGCCTGGAGCGTGTCGAGATCTGGTCCCTGGACGCGCAGCGCGATCGGCGCATCGATGGGCGGCCCGTTCTCGAACTCGCGCAGCTCCAGCTCGGCGGCGGGATACGCCGCCAGCTCGGCGCGCAACGTGTCGAGCAGGGCCGGCGTGTGATCCGGCTCATATTCCTCGAGGATGACGAAGAGCTGCGCCACGGCCGGATTGTCGCGCCGCGGAATCACGTTGTAGTAGATGCGGGGATTGTCGCGCCCCACCGACGCGAAGACCGCTTTCACCTCCGGCCGCCGGCGAATCACCGAATCGGCAAAGCGCGCCGCGGCCGCTGTCGCCTCGATGCTCGCGCCCTGCGGCGCCGTCACGTTCACGTAGAACTGCGGCGTCTCGGCCTTCGGGAACAGCGAGAAGCCCACGAGCGGCACCAGCGCGGCGCCCGCGATCACGAACGCGCCGGCGGTCGCAAGCGCGAGGCGCGGCCGGCGCAGCGCGCGATCGAGCAGCGGCGCGTAGGTGACATGGATGCTCCGCTCGAAGGCATGCAAGAACCGGTTGCCACCCTCGGGCTCGTCACTGCGCAGGATCAGACTCGCCAGCCACGGGATGATCGTGAGCGAGACGAACAGCGACGCGATCACCGTCGAGACGACGGCAACCGGCAGCGACCGGATGTACATCCCCGGTCCACCGGGGAGGAAGAGCAGCGGCACGAAAGCGAGGATCAACGTGGCCGTCGCTCCCGCCACGGCGACGGCGATCTGCTTCGTCGCCTCGATCGCCGCGTCCATGCGCGAGTGACCCTGCCGCAGGAAGCGCGTGATGTTCTCCACCACCACGATCGAGTCGTCCACGATGAGTCCGAGCGCGATCACCGCGCCGACGATGGAGAGCTGGTTGATCGTGAAGCCGGTGAAGTGCAGCAGCGTCACCCCGATCGCCAGCGACAGCGGGATCGAGAGCATGACGATTCCCGCCGCGCGAAGTCCGAGGGGGAGCAGCGTGAGCAGCACCAGCCCAATGGCGATGCCGAAGTCGGCGCCCAGTCGCGACAGACGCTTCGACACGTTGCGCGCCTGATCGAAGCCGCGCTCGAGCGTCACACCCGCCGGCATGGCGGCGGCGTACTCGTCGAGCGCTGCCCACACCCGGTCCCGCACCGCCGAGATGTTCTGCCCATCCTGCTGCGTCACCGTGACGAACACGGCGCGCTTGCCATTGTAGCTGGCACGGTAGGTCGAGTCCTCGTATCCCCAGCTCACGTCGGCCACATCGCGCACGCGCACGAGTCGGCCGTCACTCCCGGCGACCACGGTGGCGGCGACCTCCTCCGGCGTCTCGTAGCTGCCGCTGGTCTTCACGTTGAAGACGCGCGCGCCCGCTTCGACGCGGCCCGCGGGCAGATCGACACTCTCGCCGGCAATCGCCTGGAGCACCCGCGCGGGCGCCAGCTCCAGGCGCGAGAGCCGGCCAAGGTCGAGCGCTACCTCGACGCGCCGCTCGGGCACACCCCAGCGCTCCGCTGTCCGAACGCCGGGAATCGCCGTGAGCCTGTCCTCGAGGCGGTCCGCCAGCTCATCCAGCTCGTGGTACGGCGCGGTCTCGCTCACCAGCGCGAGCTGTGCGATCGCGACATCGAGTGTGGTCGCCTTGTCGACCGAGAACCGCGTCAGCTCGGGCGGAAGATCGGGACGCAGGGACGTCATCTCCCGCAGCACCTCATCGTAGCGCTCATCGGGATCCTCGTCGGCCTCGAACTCCACCTGGATCGTGGCGACACCATCGAGGACGTGACTCTCGATCGATTCGACGTTCTCGAGCGCATCGAGTCGCTCTTCGACGTCGCGCACGACTAGTCGCTCGAGGTCCGCCGGACTCGCCCCAGGATAGACGGCGACGACGGTGAAGGTTGGGAAATCGAGTGGCGGGTCCTCGCCACGGGGGATCGACATCCAGGAGCTCACGCCGAGCGCCGCCAGCATGGCGAAGAGGACGACCGTGAACTGGTAGTTGCGGACCGGAAATTCGACGAGTTTCATGGCACGATCCTCACGCGCGCGCCATCGGTGAGATAGGCCGCGCCATCGGTCACCACCGCGGCCGCGCCCTCGAGCCCGCGCGTGACCGCGACGTGGTTTCCATCGATGAATCCGACGCCGACGCGGCGCCGCTCGGCCCGCGTCGAGTCGAAGGAGAGCGTGAAGATCGTCGCCTCCGCGCCGTCGGCCTCGACGAGCGCCTCGATCGGCACGACCGCCGTCGGCAGACCACGACCGGGTCGAAGCTCCACCCGACCAACCAGCCCGACCGAGAGCCGGCCGGCATCGCGAAGCGCGATCTCCACCGTGTAGGTACCGGTGCGCGGATCCGCTGCCGCTCCGATGCGCGTGATCTCACCCGCGAGCTCCTGACCAGGGAAGGCATCGAAGCGGGCCACCGCCGGATCTCCCTCACGCAGCGCCTGCACGTCGCGGTCGGCGATCCCGACCTCCATCGCCACTCCGCTCGTGCGGCTCCCCAGCACCAGCACCGGGGCGCCCGGCGAGATCGTCTCACCAGACTCCGCCCGGCGCTCCAGCACCACGCCGTCGAACGGCGCGACGATCACCGCGTACCGCCGGTTGACCGCCGCCGCTCGCAGATCGGCCTCGGCGATCTCCGCGGCGGTTTCCGCATCCTGCATCTGTGACAGTGACATCACGCTGTCGGCGTACAGTCGCCGCGCGCGTGCGGCGTCACGCTCCGACTTGGCGGCACTGCTCCGTGCCCGGGCGAGCGAGGCGTCGATCTCTCGCAGATCGAGGGCAGCGAGCTGCTGTCCTTTGCGCACAACGTCGCCGGCGTCGACACCGACCTGAGCGATCACACCGCCCACCTTGAAGCTCAGGGTGGCCTCATCGGCCGGTATCACCGACCCGGCGGCGGCGATGGTGCGCGAGAGGGTCGTATCGGTGACGGGCGCCGCGCGCACCGCGATCGGCGTCGGCGAGGCATCCGTCCGTTGGGCGTTACCCCCACTGCAGGCCGCGACGGCAGCGACGAGCAGCGGTAGAAGCGCCTTTGTCTTTCGTGTCAGCATCTCTCCCTCCTTGGCGAATCCGCGGGGATCATTACGGCAGCTCGCGCAGCGCGGCGGCGCGCTCCAGCTCCACGTAGCGGAGCGCGTAGCGGTACACGCTGATCACCTGGTTCAACCGAGCGTCGGTGAGCGTGGTGCGCGCGTCGAGAAACTCGAGCGGTGTAGCGAGCCCTTCCTCGTAGCGGCGGCGCACGAGGTCGAACGTGCGCTGGGCGGCGTTCTGTCGCGCATCCGCGGTGGCGATCGCCGTGCGCGCTACTCGAGCCGCACCGTACGCCTGCCGCACGTCCAGCCGAATGAGGTCCTCCAGCTCGGCGCGTCTCAGTCGCAGACGCTCGGCATCGGCGGTTGCACCCTGCCGCCGGGCGATGTCGCGACCGCCGTTGAACACATCCCACGACAGTACCAGCGAGGCGACGGTGAACTCGTCGTTGCTGTCGAACCTCAGCGCTCGCCCCTGCACTCCATAGTCGAGCGCCACCGCGACCGACGGGAGGAACGAGGCATTCGCGAGTCGGACGTTGGCCGCCGCGGCCTGGAGCTCGGCATCGACGGCGGCGAGCTCCTCCCGCCGCGAGAGTGCGTGCGCCACCGCTTCGTCTTCCGCGATCGTGAGGTCGAAGCGGAAGACGGAATCCGCCACGTCGTGTACCGGTTGCTCGAGCGGTCGGCGCAGCAGTCGATTGAAGGAGCGCACCGTGGCGAGCTCCGTCTCGCGTGCTTCGTCGAGCTGCTGCTCCACCTCGCTGCGCTCGGCGCGTGCACGGAACACGGCGTCGGGCGTCGAGCGGCCAGCTTCGACCAGCCGCTCTGCCACGCGTTCGTTCTCGGCGACCAGCTCGAGCGCTGCCTCCCAGGTGGCGAGCGCGCTCCGCGCGGCGGCGACGTTGAGAAAGGCCGACTGCGCATCCGACGCGAGCTTCCGCGCCGCGGCGCGGCGCTCGAGATCCTGCGCGTCGCGCGCGTGCTGCGACTGGTCGTAGGCCGCCGTCGCGACCGGATCGAATAGCGGCTGCGTCAGTCGAAGGCGCGTCTCGTGCGGTCGCGGCAGCGACACGTCGACATCGGTTGGGAACCGCGGTGCACCGATGAGCTGGTTGAGCGCGGCATACGCCGGGTTTACCGCGTCGCCGAGGTTGAGCGTTCCCTGCTGGGAGCTGTGGCGCGATTCCAGGGCGAGGGACGGGAGAAAGCGGCTCCGCGCTTCGCGCACCCGGGCATCGGCCCGATCGGACAGGGCGCGCATCTGCGCGAGCGCCAGATTGTTCTCGAGCGCGTCGGCGACGATGGGAGCCAGGGGGTCGCCCGGGATCTGGGGCTGGATCGTCCGCGGAGCGGCGAGGATGGCCCCGCCCAGCAAGAGGAAGTGAAAGCGCATGATTAGCCCGCCCGTGATTCTAATGTTGTCATGTTACCTTACTATGTTAGGTCAACGCGCAAAAAAAGGCCGTGTTCCCGTGAGGCGATACCTACTCGACGCCGGGCATTCGGTGCATCCCGCGAATCAGCGATTCGCCCATGCGGGCGGCGGTGCGGCGGACGTCGCGCCACTCGATCCACGGGTCGTCCTCCTTGATGATGTGGAGGGCGATGAGCCCATGCAGCGATGCCCACGCCATCTGCGCCACCTCTTCCGGATCGCCGAACTCGCCCCGCAACCGCCCCGTGGCGATCACATCGGCGCACGTATCCCGCAGGAAGGCATAGGCATCCTCGGTGGGGTCGCCGCGAACGTGCTCGCGCGCCCGGCTCACGTCGGGGTGACGGGTCATGAAGAGAAGCTGATACTGCATGGGGTGCTCGAGGGCGAAGTCGACGTAGGCCTCGCCGATACGGCTGAGCCGCTCGATCGGATCGTCGACCCGACCGATACGGAGAAAGGCCGCCGCCAGCGCGCGGAAGTCGATGTTGCAGAGCTCGAGCAGCAGCTCGTGCTTGCTCGCGAAGTGGTGGTAGATCGCCGTTGGTGTATACTCGATCTCATTGGCGATGGCCCGCATCGTGGTGGCCTCTACTCCCTTGCGCACGAAGAGCTTCCGCGCCGCATCGAGGATGCGCTGGCGCGTTTCTGCTCGCTCGCGGGTCCGCCGCTCGCGGCTACCCATTGCTCTCGTTCCGGTCCTTAATCACGCTGAAAAACCTAACAGTGTTAAGTCAGCGCGTCAAGTCCTCTTCCCGGGTGCATTGGCGGCTGGAGAAGCGGAAGGCCGAACGTTACCACGGGCGTCAGCGCGCCCGTCGGTCGCGTACCGGGGCGGGCTGCCGGCTCTCGCGAAGCTGGTGCTCCTCGAGGTTCGACGCCTCGCGGAGCGCCGCGGCGGCGGGGCCGGCGTCGAGGGCGCGCACACTCGGCTGGGCTGACGGACCGCGATCGTCCAGGGCGTCCCGGGAGGCGAGACGCCGGAGGAAGGCCCCGAAGACGACGAGTCCCAGGCCACCAATGAAGGTGAGCTTGTAGATCACCAGCTTGAGCACCGCTGGTGGAAGGTCGGGGACGATGTCGGCCACGTAACCAACGGCGGCGAGGGCGCCGACGAGAACGCCTCCGATCAGGAATCCATCGCCCAGCTTCCGAAGATGCATGGTGACCATGACGGTAAGGGCATGTTGCGGTACGCGCCATTCCCTACGGGTTCATGCCCCCGCTGGTGTCAGCCCCTCACTGGGATCTGCCGTCAGCGCTGATCCGCACGCGGGTCCCGGTAGGGTCGATACTCACCGCGTCGCCGTTCGCATCTTGCGAGACATCGAAGCCGGCGATGCGCAGCGATCGCGCCGCGTCGTTCACAGCGTCCTGGTGAGGGACGAAGATCGTCCACTCGAGCAAGCGCGCATCCTCGTCGGTCGAGATTGATGCATCGGCGGCCCACGTGTTCGTCCCCAGATGGTGATGGTATCCGCCGGCCGACATGAACAGCGCGCCGGGATAGCTCAACGTCACCTTGTCGAACCCGAGCGCGCGGTGGTAGAACGCTGCCGCACTCTCGAGGTTGTCGACGTGGAGGTGCACGTGTCCCATGCGCGTGCCGGCTGGCACACCGGTCCACGGCTCGTCGCCGCCGGCGCGCACGAGGTCGCGCACGTCGAGCGGCGCCGTCGCCATCTCGATGGATGAGCCGTGCGTGCGCCACGAGCTGCGTGGACGGTCGGCGTAGATCTCGATCCCCAGGCCGTCGGGGTCGCTGAGATACAGCGCCTCGCTCACCAGGTGGTCGGCCATGCCCGCACGCGCGCCCAGATCGGCGAGATGCGCGAGAAAGCGACCGAGCGCTGCGCGGTCGGGAAGAAGAATCGCGAAGTGATAGAGCCCCAGACGGCTTTGCGGCGAGACGAAGGTCGCGTCCTTGCGCTCGTACAGCGCGACGATTGGCGCGGTGCTCTCCTGCGCTCCGAGTGTGGCCGTCGTGTCGGCGCTGTCGATGAGCGACAGACCGATCACCCGCTGGTAGTACTCGACCGAGCGGCCGAGGTCGGCCACCTGGAGCCGTACCGGTCCCAGCCGCAGCTCGCCGGGCAACCGATATCCCGGTGGTGCGACGGTGTAGGGGACTTCCTCGTTAGGCATCATCTGGCTGGTTGTCGATGTGATCCCTGTCACACTTCCTCGTGCCGATTGCCCGGATGCAGTGCAATCTCCTCGCCGCGCCGGAACCGGCGTTGGCGCGGCGGCGTATCCCAACCCCACCGCGCCTGCCCGTTGCCCCCCTACGCCCCGCGCCCGCGCTACGCGCCACGCGCCTATGCCGCTTTCCGCGTCGTGGACGCGGTCCGTGCCGAGGCACCGGTTGTCGTGCGCGAGGCGAGTCGCGCGTCGAGCGAGTACGTGCCGGCGCCGGTGAGCGCGAGCGCGACGGCACTCCCCAGAAGTGTGAGCACGAACTCCACGCCGTTAGGCAGGAAGAAGCCGGCCGGTAGGTGGACGAACAGGATCGCGCCGAGCATGACGACGGCGAGCGCGGCGGCGACCGGTCGCGTGAAGAGACCGATCACGAGCGCCACTCCGCCGATGAGCTCGACGACGCCGACGAGTGGTCCGGTGATGCCAGCCATGGGGATTCCCATCTGTCCGAATCCGGCGGCGACACCGTCGACGCCCCACATGAAGAGCTTCTGGACTCCGTGGGCGGCGAAGACGAGTCCGGTGATCACGCGCAGCACGGTGAGTCCGAGCTGCGGCCGGGTGCTGATAGCGGTGCGAAGGTCCGACATTGTGGTTCCTCCAGGGTGAAAATTGCGTGTGTCAATACTGAGTGTTAAAACACCTTTCGACCCAAAAAAAGGCTCATGCCCGTTGGCGGACCAGCGTGAGCAGCTCGATCAACGTGCGGAGCTGGACGTCGCTCAGGTGGCCCAGGCGCTGCTGGTGCTCCTTCTCCACCAGAGCATCCAGCTTGTCGAGCAGCCGCTGCCCCTTTTGCGTGATGCGCGTGGAGACCAGGCGGCGGTCGTCGGAGTCGCGCGCTCTCGTCACCAGCCCGGCTCTCTCCATGCGGTCGAGCAGGCGCGTGACGTCGGGCATGCGCCGCAGCAGGCGGTTGCGTAAGTCGTTGCGGCACAGCCCCTCCGGATCAGCCCCCTGCAGGATCCGCAGCACGTTGTACTGTGCGGCACTGACCCCGAACGGCTTCACCAGGAGGTCGAACGCGTCGGCGAGCACGGTCGCCGTGCGCACGACGTTGAGGTGCGCCTCCTGCTCGAGACTCCTGAACGGCTTGCTCTGCTTGAGCTCCGCGAGAAGATCGGTCGCCATGGAGTCAATAGTATGTGTTGTAACACTCAATGTCAAGACACACTATTTCGGGACGCCTTCGGGTCGGCCGCCCGCTGCGGGTTCCAGCTGTGCGTCTCGCCCCGCACGTACCGGCACCACGAGTACAGCGCATCGTACAGCACGAACCCATGCCGCAGTAGCTCGCGATCGTCGCGGAAATTGTGCGACAACCCCAGCGAGATCGCGAGTAGCCCCGGCGCCTGAGGCGCCAGCTCCGGATGCGCCGTGTCGGCACCACGCACAATGGTCGCCAGCTCGGCAAGCGCCGGATCGCGCAGATCGTATCGCTCGAGAAATGCATCGAAGCTGCACCTGGGACCGTCGTGGCTCAGCTCCACACCCTCGACATCATACGGTATGGCGCCCGTTTCCTCCGCCACACGCCGTACATCGGTCGGCGGAACGAACAGGAACTCCGGCTCGCGGTCGATGAACCGCGCGATCAGCCAGGGGCACGCCACCCGGTCGATCTTGGGACGTTCGCGTGTAATCCATTTCATGAGAGGCGAGGGGTGAGGGGTGGGAAGGAAAGGGCGAGATCCGCGGGCCCCGGAATCCGGACGCGGCTCAACGCGGACGCCGTGACGTGCTCCTGAATGAGGCGTACAGGTCGTCCAGTACGCTCCCCCCGCGCTCGAGGCGGGCGAGATCATCGTCCTGGGTGCGTGTGATTCCTCGAATGAGACTCGCAACCCCCGCGGTCTCCGGACGGCCGAACTGCTCATCCTTGCAATCGATGTCGTGCACGATCTCACCGATCGCGGCGAGTGCGCGGTCACGCAGGCCGAACTTCACCATCAGTGTCTGGTACGTGCACCGGTCTCCCTCGTGGGTGTACTCGGCGTCGAACATGTCGAAGCGAAGCTCTCCACGACGTGGCTCGTAGCCGCGCGCGGGCACGAACTTGAACCGCGCCTCGGGATCGATGAAGCGGCGGATGAGCCAGGCGCTCGCTATCCGGTCTACGTGCACGCCCTCGCGCGTGACCCAGGTGCGCCCCGGCTCCACGTGGTGCAGCGGCTGCGCACCGTCCTCTTCCATCTCGTCCGTGACAGCGTCGAACATGGCGCCCATCTCCTCGTCGGTGACCCCCTCGATGAACGAGGCCTCGCACACCACCGCGCTTCCCCCCACACCCACGATCTCGCGCGCCAGCCACTGAAAGTCCTCCAGCGACTCGGCCGTGTTTCGCAGCACGTACACCGTGCTCTTGAGCGGGACGGCGCCGATCCGCTGGAGCCGCCGCCGGATCTTCACTCGCAAATAGTCGGGCTTGGGTGGCACCTGGTGGATGAGCAGCAGCCAGCGGGCAGGAGCAGCCTCTTGCGACTGCGACCCATATGAATCATTCATTGATTCAACTGTATCATCGGATCGCGCCATGGTCAATCCCACCTCCGCCGCCGGCCCCCCCGACCGCGGGACCCTGCTCCTCACCCGAGGCGACGTCGAGCGGCTGCTCGACCTGTCGGCCTGTATTGCCGCGGTCGAAGATGGCTTCCGGGTGCTGGCGCAGGGGCTTGGTCCGCCACCTGCCGTCGCCGGCGTGCACGCGGCCGAGGGCGGCTTTCACATCAAGGCCGCGCTTCGCGGCGCTCAGCCGCCTAACGAGCGCGGCTTCTTCGCGGCCAAGGTGAACGCCAACTTCCCGCAGAACTCGCAACGTCTTGGCCTTCCCACCATCCAGGGCGTGCTCGTCCTGTTCGATGCGTCGTGCGGCGCGCCCCTGGCGGTCATGGACTCCATCGCCCTCACCATCCTGCGCACCGCCGCCGCCTCGGCAGTGGCGGCGCGCCATCTGGCACGCGCCGACGCCAGCACCGCGACCATCATCGGGTGCGGCGCCCAGGCGCCGGCACAGCTGGCCGCCCTCTGCGCCGTGCGCTCGTTGAAGCGCGGCTTCGCGATCGACGCCAACGTCGACGCTGCCGCACGCTTCGCGCGCAGCGCGAGCGAGGAGCTGGGGATCGACGTCAGCGCCGCCTCCGACCTGGAGCGCGCGGCCCGCGCGAGCGACATCGTCGTCACCTGTACCACGTCGCGCCGAGCATTTCTCGGAGCGCGCCATCTCGCCCCCGGCACCTTCGTCGCCGCGGTGGGTGCGGACAACGGCGAGAAGCAGGAGATCGAGCCGGCGCTGATGGCCTCGTGCGCCGTCGTCACCGACAGCACGGAGCAGTGCGCCTCCATCGGCGATCTGCACCACGCGCTCGCCGCGGGCGTGATGACCCGAACCGACGTGCGCGCCGAGCTGGGCGAGGTGATCCTCGACCCACAGCGCGGCCGCCACGACGAGAGCGAGATCGTGGTGTTTGACAGCACCGGCGTCGCCGTGCAGGATGTAGCCGCCGCCTCCCTGATATACGACCGCGCTCTCCACGAAGGGATCGGGGCGACGCTCGACTTCGGCTCGACAGCCTAGGATCAAGCTCCAACAACGAACTGGCATGATCCGGACTTCTCGGATCAGGGCCGATTTCACGCCATGAGACCCAAGCCTCATCTCTCCCTGCTCATCGCTGTGATCTCGTGCGGTGCGCTCGCCGCGACCTCGAGCGCGCAGGACTCGACCACGAGTCGACCGTACGACATCGTCATACGCAACGGTCGTGTGCTCGACGGCGCGGGCAACCCGTGGATTCTCGCCGACGTCGCCATTCGAGACGGGCGCTTCGCGAAGATCGGGTTCGTCCCCGAGCGCGGTGTCACCGAGATCGACGCCACCGGCAAGTACGTCTCTCCCGGCTGGATCGACATGATGGATCAATCGGGCGGCGTGCTTCGGCGCAATGGTCTGGCCGAGAACAAGCTGCGCATGGGCGTGACGACGGCGATCGGCGGTGAGGGAGGCTTTCCCGTGCCGGCGTCGGAGGTCCAGCAGTACTTCGCGATCCTCGAGGGGCAGGGGATCAGCATCAACTTCGGCTCGTACTTCAGCGCCACGCAGGCGCGAGTGGCCGTGCTCGGCGCCACCGCGCGCGCCCCTGACGCGGCTGAGCTCGACCGGATGCGCGCCACCATGGACACCGCAATGCGCGCCGGTGCGATGGGGATGACGACTGCGCTCATCTATCCGCCAAGCTCGTACGCCACCACCGATGAGCTGGTGGAGCTGGCCAAGGTCGCGGCGAAGTACGGCGGCATCTACGCCAGCCACATCCGAGGCGAGGGCTCGGAGGTGGTGCAGTCGGTGCGCGAGCTGATCGAGATTGCCGAACGCGGCGGCTTGCCCGGCGAGGTCTTTCACCTCAAGGTCGCGCACCGCCCGTCGTGGGGCATCCTCATGGACTCGGTGCGGCACGTGGTCGACGCCGCGCGCGCACGCGGTGTCGACGTCGCCGCCGACATGTACGTGTACACCGCCGGCGGCACGGGCCTCGAGGCGACCATCCCGAGCTGGGCGTTCGAGGGCGGGGCCGACTCCCTGCGGGCCAGGCTCGGCAAACCCGAGATTCGCGAGCGGCTCAAGCGCGAGCAGAAGACCGGGTCACCGGGATGGTGGAACATCGTCGAAGCCGCCGGCGGATGGGACGGGATCGTGCTCGTCAACGCCCGCAACCAGGCCAACACGAAGTACGAGCGCAAGTCGCTGGCGCAGATCGCTCGCGAGATGAACAAGGACCCGGCCGACGCGGCGATGGATCTGGTGCTCCAGGGGCGCGGCCGGGTGATGGCCCTCTACCATATGATGTCGGAGCAGGACATCGAGACGGCACTTCGCTTTCCCTGGACCAGCATCGGCAGCGACGCCGGCGCCATTCTCGCCATCGGGCAGACCGATCAGACGGGGCTGCCGCACCCGCGGTCCTTCGGCAACGCGGTGCGTGTGATCGCCGAGTACGTGAAGCGGCGTGGCGTCCTGTCGCTCGAGGAGGCCGTGCGGAAGATGACGTCCTGGCCGGCGACGCGCATGCGCCTGACGAATCGCGGGACCATCGAGGAGGGGAACTGGGCCGACGTCACCATCTTCGACCTGGCCGCGCTCGACGACCGCGCCACTTACGATGAGCCGATGCTGTTTCCGACCGGGATCGAGTACGTGCTGGTCAATGGCGTAGTCACCATCGAGCGCGGCCAGCACACCGGCGCGCGGGCAGGGCAGGTGCTCTACGGTCCGGGAAAGCGATAGCACTCGACACCCGCCACGCACCACGCGCCACGCGCCACTACGGACTTACCGCCACCTGCTCTGTCGTCACGGTGACCGGCTCGCGCGTCACCGCCCAGTAGATCGCCAGGCAGATCATCGACAGCGCGAACGCCGCCACGAACGCCGCGCCCGGTAGGTGCACCGGCGCGTCGGGCGCCGAG
>DATFFQ010000042.1:0-6876 GCA_035249955.1 Gemmatimonadaceae bacterium
CTTCTTCGACCTGCTTGGCGTCCGGCCCGTCCTCGGGCGTACCTTCGGCGCCGGTGAGGACCTTCCCGGTGGCACCCGCGTCGTGGTGCTCAGCCATGGCTACTGGCAGCGGCAGTTCGACGGTGATCCGCGAGCGGTGGGACGCGCCATCGACGTGAACGGCCAGCCGTACACCATCATCGGCGTGCTGCCGGCCGACTTTCACTTCGCTCCCATCGGGGAGGCCGTCCTCTGGATGCCGCTGGACGCCTCGGCCGAGCAGCGGGGCCAGCGCTTCAACCACTGGGTGAACGTGGTGGCGCGAGTCGCCGATGGCATTACGATCGATGCGTCGCGAGCCGATCTGTCGGCGGTGATGAGCGCGCTGGTGCGAGAGTACCCGGAGACCAACGCCGGGCGCGGCGTGCTGGTGGTGCCGCTTCGCGACGAGATGGTCGGCGAGGTGCGTCCGGTGCTGCTGGCGCTGCTGGGGGCCGTGGGGTTGGTGCTCCTCATCGCCTGCGCCAACGTCGCCGGCCTGCTCCTGGCACGTGCCATGGCGCGCGGACGCGAGATGGCCGTTCGCACCGCCCTCGGCGCCGGCCGCGGCCGGCTCGTCAGGCAGCTGGTGACCGAGAGCCTGGTGATGGCGCTGGCCGGCGGCGCGCTCGGCCTGTGGGTGGCCGGCGTCGGCGTGCGGATCGTGCTCGCTGCCTTTCCCGAGAGCGTGCTCGACGAGATGGCCTACCTGCGCGACGTGAGCGTCGACGGGCGGATGCTGGCGCTCACGGCGGTGGTGGCGCTCGTCACCGGCATCGCGTTCGGGTTGGCACCCGCGCTCCAGGCATCGCGTCCGAACGCGAGCGATCTCATCAGGCAGGGGAGCCGCGCGACGTCGCCGGGCGATCGCGCGCGCCTGCGTGACGTGCTGGTGACGAGCGAGATCGCCCTGACGCTCGTGCTGCTCGTCGGCGCCGGTCTTCTCGCGCGAAGCGTCGGCGAGCTGATGCGCATCGATCCCGGGTTCGACGCCGCCCGGGTGCTCACGATGCGCGTGTCGCTCTCCGGACCCGCGTACGACTCCTCGTCGGCACAGCAACAGTTCTTCGAAGAGCTCGTGGAGCGCGTGCGAGTGCTCCCTGGTGTGGAACGCGTGGGCGCCGCATCGCATGTTCCGCTCAATGGTGGAGGTACGAACACCTTGCGCGTGGAGGGTCAGCCCGAGCCCGATCGGGCGCGCCGGCCAGAGGCCACGCTGCGCGGCGTGGCCGGGGATTACTTCGCGGCGCTGCGCGTCCCGCTCATCGAAGGCCGCGTCCTTTCGTCCCGTGACGATGAGCGCTCGCCGTACGCCGTCATGATCGACCAGTCGTTGGCGCGGCGGCTCTTTCCCGGAGGTCGTGCGCTGGGTGGGCGGCTTCGATTCTACGCCTTTCCCGACAGCACATGGGAGATCGTGGGTGTCGTAGGCGACGTGAGGACGGTGAGCCTCGACGTTCCGGCGCCGACCATCTACTACAGCCACCTCCAGGCGGCTGAGAATCGGATGTCGCTGGCGGTGCGCACGACGGACCATCCGGCAGCACTGGCGGGCGCAGTGCGACGCGTGGTGACGGCGCTCGACCCGTCACTGCCCGTGTACGCGATCTCGACCATGGAGCAGCAGATCACGAGTACGCCAGCCGTCGCCGCCCGTCGCTATCCCCTGGTGCTCATCGGCGCCTTCGCGGCGGCGGCGCTGGTGCTTGCTGTGGTCGGTATCTACGGCGTCATCGCTTACGACGTGGCGCAGCGCACACGCGAGCTGGGCATCCGCATTGCACTGGGCGCGACGAGCGCCGACATCATTCGGCTGGTACTACGACACGGTGCGCTGCTCGCGCTCACCGGCATCGCGCTCGGCACGGTGATCGCACTCGCCCTGTCTCGTTCGATCGTGTCGGTACTCTACGGCGTGCGCACGACCGATCCCATCACGTACGCGGCCGTGGCGATCGTCCTGGCGGCCGTCGCCATCGCCGCAACGCTCATCCCCGCCCACCGCGCCACGCGCGTCGATCCGGCCAACGTAATGCGCGCCGAGTAGACGGCAGATCGCGCGAGACAGAGGTGATGTGAGTGGAGTGAGTGAGCACAACTAGGGTGAGAAGCATGAGGCCTGGGTGATGGGTTCATCACCGCCTTTCATGCCGCTCACTCTCGTCGTCACTCACTCCACTCTCGTCACTCGGCTCACCGACCCGCCCTCCCCTTCGCTCCCAAACGTCCACATATTCGCCACGCGTCCTTCCCCAGGAAGAACTCGTGCGCCCCACGCTCCCGCTCGCCATGCTCGCCCTCCTTGCCGGCTTCGAGTCCGGCGGCGCTCAGCAGTCGCCGCGGCCAATTACGCTTGCCGGGCGGTCCACCGTCTATGCGCCGCGCGCTGCCATCGCCACCAGTCATCCCCTGGCCAGCGCCGCGGGGCTCGCGGTGCTCGAGCGCGGCGGCAACGCCATCGATGCGGCGGTCACGGCAGCGGCGGTGCTGAGCGTCGTCGAGCCGCACATGACGGGCATCGGTGGCGATCTCTTCGCGATCGTCTGGCTCGGCAAGGAGCGCCGTCTGGTGGGCCTCAACGCCAGCGGCCGCTCGGGCTCGCTCATGACGCGTGAGGAGCTGGTGCGCCGCGGACGCACCGCGGTTCCCATCGACGGCGCCGAGCCGATCACCGTACCCGGTGCGCTCTCCGGCTGGGCGATGCTGCTCGACCGCTACGGCACCATACCGCTCGCGCGCGCGCTCGAGCGCGCCATCGAGCTGGCCGATGAGGGCTTTCCCGTCTCGCCGATCATCGCCGCGCAATGGCAGGCCGAGGCATCGCGGCTGGCGAGGGACCCCGGCGCGAGGGCGACGTTTCTGATCGACGGCCAGCGCGGACCGCGCGCCGGCGAGTGGTTCCGGAACCCCGACTACGCGCGGACGCTCCGACTCATCGCGCGCGATGGTCCGCGCGCGCTGTACGGCGGCGAGCTCGGGAAGCGCATCGCCGACCACGTTCGCTCGTTAGGCGGATTCCTCACGCTCGACGACCTGGCACGGCACCAGCCGGCGGAGGTGACGCCCATCTCGGCGCGCTTCAAGGGCTATCGGGTGTGGGAGCTGCCACCGAACGGGCAGGGGATCGCCGTGCTGGAGATGCTGCGCATTCTCGAGGCGTTCGATCTCGCTGCCATGGGACACAACTCCGCGCCCTACCTGCACCATCTCATCGAGGCCAAGAAGATCGCGTTCGCCGACCTCGCGCGGTACGTGGGCGCGCCGGACGCGATGACGGTGTCGCCCGGACAGCTGCTGGCCGACGACTTCGTCGCCGGCCGACGCCGGCAGCTCGATGCCACGCGTGCCGCCGAGCGTGTCGAGCCCGGCGCCGTCACGACGCAGAGCGAGACGATCTATCTCACCGCCGCCGATGACGAAGGCAACATGGTCTCCCTGATCAACAGCATCTACTGGGAGTTCGGCTCAGGGATCGTCGTGCCTGGAACCGGGTTCGCGCTGCAAGATCGAGGCGCTGGCTTCACGCTGGACACCGGACGGGCCAATACGGTCGCCCCGCGCAAGCTTCCCTTCCACACACTCATCCCGGGGTTCGTCACCCGCGGCGCATCCGGTGATGCCGAGGAACCGTGGATGAGCTTCGGGGTGATGGGCGGCGCCATGCAGCCGCAGGGACACGTGCAACTGCTGCTCAACCTGCTCGTCTTCGACATGGAGCTGCAGGCGGCCATCGATGCGCCGCGATTCCGGCATCTCGACGGGCGGCGTGTTGCGCTCGAGAGCCCCATCGGCGATGGTGTGCGCCGCACGCTGGCGGCCATGGGTCACGAGATCGTCGACGAGATCGCCGCCAACGTCGGATTCGGCGGCGCGCAGGCGATCATCAAGCTGCCGCGCGGCTGGGCCGCGGGCTCCGATCCACGCAAGGACGGCAACGCCATCGGGAACTGACCCCGCTGTCCTTCCTCACCTGGGAGACCGATGACGCGTACTCTCGAGCGGTCGCTGGTGCTGCGCGACCTGGTCTTCATTGTCCTGGGCACCATCATCGGCTCCGGCATCTTCCTCGTTCCGTCCACCGTGCTGCGGCAGACCGGCGCGATCGGACCGGCGCTCCTGGTCTGGGTCACCGGCGGCGTACTGTCCTTTCTCGGCGCGATGACCTACGCCGAGCTCGGTGCCATGCGCCCGGAAGCCGGCGGACTGTACGCGTACATGCGCGAGGCGTTCGGTCCGCTTCCGGCTTTTCTGTACGGCTGGACCAAGTTCTTCGTGATCGCGAGCGGTTCGGTCGCGACGCTCGCCGTCGCGTTCTCCGGCTATCTCGCGCAGTTGATCCCGGTGTCGCCGGTGGGAGCCAAGGTCGCGTCGGTGCTCATGATCCTCGCCGTCATGCTCATCAACGTGCGTGGCACGAGGCAGAGCGCCAACGTGCAGAACGTCAGCACGGCGCTCAAGGCAGGCGCGATCGTCGTGTTGAGCATCATCCTGCTGTTCATCGGGCGCGGCTACGCGGCGCCAGGCAACATCATGTGGCCCCAGACGATCGACGCGAGCCTCCTCTCCGGCGTAGGCGCGGCGATGATCGGCGTGCTGTGGGCGTACGAGGGGTGGCAGTACGTGACCTTCTCCGCCGGTGAGACACGCGACCCGCAACGCACCTTCCCGCGCGGCATCGTCATCGGCACCGGCCTGATCATCGTGATCTACGTGCTGGCCAACCTCGGCTACATCGCTGCGCTCGGGGCCGAGCGCGCGGCAGCGAGCGACCGCATCGCGGCCGAGGCCACCGCCGCGCTGTTCGGTCCGACGGCCGGCAAGCTCATCGCGGTGGTGATCCTCATCTCCATGTTCAGCGCCGCGAACGGAATCACGCTCACCGTACCCAGGATGTACTACTCGATGGCGCGGGACGGCGTGTTCTTCGCCAAGCTGGCCGAAGTCCACCCGCGTTTCCGTACGCCGGCGTTCGCGATCACCGCCTCATCGCTGTGGGGCATGCTGCTCGCGCTCTCGGGGACCTTCGAGCAGCTGCTCACCTACGTGGTCGTGGTGGGTTGGGTCTTCTACGGGCTGGGCGCGCTCGCGATCTTCGTCTACCGGCGTCGCTTCCCGCGCGAAACGCGCCCCTTCCGCGTGCCGGGCTACCCGGTCACGCCCATCCTGTTCGTGCTCTCCGCCGCCGCGATCGTGTTGAATGCCATCTTCACCCAACCGCGCACCGTCCTCGTCGGCCTGGCCTTCGTGCTCCTTGGCATCCCGGCCTTCGTGATCTGGCGCGCGCGCCGGATCCGGCAGCCTTCCTAGCCTCAGCGGGAAATCAGCCGAGCTGTCCTCGCCGCGTCGTTAGCCGCTGGCAAGCTGTTGTTGGCGGGGCGGGGCACGGTCGCGAGTAGGGCAACCACCTCGTTGGCCGTGCGGACCCATCCGAAGGCGAGATTGAATGTCTCCAGACTCGCCCGATGCATCGTGTCGCTCAGCGTCGTGCAGCCGTCGCTGACCACGATGGTCTTGAAGCCGCGGTCGGCCGCTTCTCGCGACGTCGTCGTGACACATACGTCGGTGGAGACCCCCGTCACGACAACGTTCTCGATACGCTGGTGACGAAGGCGTTGCTCGAGTCCCGTCGTCGCGAACGTCCCGGCGGACAGCTTGTTGAGCACGACCTCACCGGGGAGTGGCGTCAGTGCATCGTCGATTGCCCAGCTCGGGTCGTCGACTGCAGGCCAGACGCGTTTCCCCAGAATCGCCATCCCGAGCTCATCGAACGATCTGAGCCAGCAGGGCAGCTCGCGCCCGTCTCCCGTCTCTGTGCCGACGGCCGTGAATACGACGGGCGATCCTGCTGCCCGAAAGGAATTGAGCAGCCTCTGGATGCTGGGAATCACCGTCTGGCGCACGCGGGTCAAATAGCCGGCCGCGGACCCTGGAGAGAGCTTCTCGAACACGTCGGTAAAGGGGAACGACGGTTGTGTGAAATAGCGCTGCATGTCGACCACCAGGAGCGCCGTGCACCGTGGGTCGAGCTCCAGCGGCGTTCGATTCTTGGCGGAGATGATCCCAACGATCTGCTCGTGCTCGCTCATGATGTCCTCCAATAATCCTCCCCCTGGCAGGAATTGCAGGCGGCCAACGCGGGGCTAAGTTAGCCCTCGGGCCTCCACCGGTTCTCCACCCCGCGTCAACCAGGTCTCAACTCGCGCACGATGATCAGGCTCAAGCTCTTCGGGGGGATCTCCCTCGAGAGCGACGAGGGACCCATCAGTGGCCGCGCCACCCAGCGGAGGCGGCTGGCCCTCCTCGCGCTGCTGGCCGCGGCTCCGACCGGCGCCGTGAGCCGCGACCGGATCATCGCGACACTGTGGCCGGAGAGCGACACCGCCGAAGCGCGTCACCTGCTCTCCGTGGCCCTGTACGAGCTGCGCCGCGCGCTCGGCGAGGAGGCCATCGTCACGGTGGGCGATGACGTACGCCTCGACGCCTCGATGGTCGAGACGGACGTCGGCGAGTTTCGCGAGGCGCTGGACCGTGGCGACCTGGCGCGAGCGGTATGGCTGTACACCGGTCCCTTTCTCGATGGCGTCTTCGTGTCCGGCGCGAGCGAGTTCGAGCGCTGGACCGAGGTCGAGCGCGAGCGACTCGCTCGCGCGTTCGCGTCCGCGCTCGAGACACTCGCCGACGAGCGCACCGCGCGCGGCGATCTTCGCGGTGCCGTCGAGCTGTGGCGCCGCCGTGCCGCGCACGACCTCGCCGACTCGAGCGTTGCTCGACGGTTGATCGCGTCGCTCGCCGCGGCCGGCGATCGCGCCGGCGCGCTGCAGCAGGCGCGTCTGCACGAGACACTGCTGCGAGAGGAGT
>DATFFQ010000043.1:0-5082 GCA_035249955.1 Gemmatimonadaceae bacterium
CGTCCGCTGCGGGCGGTTCGACGGCGCGACGGGGCGCGGTGGTGGGCCGGCGCTCGGTGGCTGGCCGCTCGGTCGCGGACGGTCGCGTGGTCTCCGTGGGCGCCGGCGCGATGGCGGTTTGCGTGGGCGCCGGCTCGGAGACCGGTGGTGGGGTGACCGGGGGCTCGGCGGCCGGAGGGGACTTGGACGCCTCGGTGGTGTTTCCGGTGGCCGCCCCGGCCGGGAAGAGCGAGTTGCGCAGCGCGCGGATACCGCCCGAGCCGCTCGCGAGCACGATGACGAGCGCCGCGATGGCGATGGCGCCTAACGAGGCCGCCGAGCCCATCACCAGCCGGCTGCGCTTCCGCGTGCGCTGGCCCCGCTGGCGCTGCCGGCCGGTGACGTGCTGCACGTACTCCCGCTCGCCCCAGATCGCGTCCACGAAGTCGAGCGAGTTGCCGAAGCGATCGGTCGGCTCCCGGGCCAACGCGATCGCGAGCGCCTGGTCGACGCTCTCCGGCGTGTCGGCGCGCAGCAGGCGGGCGCTCGGCGGCGGGTCGCTGAAGCGCCGCGCGAGCATCACCTGGCCGTCGGGCCCGGCGAAGGGCGGATCGCCCGTCAACATCTCGTAGAGCACGCAGCCTAACGAGTAGATGTCGGAGCGCGCATCGAGCTCGCGCTCACCGGCGGTCTGCTCGGGGCTCATGTACGCCGGGGTGCCCAGCGCGACCCCGCTCTCGGTGAGCGTCTCCCACTGCTCACCGCCGGATACGTGGATGGCGCGCGCGATCCCGAAGTCGGTGACGACGGCGTGCGAGCCGGACAGCAGGATGTTCTCCGGCTTGATGTCGCGGTGGACGATGTCCTTGGAATGGGCGTAGTGCAGCGCGTCGGCCACCTCGCGCGTGACCCGCAGCGCGTCCTTGATGGGGAGCTGCCGCTGCTTCCGCAGCCGGTCGCGCAGCGACTCGCCGGAAACGAACGGCATCACGTAGTACAGCGTGCCGGACGCCTCACCGGAGTCGTAGAGCGGCAGGATGTGCGGGTGCTGCAGCCCGGCGACCGTCTTGATCTCGCGCAGGAATCGCTCGGCGCCGAGCAACGCGCTGAGCTCGGGGCGGAGCATCTTGAGCGCGACGGCGCGATCGTGCTTGAGATCTCGCGCCAGATACACGATCGCCATCCCGCCACGCCCGAGCTCGCGCTCCAGGGCGTAGCGGTCGCCGATCGCCTCCTTGAGCTGCTCAGCGACCTCGTCCAGGTGCGACTCGCTACTGTCCACGCTCGTAAGCTAGGGAGCAGCGATCCGGACGGGGAGTGGTATCCGCCGCACCAGGTGCGGCACGCGTTCGGGCGTGGGGGTGGGGGCGGGCGGGCGAGCCCGGCGCGCCGTTTCGGCGCGGCGCAACGGAGCTCGCCCGCCTCAGGCGATGGCTACTCGTCCTCGCCGGCCCCCTTCGCGACACGCCGCTCGGACGATTCGGTTCCCGTCTCCTTTCGTCCGCGGCCCGTGGATACCTGTTGCCGGCCACCTGTCTGCCCAGCGCGTCCACCGATCTGGATGCGACGCGGCTGCGGCAGTGCGGCCTTGGGGATCCGCACCGTGAGCACACCGTTTTCGAACTCCGCCTCGATCTGGTCCTCGCTCACACCCTGCGGGAGCGTGAACGATCTGGTGAAGGAGCCATAGCGGCGCTCAATGGTATGATACCGTCCCTCCTCTCCCTCCTTGCGCTCCTCGTGCTTCTCACCACTGATCGTGAGCACGCCCTGGTCCACGCTGACATTGACCTCCTCGGGCTTGATGCCCGGGAGCTCCACGTCGAGCGCGATGTCGTTCTCCGTCTCACGAACGTCGACGGCCGGAACCCATGGCGATGAGCCACGGCCGGACCAGGCGTCATCGAACAGCCGGTCGATCTCGCGGCGCAGTCCGAACAGCGGCGCGAAGCCGCCAAACGGGACCAGTCCGCCTCCTTCCCTGAATGCCATTGTGCCCTCCGCGATGCTGGTTTCGGATGTGGTTTCGGAAACCAAGGGCGGACTGCAAGAACAGGGCACACGGGTCAGGGGCCAGGGGTGAGACACGCAAGGCACGAGCGCGGTGTGAGTGGCCGCGTCCAAGCCGGGTCGGTCATCGTCGCGCGCCGAAGCGGGCTGCCGTCGTTTGCCGACCGATTCGGTGGGGCGTACAATTGCGCCGGCGACCGGCGATTCGCCACGCGCCACGACATCCACCTCCTCCTTCCAACTCACCATGCGACTCGCCCAGCTCGTTCTCGTCCTCGCCGCGTCGGTGGTCCCCCTCGTCGGCTCGGCGGCGCAGGGCACGCGTCAGCCCGATTCGATCACGCTCGCCAGCCTGCGCTGGCGTTCGATCGGACCGGCGAACATGAGCGGACGCATCACCGACATCGAGGGGCTGCCCGGGCCTTCGCGCACCTTCTTCGTGGCGGCGGCGAGCGGGGGCATCTGGAAGACCACGAACGCGGGCACGACCTTTCGCCCCGTGTTCGACTCGGCGCGCGTGATCTCCATGGGAGACCTCGCCATCGCTCCGTCCGACACCAACGTCATCTACGCGGGCACCGGCGAGGAAGACTCCCGCAACTCGATCTCGCCGGGCGGCGGCGTCTACAAGAGCACCGACGGAGGGATGACGTGGAAGCACGTGGGGCTCACCGAGACGCAGGCAATCGGCCGGATCGTGGTACACCCCACCGATCCGAACATCGTCTACGTCGCGGCACTGGGGCACATCTGGGGCCCCAATCGGGAACGCGGGCTCTACAAGTCGACCGACGGCGGCTCGAGCTGGAAGCTCGTCAAGTTCATCAGCGAACGAGCCGGATTCGTCGATGTCGCCATCCATCCCAGGGACCCCAACACGCTCTACGCCGCGAGCTGGGAGCGGGTACGCGGGCCCTACTTCCTGAAGAGCGGTGGGCCGGGAAGTGCGCTGTGGAAGACCACCGACGGCGGTGCGACGTGGACCGAGATCAGGGGTGGCGGGTTCCCCGAGACGACGAAGGGGCGCATCGGCATCGCGATCGCCGCGAGCAACCCCGACATCATCTACGCGATGGTCGAGGCCGACAGCCTGCGTGGTGTTCCAGCGTCGGACACCGCGAACCGTGGTCTCAAGAATGGCCTGTATCGCTCCGACGATGCCGGCAAGACGTGGCGCCGCGTGAGTCGCGACAACGTGCGTCCGTTCTATTACTCACAGGTGCGCGTCGACCCGAGCAATGCCGAGCGCGTGTTCTGGTCGTCCACTCCGGTGAAGTTCTCGAATGACGGCGGCCGGACGGCTCGCAACGCCACTGTCGGACTTCACGTCGATCATCACGCCATGTGGTTCGATCCGTCCGAGCCCACGCACTTCATCGTCGGCAACGACGGTGGCATCGGACAGACGTGGGACGGCGGAGGGAGCTACGACTTCATCAACATCATGGCGCTGGGCCAGTTCTACGAGATCAGCTACGACATGTCCGTGCCGTACCGCGTCTGCGGCGGGCTACAGGACAACGGAAGCTGGTGCGGACCCAGCCGGAAGAAAGGCCAGACGATCACCAACGCCGACTGGTTCCGCGTGGGTGGTGGCGACGGCTTCTACACGGCGCAGGACCCGACCGATCCCAACATCATCTACAGCGAGTCGCAGGGCGGCAACATCGGTCGCTTCGACTATCGTACCGGCGAGCGTGTCGCGCTGGTGAAGCCGTCGTGGCGGCCGATCTACACCGAGATCGAGGATTCCATCCTCGTCGTGCGCGGGGACACGGCCACGCCCGAGACGTCGGCCATTCGTCGACGTATCACCCAGCTGCGCGAGCGCCAGCGAGCCGACTCGGCGTCGCTCGACATGCGGTTCAACTGGAACACGCCGTTCTTTCTGTCGCCGCACTCGCCGAGCACGCTGTACGCCGGCGGCAACCGCGTGCTCAAGTCGACCAACCGCGGCGAGGAGCTCTTTCCCATCTCGCCCGATCTCTCATCAGCCCGGCCGGACCAGATCAAGCTGAGCATGACGACGACCGGTGGCATCACCCGTGACGCCACGGGCGCGGAGACGTACGGCACCATCACCGCGCTGGCGGAATCGCCGGTGCGGCCGGGCATCCTCTATGCCGGCACGGATGACGGCAACCTTTGGCTCACGCGGAACGATGGCGCCAGCTGGGAGCGGCTCAACGGTCGCTTTCCCGGACTGCCGCCGGCGGCGTACGTGGCGCGCATCGAGCCGTCGCACTTCGACTCGGCGACCGTCTACGTCGCATTCGACAATCACCGTGTCAACGATCTCGATCCGTACCTGTACGCGAGCACGGACTTCGGCAAGACGTTCCGCTCGATCGTCGCCGATTTGCCGAAGGGCGGACCTGACTTCCTGCACGTCGTCCGTGAGGACCCGCACAACCGCGATCTGCTGTTCGTGGGCAGCGACGTGGGCGTGTACGTGTCACTCGATCGTGGACGCTCGTGGCACCGCTTCACGACCGGCTTGCCGACGGTGCCGGTGCACGACCTCAAGATCCATCCACGCGAGCGCGAGCTCATCGCCGGCACGCATGGACGCAGCATCTGGATCGCCGACATCGCCCCACTGGAGCAGATGAGCGACAGCGTGCGCACGCAGGTGGCGCATCTGTTCGCACCGAAGACGGCGTTCCAGTTCGGGGAGCCCCCGGTGCTGGGAGAGGATGCCGGGCACAGGGCGTTCGAGGCGCCCAGCGTTCCGTACGGCGCCGAGATCACCTACCGCCTGACGAGTGGCGCGGCGCGCGAGCGGGCGAAGATCCTGATCAGCGATGTACGCGGCGATACGGTGACGACGCTCGAGGGACCCGGCGCGGCGGGACTGCACCGCGTCTACTGGGACTTCCGTGGCCGGACGATGCGCCAGCCGCTGTCGCCCGCGCAGCGCCGCGACAGCATCGAGCAGGCGCGGAAGGTCGACAAGGTGCTCGACTCGCTCGCCACCACCGGGATGCCGAAGGCGGCGCTCGACCGGATGCGCACGATGGTCGCGAGCGGTGAAGGGTTCGGCGCGATCTTCGGTGGCGGCAGGAGAGCGGGACGTCCCGGACAGTTCGTCGA
>DATFFQ010000044.1:0-6295 GCA_035249955.1 Gemmatimonadaceae bacterium
TGCGCGGCGCGCCGCACGTCGCCGCGGACACCGGCCATGGTCCGGGTGGGGCGCCGGTCTCCGCGGCGGAGATCGCCGGCGCGCTTCCGGATGATCGCACCGCGCTGCTCGAGTACGTGGGCGGCACGAGCGGCGCTCCCACCACCGTGTTCGTCGTACGGCGATCCGGAGTCACCAGCGTGGCGCTCGACGCCGATTCGCTGACCGAGCGCGCCCGGCGCTTCGTGTCGCTGCTGGAGGCCGGGCGCGACGCGAGCGGGATGGCGCGCGCGCTCGGCGCCGCGTTGCTCGATCCGATCGCCGATGCGCTCGATGACGGTGTCACGCGGCTGGTCATCGTTCCCGACGGCGCGCTGCACGCGATTCCATGGGATGCGCTGCGTCTTCGCGATGGATTCGTGGTCGAGAAGCTCGCGGTCGGCATCGCCCCTTCGGCGGCCGTGGCCACCGAGCTCTGGCGCCGCCGCGCCGTGCGCGCCGCGCCCGTTCGGCTCCTGGCCTTCGGCGACCCCGCGTTCCCGGCCGAGCGTGATGCCGGCGCGGCGGCGGACGCGTACCGGTCGGCCTTCGAGTCGACGGGCGGCCTGCCGCGACTCCGCGCGTCGGGCGGAGAAGCGAAGCTCGTCGCGCGCTACGCGCCGCGGTCGGCGGTGCTGGTGCGCGAGGCCGCCAGCGCGTCGTTCCTCAAGCGGGCGGCACTCGATTCGTTCCAGGTGATCCACTTCGCCACTCATGCGCTGGTGGATGAGCAGAGCGTGGCGCGCACCGCTCTGGCGCTGGCTCCGGGAGATGGGGAGAGCGGCTTCGTCGGACCGGGGGACCTCGCGGCGCTCGAGCTCGACGCCGACCTCGTGGTCCTCTCCGCCTGCCGGACAGCGGGCGGCGTCGTGCTCAGCGGTGAAGGCGTGCAGGGACTCACCGCGCCCTTTCTGGAGGCAGGCGCGCGCTCCGTCGTCGCCACGCAGTGGCAGATCGCCGACCAGACGACGACGCGCATCGTGGAGCGATTCTACGACGCGCTCGCGCGTGGGCTTCCACTCTCCGAGGCGCTGCGCGAGGCCAAGCTCGACGCGATGCGACGCGGAAGGCCGCCCCGCGAGTGGGCGGCCTTCACCGTCGTCGGTGATCCCTTCGTCACGATCCCGTTGCGGCACCCGGCTGGACGCCCCTGGTGGGCCGCCGGCGCCGTGGCGCTCCTGGTGCTCGTCGCCGCCTCGGCAGGGGTGCGGCGCGCGCGTCGACGCCTCGGCCCGTGATCAGTGCCAGCTGATCGGGCCGAAGGGATAGAGACCGAGCTGCCGCACCTCGACTGACGCGTCGTCGCCCGGTCGGAAGAGCACGAGCGCTCGCACCGGCATGGAGACATCGAACATCACCGCCGCGAGCGCGCGCCCGTCGGGAGACCACGCCGCGGCCGACACCGCCTTCTCGAGCTGCGTGAGCTGCGTGAGCTCGTGCGCGCCATCGAGCGTGAGCTGCCAAAGCTGGTTGTTCCACACGA
Organism: Gemmatimonadaceae bacterium; assembly: GCA_035249955.1. GTDB lineage: Bacteria > Gemmatimonadota > Gemmatimonadetes > Gemmatimonadales > Gemmatimonadaceae > DATFFQ01. The sequence continues at coordinate 1,502 of DATFFQ010000044.1, forward strand.
TGGCGATGCGCTTCCCGTCCGGATTCGCCGCCGGCATTGCGGCGGGCGTGGCGATCTGACCGCCGTCGACGCGCGTCAGCGTGCGCAGCGACGCGTCGGCGACCCACACGCCCGCGTTGCGGCAGGCCGATCCCATCAGCACGAGCCGGCCATCGGGGAGCCACTCGGGGTGGTAATAGCCCTCGAAGCGCCGAACTTCCCCACCGCTTCGCCGGCTGACGATCACGTAGTCGGCCCAGAACATGTCGTAGTTGTTCTTGCAGACACTGCCGCCTCCTCCCGCGGCGCCGAATGCGAGCAGCTTTCCGTCAGGCGAGAGCTTCGGCGTGTGGCAGATGCGATTGCTGCTGAAGCTGTAGCTCCGGCACACGAACACGGGCGCGCTCGGCACACCGCGCGCGTCGGCGGCGACCACGCCGTAGTCCGCGATGTACCCGCCGGTGAGGCGCTGCAGGAAGGCGCTCTCCCCCGTGGCCGTACGCTGCGCATCGAAGCCATTGAAGCGCACCGCCAGCTTCTGGGTGGTCAGATCGTAATCCACCACCAGTTGCGGACTGAAGGGATCGCCCGAGCCGTCGCGGGCGAAGGTGAGCGTGCCGCGGTATTCCGAGCCCGACCCGGGCGCCGTGGGAAGGATGTCCTTCGAGTCGGCTCCGGCCACCGCCATGACGACGGCGAGCACCGGTAGGCCGATTGGGATCATGATGGAGCGCTTCATTGTACCCTCGCGAACTGTATGTAGGCGACTTCGGTGAGATCCATCTCGACGCCGTTCTGCACGATCGTGCCTTCCGAGAAGCGGATGCCGGTGAACGTGACGCGTCCGTAGCTCCGCCGGCCGTCCAACCGCACCACCGCATCGCGGCGGCAGCGCGTCGTGGGCGCCGGCGGCAGCGCGATGCGTCGCAGCGGCTCGGCGAGCTTCGCGGTCCGAGCGGCGATGTAGTCGATCAGGTCGCGATCGATGGCGTCGCCTCCCATGGACGTCGAGATGCGAGCGCTGTCAGGCGCGCCCAGCGGATTGGCCACGACGTGCGTGCCGTCGCGTAGGTAGACATCCCATTGGCGCCAGCCTCCCTGGGCCGCGGCCCCGCTGGGCAGCAGGGCGACGGACGCCGCGATGACGATCGCGATCTTGACCAGTGACATCGTGCTCTCTCCGTGGTGCGCGGTGGCGTTCATCAGCCATACGCGAGGAAGCACGAATCCTTCTCACCGCCGTCGCTCGGCGGTGGCGCGGCTCAGCGCCGCAGGTGAAGGAGGCGCAGCGCGGAGGTGAGCGGACCGGCCGGCGTGATCGCGCGCACCAGCCACCGATATTCGGCGCCCGGCTCGAGGCGGAGGGTGGTGGGAGCGGCGGAGGTGTCGCTCGTGGTCGCCGTGAAGATGAGGGAATCCGTCGAGTCGAAGATCTCGAGCTCGTAGCGCTCCGCGCCGGCGACGGGGCGCCACGCGAAGACGAGTGGCTGCGCCGGATCGTGCGCGGTCGCGGGCGCCAGGAGGGTGACGGCGTCGCGCGACCCGCGCATGATGTCGGGGGAGGAGAACACGCCCATGCGCTGCGCGACGGCCGCGCCGAGCATCAGCGCGACGGATGCCGCGAGCGCGAGCGGCAGGATGCGCCACGAGCGCTTCGGCTCCGTCTTCACCCCGGCCACGTCGATCGAGCGCAACAGCTCGAAGCGTCGGAGGCACCCCTCGCACGACATCACGTGATCCAGCAGCTCGAGGCGCTGCCCCTCGCGCCCTTCGCCGCGTACCAGCGCGAGCAGCTGCTCCGGCGTCGCGTGGGCGCCCTTGGTGCCCGTCGCCACGTCTTCGGCCAGCGCGCGAGCGTAGAGCTCGTTCAGGCGGTCGTCGGCATTCACTTTCCGCTTCCCTCCCATCGCACGCCCCGCTCGCTCAGCCGCTCGCGCAGATCGGCGAGGCCGCGATAGAGCAGGTTGCGTGTCTTCGGCTCGGACCACCGCAGCATCGACGCGATCTCCTCCCGCGAGTAGCCGGCCAGGTGCATGCGCACCACCGGTCGACGCGATGCGGGGATCGTGTCGAGCGCGCGCCCGACTTCGGCGGCGAGATCGGACGCGCTCAGCTCCTCCTCCGGACCCGCCGCCGTGCTCTCCACGTCGAGGTCGTCGTCGAGGGCAAGTGTGTCACTCGCCTGAAACGCGCTACGCCGGCGCAACAGATCCATCGCCGCCGTCATCGCGGTCTTGTACACGTAAGACGTCGGGACCGCCGAGATCTGATCGCCCTCGCCGTGCGCGCGCCAGAGGCGAATCCTGACCTCCTGCATCACCTCGTCCAGATCCGCGTCCGACAGTCTGTGTTGCCGCCCCACCGCTCGTACCATGCTGCCGAAGCGAGCGATGACGGAATCGAGCGCGAGCGACACCGGGTCGCGGGTGGAGCGCATGCGATATCATACGCCTCCCCTGGAAGCGCTGCCACTCGACCGCTCGGCCGCCGTGGGCATCGTGGAGCGGAGGAAGGTGGTAGGACGCGACTGCTCTCGAGAGCGATACGCGCCGGTGTCCATCCTGTTCTCACTTCGCCGATTCGGCGACCGCGCGGCGCGGCTAGATCAGCCGCCTGGTGGCAAGTCGAGCCTCGGCGCGCTCGGTGCCTCTCAGGATCGACAGCGACACGCTCTCCCCCAGGCGCCGCAGCCGCGGTCGCAGCTCCCGCAGCGTGCTCGACGTGACCGGTTTGCCGTCCACCGCCACGACGACGTCTCCGGATCTGATCCCGGCCTCGTCGGCGGGGGTGCCTGGCATGACGTGCGCGACGACGAGCGAATCGAGTCGCCGCTGGGCGCGTATCCGCAGGCCGCTCATGTCCCCCTCGAATGGCCGCGTCAGCTCGCGCCCCGGCTCGAGGATCATCTGCCGGCGCCCGTAGTCGAAGTACACCCTGAAGCGTCGCAACACCTCGCCACCGATGTTGGCGTCCCAGAGATTCCCCGAGAAGACACCCGCCGAGTCGCCGAACAGCTGCGTCACCGGCCTGTTGAAGGAGTAGCGCCCGACGCGGAGGGCATCGACGCGTCCGACGTCAGCGATCACCGGCCCGCCGACCCCGCCGCCGATGCTGGTCCGGATCGTCGGCGACACTCGCGTGCGCAGCTGGTGCTTGTCGACGAACGGCTTCGTCAGCGCCAGCGCGGTCGACGCTCCCACGTCCACGATCGCCTTCATGTCGATGGTCTTGCCGCCCACGACGATCTCCGCTCGAACGTGCGGATGGTTGCGGTCGAACGAGTCGATCGGGATGATCGCTCCGGCTCCGGAATAGCTGAACGTCTCCGGATCGTACAGGATCAGCTCACCGGCATCGTAGTCGATTGCCACCACCCAGCGCGCGATGAAATCGTGCCCCAGTATGCCCTGGACGGGAGCTCCCTCGCCCAGGGAAACGCCGGCGAAATCGAGCGCCGCCCGCACGAGCAGTGACGTCTCTCCCACGTGCACCCGCATCGTGTCCAACCGCGCGCCTTCGACCGTGCCCGCACCGGCGCCACTACCGCGAAAGGCACCGCGCCGAGCGATCCCGAGCTCGTTGGCGACGCCGAGGTCGAAGAAGGATGCGCCGGCGCCGGTGTCGAGGATGAAGTTCAGCGTGCGTCCGGCGGCGCACACCTCGACGTGCACGTGATTGTTCACCAGCACGATCGGCACCCGGATCGGAACGGGCGACGCCGCGCGCGACGCCGCGCGCGACGCCGCGGGCGACGTCTCACCGCAGAGCGCGGTTGACGTCCGCTGCGCCTCGGCGGTGAAAGGAATGGCGACGAGGAGAGCGAGCGCGGCGCGGCGTGAGAGCACGGTTGCTCCTGGCGGGTGGTCATTCCTTCGAAGCAGCGTCCACGGTGGCGCTCAGCTGCGAAAGAACGCGCCCGCCGCCCGGAACTTCAATCGCTTGGAGCCGGGCGAAGAAGTAAGAGCGCGCCTCACGGCGCGCTCTCGGTTTTCGACTCCCGACTCCCTCCTCCCTGCTCCCTAGGACGACGGCCCCGCCACCGGCTTCCCGCGCTCGACAACCTTCGGCACCACGTCCGCGTTCGGGAACAGTCGCTCCGCCCCACCGACCACAACCTGCTCGCCGGCGCTCACGCCGGTGGTCACCTCGACGAACCCCGGCGTTCGCACGCCCAGCGTCACCTCGCGTCGCACCGCCTTGTTGTCGGTCACGACCCAGACCGCGCGCGAGTCCTGGAGCGAAAGGACCGCGTCTTCCGGAATCACGACCGCTTCGGGGCGCGTGGCGGTCGCCAGGCGGGCCTCGATGAACATCCCCGCCTGAAGCTCGCGCCGCGGGTTGTCCACGCGCGCCTTCACCGTGATCGTTCGGGCCGGGAGCTGCACCACGGGATCCACGAAGTCCACCACGCCGATGAACTCGCGCCCGGGAAGCGCCGCGACGCGGAAGCCCACCTGCTGCTTCAGACCGAGTCGATCGGCGTAGCGCTCGGGAACCTGGAATACCGCGCGCTGGGGATCGAAGGTCTGCAGGATCGAGAGACGGGTGGAGCTGTTCACGAAGTCGCCCAGGCTCACCATCCGTCGGCCAACGACGCCCGCGAAGGGCGCGCGCACGGTGCTCCGCGCGAGCCGCAGCGTCAGCAGATCGAGCTGCGCCTGCGTGCTCCGCGCGGCCGCGTCGGCCCGCTCCAGCTCCTGCGTCGTCGACGCGTTCTGCTCGAGCAGCTGCTTGGTGCGCGTCAGCGCCTGACGGGCGAGATCGCGCTCGGCCTCGGCGCGCGCGATCTGCGCGCGAAGCTCGGCGTCGTCGATC
>DATFFQ010000045.1:0-15361 GCA_035249955.1 Gemmatimonadaceae bacterium
TCTCGTTCGAGACGCACTTCCCCGACGTCGCATCTCGTGGGGGCTTCGACCTCGTGCTCGGCAATCCACCGTGGGTGCGGCTGCATCGGATCCCGCCGCTCGCTCGCGCGGCGCTTCGACAACGATATGCCGTGTTCCGGCATGCGGCCTGGGAGAATGGTGTGTCGGGCGCTCGTTCCGGACACGGGTTCGCGGCACAGGTCGACCTCTCCGCCTTCTTCGTCGAGCGATCGCTCTGTTTGCTACGCGAAGGAGGAACGCTCGGCCTCCTGCTGCCGGCCAAGCTCTGGCGCTCGCTGGCCGGCGGCGGCGTGCGTCGATTCGTGCGCGAGCACGCGCAGGTGCTCGCGCTCGACGATTGGTCGGAATCGCCGGCCGCCTTCGACGCCGCTGTCTATCCCATGGTCCTGGTGGCCGAGCGCGGTGCGCCTCGGCGGGAACAGGCCAGCCGGGCGACGCCCGCGCGCCCGGTCGCGGCGGCATTGCATCGGAGCTCGACATCCCTTCGCTGGACGATTCCCGCGGAGCGGCTTGCGCTCGACACCGATCCGGCGAGTCCGTGGATCGTGGCCCCATCGCCGGTGCGTGACGCGTTCGACCGCTTGCGCGCGGCGGGCATCCCGCTGGCGTCCACGCATCTCGGGCGACCCTTGCTCGGTGTGAAGTGCGGGTGCAACGACGCCTTCGCGGTGCGCGTCAATGGCAGCGACCGTGCCGAGGTGGCGAGCGTGGCCCGGGAGGGCCGCTCGGGCGCCATCGAGCGCTCCCTGCTGCGGCCGCTCCTCCGAGGCGAGGCGGTTCGTCGCTGGTCGGCCGAGCCCACGACTGAGCGCCTGCTCTGGACGCACACCGGCAGTGGCTCGCCCGTTCCACTCGATCGGCTTCCTCCGGGCGCCGCACACTGGCTCGCTCCATGGCGACGTCGCCTGCAGGCGCGCACGGATGGCGCGCGCGGGCAGCGGTGGTGGTCGCTCTTCCGCACGGCGGCGGCGGCGAGCGAGCACCCCCGCGTGGTGTGGGCCGACTTCGGTCGCGCTCCGCGAGCGCTCATCTTACCGGCGGGCGACCCAACGGTGCCGATCAACAGCTGCTACGTCGTTCCGTGCCTGACGAGTGAGGACGCCTTCGCCTTGGCGGCCGTGCTCAACTCGCCGCTCTCGGCGGCATGGCTCTCGCTCATCGCCGAGCCGGCGCGAGGCGGCTACCGGCGCTATCTGGCCTGGACGATGGCCCTCCTGCCGCTCCCTCGCGACTGGGAGCTCGCGCGGCATCTCCTGTCGCCGCTGGCTCGCCAAGCGACCGAAGGTGCGGTCCCGAGCGACGGCGAGCTGCTCGCTGCCACGATCAAGGCCTATCGCCTTCGCCCCGTCGACGTGTCGGCGCTCCTCGGATGGTGCGCGCGCTGATACCGATGCGCGCGACGGCGCTCCGCGCGCGCGTGGCGGCCGGCTATCTCGGAGATGCGCCGGCGCCCACGGCGATCGGCGACGTCACCCTGCGACCGCACCAGCGCGACGCGATCGGCCGCGTGCGCGCTCTCATGCAGGAGCATGGCGGGGCCCTGCTGGCCGATGAGGTCGGCCTCGGCAAGACCTTCGTCGCTGCGGCCTTCGTCCGAGAGGCCGATCGAGCGCTCGTCGTGGCGCCGTCGGCCCTGTGCGCGATGTGGCGCGATGCGCTGCGGGCCACGGGCGGCAGCGCAGCGATCGTCACCTACACGGCGCTCAGTCGAGGTCGGGTACCGGCGGGAGCCTTCGACCTCGTGGTGCTCGACGAGGCGCATCACGCGCGCACACCGACCACGCGCCGATATCACACGCTCGCCGCGCTGACGGCGAGCGCGCGGGTGCTACTCCTCTCGGCGACGCCGATCCACAACCGGCTCACCGACCTCGCCGCGGCGCTCGCGCTGTTCCTCGGCGAGCGTGCTCACGAGATGGACGAGAACGAGCTGGCGCGGTGCGTCGTCCGCCGTGGGCGTGGCGATGTGGCGGATACCGCGAGGCTCCCAGCCATCTCGCCGCCCGAGTGGCTCGTCGTCGACGATGACGAAGCACTCCTCGAGCGGATCGTCGCCCTTCCACCACCGGTGCCTCCATCCGATGGCGGTGATGGCGGCGCGCTGCTCACCCTGTCACTCGTCAGGCAGTGGGCCTCCAGTCGCGCGGCGCTCGCCGCCGCGCTGCGCCGGCGCCTGGCACGCGGCGCCGCGCTCGTGGCGTCGTTGGAGGCCGGGCGATATCCGTCGCGCGCCGAGCTGGCCGCCTGGTCGTACTCCGAGGATGCCCTCCAGCTCGCCTTTCCGGAGCTGCTCTCGTCGGCGAGCGCCGAGGCAGACCATCTGCTCCCGTGGGTGAACGCCGGGCAGTCGGCATCACGGGCACTGCTGCGCGCCGTCGAGTCGAGCGACCGCGCCGATGCATCGCGCGCCGAGCAGCTTCGCGCGCTGCGTCGCAGGCATCCCGGTGAGAAGATCGTCGCCTTCGCGCACTACGGCGAATCGGTGGCCGCACTCTATCGCCGACTGCGAGGCGATGGCGCCGTGGCCGCGCTCGGCCCGCGTGGTGGTCTCGTGGCCGGTGGTACGCTCTCGCGCCGCGTCACGCTCGAGCGCTTCGCGCCGACCGCCAGCGGCATGTCACCACCAGGTGATGCTCATCGCATCGACCTTCTGCTCACCACCGACCTCCTCAGCGAGGGGCTCAACCTTCACGATGCGAGCGTGGTCGTGCACCTCGACCTTCCCTGGTCACCAGCTCGCCTCGAACAGCGCGTGGGCCGGTCGGCGCGACTCGGCGCGTCCCATACCACGACGCGCGTGTACGCGCTGCGGCCGCCGGCGGCTGCCGAATCGCTGCTCCGCATCGAGCTGCTGCTGCGCGACAAGCTTCGCGTCGCCGGCCGCACCCTCGGCGTGGCGGGATCGATTCTGCCTGCCCTGTCGCTCGTCCCCGAATTGCCGGCACTCGGCGAGGCGCAGCTGGAGGAGCGTATTCGGCAGAAGCTGGCATCCTGGCGCTCGCCCGATGACCCGGCCACCGTCGACATACATAGACAATCTATATATACGACGGACGCTGGCCCGTGCGCGGTGGCTGCCGTCCGCGCGGAGCGGTCCGGAATCATCGCCCTGCTGCGCGACGGCGAGCGTTCCCTGCTCGTGGCCGCGCTCGGCGATGTGGCACCGACGCCCGAGCCACGCGTAGTGCTCGAAGCCCTGTCTCTCGCAACGGGCGATGAGGTCCCGCTCGACGAGAGTCTGGTCGCTTCGGCGCTCGAGAATCTGGATCGCTGGCAGGACTCGTGGAGAGCACGGCACGCCGCCGGCGACTCGATCTCGATGGCGGCAGCCGCGCGTCGCCGGGCGATCCGGCGGATCGCGTCGATCACCGCGCGTGCCCCGACGCACCGCCGGCACCGGCTCGCTGCCCTTGCTTCAGCTGCACGAGCCGCGGTCACAGGCGCCTATGGCATCGGGGTCGAGCGCGTGCTGGCCGATCTGGTCGCGTCCGATCTGCCTGACGAAGCGTGGCTGGTCGCCATGGAAGCGTTTGGCTCGCTCCACGGCAGACGTTGCGAACACGAGCAGCAGCGTCTCCGCGTCGACTCTGTGCTGCTGCTGCGCTTTGGTGGATGATGACCCCCGCTCGAGGCTGCGGTCTGCGCAATGAGGCGCGGAGGTTTCGCGCTTGGGGCGGGGGGCAACGACGCTTCCCGCTGTGCGGACCGTCGCCGCGCCATTAGCTTCGCTGAAATGACCCTCCCCGACGGAGAGACTTTACCCGAGCCGGCTCATCGAGCGAGCCGCGAAGGCCGGAGTGCCGCTGCGCTCCTCTTCGATCTCGACGGCACGCTCGTCGATTCTGTCGACCTCATTCTCACATCCTTCCGCCACGCTTTCCGCACCCACCTGGGCGAGGCGCCACCAGATGAGTCGTGGATCGCGGGGATCGGTACGCCGCTCGCCACCCAGATAGGCTCCCTCGTTCCGGATGATCCGCAACTGGCGCTCGACATCGCGGCTACCTATCGTGCGTACCAGCGCGAGCACCACGATGCGCTGCTGCGTGAGTTCGATGGGGTGCGCGACACGCTGGCGCTGTTGCACGGCCTCGGGCACCCGACCGCGCTCGTGACGAGCAAGATGGGCGACATGGCGCACCGAGCCCTCACCTTCAGCCGGTTGGCCGATCTCCTGGACGTGGTGATCTCGGCGGACATCTGCGCGCGGCACAAACCCGATCCCGAGCCGGTGCACATGGCGCTGCGAGCGCTCGATTACCCACCCGACGATGCCTACTTCGTCGGCGACTCGCCCCACGACATCGTCGCCGGCAACGCCGCGGGCGTCATCACCGTAGCCGCCCTCTGGGGCCCATTTTCCCGGGAGACGCTGGAGAAGGCCCGCCCCAGCCACCTGATCGAGCACATCCGGGATCTGCCAGCGCTTGTCCGCGTCCCGACTCGCCCGCCTTGGGCGGGCACCCGCTCGTCCCGCGTCCCACGTCCGTCAGACCCGTGACCCGCGGTTCAAACCTTTCGGTGCAACCAGTTATCTGATCTCATGCAACCGAGAGGACCCGACGATCGCATGCTGGCTGCGGCGGCCAAGGACGTGGAGAACACGAAACCTGACGAGACGACTGCCGACGTGGCACTGGCCGCCGCGGGCGATCGGAGAGCCTTCGAGCGGGTGTACCGCACGCACGTGAACCGCGTGTTCTCCGTTTGCGCGAGAATGTGCGGCAACCGCTCGCAGGCTGAGGAGCTGACGCAGGACGTGTTCGTGCGGGTGTGGGAGAAGCTGCCGCTGTTCCGCGGCGAAAGCGCCTTCTCCACCTGGCTGCACCGGTTGGCGGTGAACGTGGTGCTCAACGCTCGCAAGGTAGAGGGACGCGAGCGCTCACGTACGAAGGACGATGATGAAGGAGAGATCCTGAACGGTATCGGTACGTCGCCGCGACATGGCGAGAGGATGGACCTCGAAGCCGCGATCGCGACGCTGCCGAAGGGGGCGAGGCGGGTGTTCGTCCTCCACGATGTTGAAGGCTACAAGCACGAAGAGATCGCCGAGATGCTCGGCGTGACCGCGGGCGGCAGCAAGGCGCAGCTCCACCGCGCCCGGATGCTCCTGAGGGAGGCACTCGAGAGATGAGCGACACCATCCTGACCTGCCAGGCAATCGATGAGCTCCTTCCCGACTATCTGGAAGGGGCGCTGGATGAGCGGATGCACACCGACGCGGAGGCGCACGTGACCTCCTGCGCGCGGTGCACGGCACTGGTCGCCGACCTGCGGCGGATCTCGGCGCAGGCTCGCTCGCTCCCTGATCTCGCTCCGTCGCGCGATCTGTGGGCAGATATCTCGGCCCGCATCGAGGCGCCCGTGATCACGCTGCCGGCCGCCAGCGAGCGCGGCGTGCGGCGCTTCGGCACGCCATGGATGGCGGCCGCCGCGGCGGTGCTGGTGTTCGCGTCGTCGGGCGTGACGTATCTCGTGACCAGAGGCATGATGGAGCCGCGGTCGTTGGAGACGACGAGCATACCGATGGATCCTGGACCGGCGGATCCCACGGGTGCCGAGCCTCCGCCAATCACGGAGCCGTCGAACACTCCGCCGCAGCCGGCAACCGTCGACACGCCGGCTCCGCGCGCCGGGGGCGATACGTCACCCGCCGTTCGCAACGTGAGCAGCCCCGCCGCGTCGCAGCCGCTCAGCGCGTACGACCGGGAGATCTCGCGGCTGCGCACGGTAGTCGAGCTCCGGCGCTCCGACATGGATCCGGCGACGGTGGCGATCGTCGAGCAGAACCTGCGCCTCATCGACGCCGCCATCGCGCAGAGCCGCGCCGCGCTGGACCGCGATCCGGCCAGCCGGTTCCTGAACGAGCAGCTGGACAACGCGCTCGCCAAGAAGGTCGAGCTCCTGCGGACGGTAGCCCTGCTGCCGAGTCGCAGTTAACCGATAGAGACGGCAATGACCAACGCATACTGGATCCGCGCGCTGGCGGCGATGCTGCTCGTGGCGTCGCCGCTGGCCGCGCAAGAGGATAGAGACAGGGACAGGGATCGCGACGACGAATACCGGTCGCGCATCGACACCACCGTGACCATCGATCGGGGCGGCACCGTGGAGCTCTCGCTGGTTGCGGGCGAGATCGAGGTCACGGGTGCCAGCGGCGACCGCGTGCGGGTGAACGCCGTGAGCGAGCGCGGACTGCTGCGGTTCGATGCCTCCCGCTCCCGAGTGGTGCTCGAGGTGCGCTCCGAGCGCGGCCGCACCGGTGACACGCGCTACGAGGTGACCGTCCCCACCGGCACGCGCGTGATCATGCGCAGCGTCTCCGGTGAGATCTCGGCCACCGGCGTGAATGGCGAGGTCGAGGCGCATACGGTGAGCGGAGACATCGACATTGCCGACGCCGCCACGCGCGCCGAGTTCGAGAGCGTGTCGGGCGAGGTGAGCATCGCGCGCGTGCGTGGGAACGTGCGCGGCAGCGCGGTGAGCGGCGGTCTCATGATCGACAACGTGAACGGCGAGGTGGACGTCGAAACCGTGAGCGGCGAGATCACACTGGCGAACGTGCAGTCTCGCTGGGTGCGGGCGGCCACGGTGAGTGGCGAGGTGGAGTTCGAGGGCACGATCGACCCGGCGGGCCGGTACGAGCTCGGCTCCCATTCCGGAACCGTGCGCCTGCTGCTGCTCGGCGAGGTGAACGCCACCGTGAACGTGGAGACGTTCAGCGGCTCGATCGACAGCGACTTCCCGATGACGCTCGAGCCGGGCGAGACCGGTCGGCGCCGGCAGTTCCGGTTCAGGATCGGCAATGGTGGCGCCCGCATCAGCGCGCATTCGTTCAGCGGCAGCATCGACATCGAGCGCGGCACCCGCCGCGGTAACCAGGAGTGATTGCCATGCACCGCACCCTCGCCGTGATCTGTCTTCTCGCCGCTGCACCCTCCCTGGCCACGGCGCAGGAGCGCCAGGGGTCCACGGACTTCAGCTGGGAGGGGCAGATTCCGCAGGGAAGCTGGATTCGCGTGCACAACCTGAACGGGGAGATCAGCGTCGAGCCCAGCGACGGCAACGTCACGCGCGTGCGCGGCGTGAAGCGCTGGCGCCGCGGCGATCCGGAGCGGGTGCGCTTCGAGACGATCCGCGATGGGAACAGCGTCGTCATCTGCGCGCTCTGGGACGAGGAGACGACCTGCGAGGTCGATGGCCCGCAGCGCCCGCGCGGGCACGGCGACCGCAACGACCGCAACGATACCTCGGTGGAGTTCACGATCTCGCTCCCACGCGGCGTGAAGGTGGAGGTGGCCACGGTGAACGGGGCTGTCGACGTGCGCGGCGCGACCGACCAGGTCGAGGCCCGGACGGTGAACGGCCGGGTCGAAGCGGCAACGCTGCGCGGTCCGGTGAATGCCTCGACCGTGAACGGCTCGATCCGCGTCCGGATGGACGCGCTGGAGGGGAACGAGCGCCTCAACTACTCCACCGTGAACGGCTCGATCATCGTGGAGCTCCCGGAGAACTTCGAGGCGGAGGTGGAGATGTCCACCGTGAACGGCAGCGTCCGCCTCGACTTCCCGGTCACCGTGACCGGCCGAATGAACCCTCGCCGCCTCCGGGGCACCATCGGTAAGGGGGGACGGCGGGTGGAGCTGTCCACCGTCAACGGCAGCATCGAATTGCGGAAACTGTCCTGACGCCGCTACCGTAGGGTAGCCATTCCGGCGAGACAGGAGACACGCAGATGATGATCCGCCCATTCGTGTTGGCCGGCCTGACGGCCTGCGTGCTCATCGCCATCTACGGCCGCGGCGACGGCTCCGACGGCTACGATGGCGAGGAGTTCTCCTGGCGCGGCGAGGTGCCGGCGGGAAACTGGATACACATCCGTAACACCAACGGGCCCGTTCACATCGACAGCACCAGCGGCTCCATGGTCGAGGTGCTCGCCACGAAGCACTGGCGCGGCGGTAAGCCCCGCGAGGTTCGCTTCAAGGTCTCGCAGGAAGGAGACGACGTATACGTCTGCGCGCTGTGGGGCTCTCACGGCCGCTGCGGCGAGGAAGGCTATTCGTCCAGCAGGTCGTGGTGGGAGAAGCTGCCATTCCTCAAGCGCAGCAGCGTCCGCGTCGACTTTACGGTTCGCGTCCCCAGTGGCGTGAAGGTCAACGCCAGCACCATCAACGGCGCGATCGCCGTTCGCGGCGCGGACGATGAAGTCGAGGTGCAGACGGTGAACGGTGGCATCGAAGCAGCCACGTCCCGCGGCCCGATTCAGGCACAGACCGTGAACGGAAGCATCGTGGCACGCATGGACTCGCTCACGGGCGATGGGGACATCCAGCTCGAGACGGTGAACGGGTCCATCACGGCCTACATGCCCGACTCGTTCGACGCCATGCTCGATGCGGAGACGGTGAACGGTCGGGTGACGACCGACTTCCCCATCACCACCAGCGGCACGATCAGTCCCAAGGAGCTCCGCGGCTCGATCGGTCGCGGTGGGCGCACCATCTCCCTCGAGACGGTGAACGGCAGCGTACGATTGTTGCGCGGCATGTAGCGACGGCACCAGCCGGCGGTGCGGCGACGCCGGCGCACCTCCGTACATACGCGGGATTCCTCACTTGGCCCTCTGTACGAGGGCCGTTTTCATATCGGCGCGCGTCAGCGGCCCGTCATTCCTTGACAGATGTGGCGCACCGCCCCTTTTTGTCGCCCGACACCGGCACCGGAGCGACTCCGGACAGCTCGCGCGAGGATGCCCTGTCGTGTCTTCCCGCAGTCTTCCCCACGCCCGTACAGCGCGACGAGATGAACAGCGGCGATCACGCCGGTGGCGACACACACAGTGGCGAGAGATCCGGCGGAAGCAGCGCGCCACCACCTCGCGTGCTGATCGTCGACGACGAGGCCAGCATTCGCGCCGCGCTGTCGCGCTTCTTCAGGCGCCGGGGGTGGATCATCGACGAGGCCGGCAACGGACGCGACGGACTCGACGCGCTGCTCCGCTCGACGGACAGTGAATGCTACAACGTGGTGGTATGCGACATCCGGATGCCGGAGATGTCGGGCTTCGAAGTGCACGATACCCTCATCGCACAGCGACCCGATCTGGTGGAGCGCCTGATCTTCATCACCGGCGAAATGACGTCACCCGACGTCGCCGAGTTCATTGCCCGCACGCGCCGGCCGGTGCTTCTCAAGCCGTTCGAGCTCACGGCGCTGGCAGAGGTGGTCGAAAGCGTGCGTCGAGCAAGCCACGTTCGCCGTGACGAGAGTAACGAGAGTGGAGTGAGTGAGAACGATGAGAGGGACGAGGGGTGAGGGGTGAGAGACCTTACGGAAGCTCTCGCCCCTCGCCCCTCACCTCTCGCCCCGCTGGGCATTGTCACTCACCCCACTCTCGGCACGTGTCTCACTGTCCCGCCCCTTCGCACCGCGATCATCTCCGCCACCACGCTGATCGCGATCTCCTCCGGTGTGTCGGCGCCGATCGAAAGACCAACGGGCGCGTGGACGCGCTCCAGGCGCGCGCGCGGCACGCCGGCCTCCTCGAGCATCCGCCACGTGAGCGCCACCTTTCGGCGGCTGCCGAGCATGCCGAGGTACTTCCAGTCCGTGCGCGCGATCTGATCGACCACGACCGCGTCGTGCTGATGACCCCTCGTCGCCACCACGACGTAGGTGCTCTCATCGATTCCGAGCGCCGGCGGGAGATCGTGGTAGCTGCACACGAGCGTGCGCTCGGCAGTCGGATGCCGGGTTGCGTCGGCGAAATCGGCGCGGTCATCCACCACCGTCACGCGCCATCCCGCGAACGACGCCGCCTGCGCGACGCGTGCTCCCACATGTCCGCCGCCGAACACGACCAGCCGCGGCATCCCCACGATGGGATCGAGCAGGATGTCCCCCTGAAGCTCTGGAGTTTCTCGTGCCGCGTCGACGTGGTCGGCGGCCGAGAGGAGCTCGGGCGCGCCGCGACCGGTGGTGATTCCCGTGTGGCGGAGGACTTTCTGCACACCGGCACTCCAATCGGCTCCCGTTGCCATCACGCCGCGCTCGCCGCGCGCGAGAAGCGCGGTGCACTCCGCGTACACGGACGCGAGCGTCGGATCGTCGAAGACGGGCTCGATGAACATCACCGCGGTTCCGCCGCAGGTGAGCCCGTAGTCTCCGGCGAGCTCGGCGTTGAGCGTGTGCTGAGTGATGATCGGCTGCCGAGCTCGCGCGACGTCCATGGCACGCTCGGTGATCTCTGCCTCCAGGCATCCACCGCCGACGGTGCCATAGCGCGCCCCTGTCGTCGTAACGAGCATCTTCGCCGTCGCGCTCATCGGAAGCGAACCACGCCGCCGCGCAACACTGGCGAGCGCGCCGATCCCGTTCCCGAGGGCCAACCGAGCGCATTCTGAGAAGATCGACATGGGCGTGTAGCCGGTAGCGCGTAGCGCGTTGAACCGATGGCGGTATGCGGCCACGAGTGCGTGCCGTCTCGAATGGTAGAGCCCAGCACGCGACGGGCGCTACCCGCTACGGCCCCAGGCGCCACGCGCCACGCGCATGTTGCCTTTTCGGTCTTTCTTCGGTATATACTCCGCATGCGTCAGGAGGTGTTGTTCCCCGAGCTGTCGGGTCGGTTGCGAGAGCTGCCAGTGCTCGGCGTCCAGAAGGACATTGCCTACCACGGTACCGTCGCGCGCAGCGTGCTCAATGGCCCGGAAGTGACCGGGATGGGCTTCTGGTCCATCAACCCGTACATCGGGTGCGCGTTCGGCTGCGCGTACTGCTACGCGAGGTACGCGCATCGATACGTGATGGAGCGCGCCGCTGCAGCCGACAAGCTCGAGGGCGAGATCAGCCGCGACTTCCGCGAGATGCCTCCGTGGCTGGCATTCGAGCGACATATCTTCGTCAAGCAGAACGCGCCGGCTGTCCTTCAGCGCGCGCTGCGCTACGGGAGTGCCCGGCACGTCGCGCTCGCCCAGGGCGACTGCATCGTGATCGGCACCGCCACCGATCCCTATCAGCCCGCCGAGCGGCGCTTTCGCATCACGCGTGGCATCCTCGAGACGCTGGCGCAGCACGAAGGGCTCGACGTCGTGGTGATCACGAAGAGTCCGCTCATCACGCGCGACATCGACGTGCTGTCGCGACTGGCGCGCCACTCATCGCTCAGCGTGCACCTGTCGCTCATCACGCTGCGGCGAGAGCTCGCTCGTCGACTCGAGCCTCGAGCACCGACGCCGGAGTCGCGCGTGCGCGCGCTGGAGCGACTGCGGCAAGCGGGGATCGAGGCGGGCATCAACTGCATGCCGGTGCTGCCAGGCATCACCGATGACCCGTCCGACATCGAGGCGCTGGTGAAGCGCGTGGCGCAGGCGGGCGCGACGTACTTCGGCGCCTGTGCGCTGCGATTGCAGAGCTCGGCGCGCAAGCGCTATCTGCCGTTCATCGAGCAGGAGTTTCCACATCTCGCCGCGCGCTATCGCGCCGCATATGCGAACAGCCATCACGTGAGCGAGCGCTACCGCGCCGGACTGTCGGAGTTCGTGCGCCGCCTGTGTCGCAAGTACGGGATCCCAGCCGGCTGGGACCGCGATGAGGACGAATCACCGGACGAAGCCGAGGAGGTGCAGCCGGAGCCGCAGCTCACGCTGGCGCTGTGAGGTGAGAGGGTGACGAGAGTGGAGTGAGTGACCAAGGGCTAGGGTGAGAGGCCTGAGGCAGTGATGAAACCATCACCCTATCTCATGCTCTTCACCCTGGTCGTTGTCACTCACTCCACTCTCGTCACCCTCTCACCCGCCCCTTGCCCAGTCCCGAAAGGGCACTCATATTCGCCCTTCTTTCGGTATTTATTCGGTATCGGCCCACTCCATGCATAGCACGTCTCTCCCATGACCGCTCTCACCACCCTGAAGCAGCAGCTCGCGGAGATCGCCGAGGCGCCGAGGCCCGAGCGACGAGGGCTCGTGACGGGAGTGGAAGCGCTGGATGCCGCGCTTCAGTCAGGTGGCGTTCCGCGCGGACGACTCACCGAGGTGGTGGGCCAGCGCGGAAGTGGGAAGACGACCTTCCTTCGCGGCCTGGTGGAGGAGACGGCGAAGCAGGGGCTGTGGGTGGCGTACGTGGATGCCGGGCGCACGCTCGCCCCGCGCGATTGGGCGCACGTGAGCGGGAGCGACGGAGAGGGAGTGTGGATGGTGCGGCCGCCCGAAGCGAGCAAGGGCGTGTGGTGTGCCGACGTGCTGATCCGCAGCGGCGCATTCGCGCTCGTCGTGCTCGATGGCGCGCCTCGACTCTCACGAGCCGTCGCCGTGCGACTCACCCGTCTCGCGCGCGATGCGGGGACAGCGCTGGTCGTGGTCGGCGACGATGACGCGAGCGTCAGCGCGGTAGGGGGAGCGGTCAAGCTGCGCGTAGCTCGCGCGTGGCGCGTGACGCGTGGCGCGTGGCGCGTGCGGTCGCCCGAAGGGCGACTACCCCGAGTGGGTGAGAAGCCTGCCGATGATCGAGCC
Source organism: Gemmatimonadaceae bacterium (assembly GCA_035249955.1). Classification (GTDB taxonomy): domain Bacteria; phylum Gemmatimonadota; class Gemmatimonadetes; order Gemmatimonadales; family Gemmatimonadaceae; genus DATFFQ01. The sequence continues at coordinate 12,534 of DATFFQ010000045.1, forward strand.
TCTCATTCCCTCGAGTCGTTCCGCGCGACGCACCACGCGCGACGCGCCACGCGCAGCTTCAGCATCACGATTCAAAAAGGAGGCAGAGCAGGCAGTCGTCAAACGGTCGAGGTGAGTTATGGAGTCGCTGTGGCGCGTCGCCTGTGTGCGGATCCCGAGATTCCCGATCGGCGCGGTGTTCAACGACCGAGCGCGAAGACACCCCGAGGCACCGGAGCCTCGAGTCATTCCCCGCCACGCGCCACGCGCGACGCGCCACGCGCATCCGATCGAGTCCTCCCTCGCAAGCGACGGTGCGCCGAGCCCGACTTCGGCCGAGCGTCTCGCACTGCTTCCTCCGCCGCGTCCGCACGTCGCGCCGCAGGCGTCAACACCGGCACACTGGGATGACGTCCCCGTCGCGCTCGCCAGCGGCCAGCGGCTGCGCGCCATCTCCTCGGCCGCCGCGCGGGCGCGCGTTCGGATCGGGATGACGCTCTCCGAGGCGCGCGCGCTCTGCGCGGAGCTCGAGGTGTGGGAGTGGGACGACGACGCCATCACGCGCGCGATCACCGAGACCACCGCGGCGTTCCTTGCCGCGACTCCGCAGGTCACGCCCGCGGCCGGCGAGCCGGGACTCTGGTGGGCCGGCGCCGTCGGTCTCGATCGGGTCGGTGGCGAGCGCGAGCTCGTCCGAGCGCTGGCGCGTATCGCGCGTACCTGGCATCCCCGCGCGCGCGTCGCGATCGCCGGCTCGTGCGTGACGGCGCGCGCCGCCAGCTGGGCGAGCATCCATGCGCCGTCGCGCGCTCCCGGTCCCGACGCGCTGGCGTTCATCGTCCCGCCGCACAGCGATGCCGCGTATCTCGCCGCCGCACCGCTGGCACTCATCCCCATGGATGAGGAGCTGCGGGCAACGCTCGCCACGCTCGGTATTCGCACCGCCGGTGCCTTCGCCGCGCTCGACGCCGAGGATGTGGAGCGACGGTGGGGCGAGGAAGGACTCGAGGCGTGGCGGCTCGCGCGTGGTGAGGACCGGCGCCGCCCCGTGCTCGCGCGCGCGCCGGCGCCGCGCTCCGTGGAAGTCGAGCTGTCCGCCCCGACGACGACCATGGAGCCCGTGCTCTTCCTGGTGCGCGCCGCCCTCGACCAGCTCATCGCGCAGCTCGTCGCCGACGGCCGCACCGCCGCCGCGATCGCTATTACGCTGATGCTGGAGTCGCGATCATCCTGGGGATTAGGGATTGGGGATTGGGGACTGGGAACTGCCTCGGATGGGGAGACCGCTCCCCATGCTCCAATCCCAAATCCCCAATCCCCAATCCCCAGTCACACCATCACGCGTCAGGTCCGCTTCCCGCGACCGCTCGCGCGCACCGCGCCGCTCTTCGAGCAGTGTCGCGCGCTGCTCGAGCGGTGGATGCTACCGGCTCCCGCCTGTGGCGTGGCGGTGACCATCACCGAGACCGCGGCGGCGTCCGGAGAGCAGGGCGATCTGCTCGCCCTCGGATGGCGCGATCCCGGCGCGGTGGACGCGGCGTTCGCCCGCCTCCGCGCCGAGCTCGGCCCCGGCACCGTGGTCCGCCCCACTGCCCGCGACGAGCACCGCCCGGAGCGCGCGGGAGAGTGGGAAGACGGCGCGTGGCGCGCGGTGCGTGGCGCGTCGCGCGGGAGTGATCGATGTGCCCCCACACGTGCTGAGGGGAACGGTGTGGCAGTTGGCCGGACCTGGGAAGCCACCGGGTTACCCACTGCGCGCCACGCGCCACGCGCGACGCGCCACGCGCCCCTCGCTTTCCGTCTCCTCGATCCTCCCGAGCCGGTCGAGATCGAGCGCGCGGAGGGACAGCCGGGAGCGGTGTGGTGGCGCGGGCGGCGGATCGCCATCGAGCGCGCGCTTGGACCCGAGCGGCTCTCGGGTGATTGGTGGAAGGATGCCTACGCGCGGGATTACTGGCGGTGCGAGAGCGAATCTGGAGATCTGCTGCTCTTTCTCGACCGCATGGAGCAGCAGTGGTACATGCACGGCTGGTACGACTGAGTGACCCGCCATCTCCCATCGCCCGCTCGGTTCGGGAGAGCGGGCCGCGCCCTGCTCCCGTTACTCCTTGATCAGGCCCCGCGCCACGAGATCGCGCCCCACTTCCTCGCCGAGTCTCATCCCCCATTCCTGCCCGGCGCGAGTGCTCTCCTCCATGATCAGCGGCAGCTTGGCCACGAGCTGCCGCCCCAGCGGCGTCTTGTAGAACCGCAGGAGCTCGTGGAGCTCGCTCGTCGTGAAGTGGCGATCGTAGATCGGGATCACCATCTCCAAGAACTTGTCGATGTCGCTCTCCGCCCGGCGCTGGAACTCATCCCAGAAGACGGCCGGGATGTTGGGCTGCGCCATCCGCTGTGCCTCGAGGCCGAGCGTCATCCCCCGGCGCGTCGTCTCGGCGACCTTCGTGATGGCGATGATCTCGCGAATGAGGGAGACCTTCTCCGAGTCCGCCGATCGGGACGTGGACGCGTGCTGTGTTCGTGCCTCCGTGGCGAACACGGCGCCGAGAAGTATCGCGATGCAGAATCTGGTGAACAGGCGGGTCGACATGAGAGATCGCTCGAGGAGGGAGTCTGGAGATGGACGGCTCATCGAGCCGGCGGGCAACGATGAGCTACATCGAGCTCCACTGTCATTCGGCCTTCTCGCTGCTGGACGGCGCCTCGCACCCTGATGCGCTGGTCGAGCGCGCCATCCAGCTCGGCTACTCCGCCCTCGCCCTCACCGATCACGACGACCTCGGCGGTATCGTCGCCTTCTCTCAGACCGCCTACGAGCACGGACTCGAGGCGATAGTCGGCGCGGAGAT
>DATFFQ010000046.1:0-16482 GCA_035249955.1 Gemmatimonadaceae bacterium
CTCGGCGTGCTCGGCCGCGCGCGCCTCGATCGCGCGGCGCGCGGCGCGCGCCGACTGCTCGACAGTCGTTACCCCCTCCGCTGCCAGCTCCCTCGTGATTCGCTCCACCTCCGCCCGCGCGTCGAGCAGGTACCGACGCGCCTCCTGCCGCGATCGCAGCTCGAGCGCACGCTGGGCTTCGCGCAGCTCGAGCTCTCGCTCTTCCACGCGCGCCAAACGGGCGGCGGCGCGCTCGGTGGTCGACGCTGCCGCTGCTTCGCGCTCGGTCAGCTCGGCCTCGCGCCGTTCCAGATCGCTCAGCAGCGCGGCAACATCGCGCTCGCCCTTGGGAAGGCGGCCCTCGGCCCGCGCCAGCACGTGCTCGGTCAGGCGCAGGCGGCGCGCGATGCTGAGGCCGTAAGAGCGCCCCGGAATTCCCTTCACCAACCGGTACGTCGGCTCGAGCGCCACCTCATCGAACTGGAGCGACGCATTGATCACCCCATCCAGCTCGGTGGCGAGCAGCTTGAGCGCACCGAGGTGCGTCGTCGCCACGGTGAGCGTCCCACGACGCGTGAGCTCCTCCAGGATGGCGCCGCCGAGCGCCGCGCCCTCGGTGGGATCGGTGCCCGAGCCCAGCTCGTCGATCAGCACCAGCGTGCGGGCGGTCGCGTGGTCGAGGATCTCACCGAGGTTCCGAAGGTGCGCACTGAACGTGGAGAGGCTGGCCTCGATCGATTGCTCGTCACCGATGTCGGCAAAGACGTCCTCGAAAATCGCGATCCGGCTTTCCGCTCCAACAGGCGCTGGAATGCCCGACTGTGCCATCGCGGACATGAGGCCGATGGCCTTGAGCAGCACAGTCTTGCCTCCGGTGTTGGGTCCCGACAGGAGCAGCGTGCGCTCGCCGGGACGCATCTCCAGATCGAACGGCACGACGCCCCCGCCGCGCGCCAGGAGCAGCGGATGGCGACCATTGCGAAGCGCGAAGCCATTTTCGGGCGCCGCGAACGGAGCCGGGGTGCAGGCGAAGTCGTCGGCGAAGCGCGCCCGCGCGTAGAGCGAGTCGAGCTCGGTGAGCGCCTCGAGCGCATGGGCGAGCGCGCTCGCCAGCGGGCGCAGCTCCTCGGTGAGCTCGCGCAGCACACGCTGCACCTCACGCGCCTCTTCCGCCTCGAGCTCACGGATCCGATTTCCGAACTCGACGGCGACCGGCGGCTCGACGAACAGCGTTCCGCGCGTTGCCGATTCGTCGTGCACGATGCCGCCCACCGCGGCGCGTCCTTCGCGCCGAATCGGGATCACATATCGGCCGTTGCGCACGGTGACGGACATGTCCGGTACCCGGTAGTGCGACTCGAGCCGGGCCATCGCGCGCTCGAGAAGCTGGACGAGCTCCGATTCCGCGCCGCGCAGCTCGCGGCGTACGCGGCGCAGCGCCGGCGACGCCTCGTCACGCACCGTTCCGTCGGTGTCGATTGCCCGGTCGATGGCCGCCTCGCTCGATCGCGCCTCGACGAGTCGCTCGATGAAGGGCGCCAGCGCAACCAGCTCCGCGCGCTCACCGCGGCCGGCGGTCAGCGCCGCCCGCGTGAGCCGTGACGAACGGAGGAGCAGTGCACCGCCTCGGAACTCCTCCCCCGTCCACACGCTGCCGGGCATGCGCAGTCGTTCGACGGCGGCACCCACGTCGGGAATCGGCTCGGGACGCCAGCCATCAGCGCCCGCGCACAGCGCGCGCACGGCAGCGACCCGTGCGTGCTCGGCTTCCAGCCACTCACGCGCCGTCGTTGGCGCCAGCTCACGCACGCGGGCCGCACCCGCGGCCGACGACGCTCGCTCGGCAACGAGATCCTTGACGTGCGGGAACTCCAGGACGACGAGCGCGTGGGTGTTCATCGCGGCACACCGAGACGAGAAAGCCCGAACGGGAGCAGGTGCACTCTCGTTCGGGCTCTGTGTGTCGCTGGATTCGTCACCGTCAACCCTGCTTGCTCAGCTCCTCGCGGGCGATCGCATTGATCGTGGCCCCCTCGGCTCGCCCCTTGAAGCGCGGCATGACCGCGCCCATCACCGCACCAATGTTCCTCGCGCCAGCGGCAATGGCATCCCGCACCACGCGCCGGACCTCGTCATCGCTGGCGCCGGCCGGCAGGTACATCTCCAGCGCCGATATCTCGGCGCGTTCTTTCTCCACGAGGTCGGTGCGACCCCCTTTCTCGTACATCTCTACCGACTCACGACGACGCTTGATGCCGCGACGAAGGACGTCCAGCACGTCGTCATCCGTGAGATCGCGCCGCAGCTCGATGCGACGGTTCTTGATGTCTGCGAGGATTGTACCGAGGAGGAGCGTGGCGGGCTTGTCCTGCGCCTTGCGCGCCGCGTTGAGGTCGCTCTGGATGCGCGACGACAGGTCAGACACTCATACCGACCGCGGGCGACGATTCTTCCGGCGAGCAGCGTTTTCCTTGCGCTTGCGACGCTCGCTCGGTTTCTCGTAGTGGCGGTGTTTCCGGAGATCGGAAAGGATTCCCGCTTTCTCGCACTTCTTCTTGAACCGCTTGAGGGCGCGCTCGAAGTTCTCGTCCTCGTGAATGATGACTTCCGACAAGCGATCTCGTCCCCCTTCGTGGCGCCTGCACGCCGGATAAAGTGTTTAGGCGACTAAACTTACTGGTCGGCCGCGAGGTGTCAAGATTAACCTGGCGGCCACTCCATTCGCCGGCCGCCCAACAGGTGCAGGTGAATGTGAAAGACGGTCTGCCCGGCGTTGGCGTTCGTGTTGATCACGGTACGGTAGCCTGACTCGGCGATCCCTTCTCGCTTGGCGATGTCGGCGGCAACGAGCGCCAGCCTCCCCACCAGCGCCGGATCGCGCGCCTCGCTGAGCGAGGCGACGTGCTCGCGCGGGATGACGAGCACGTGCACGGGAGCCTGTGGGTTGACGTCGCGAAAGGCCACGCACTCGTCGGTTTCGGCCACGATTTTCGCCGGAACCTCGCCGCGCACGATTCGGCAAAAGAGACAGGGATCAGCCACGGGACGGTGCCTCCGACGCCATGAGGAACGCGCGAATCACGGCCAGGGCGCTGATGGCCGCGGTCTCGAAGCGCAGGATGGTTGGCGCGGCGGAGACGGCCGTGAAGCCCGCAGCCACGAGCTGCTCGCGCTCTGCATCCTCGAGCCCGCCTTCCGGGCCCACGGCGCAGGTAACCGGCGCCTCTAACGATCGAGTGAGGATCGGCACGCCGGCGGCGTCGAGCAGCAGGCGATTCCCGACCGGCGCGGCTGCGAGGACGCGATCGAGCGGGGCCTCCGGATGCATGGTAGGAAGCCATCCACCACCGGATTGGGTGAGTGCTGCGGTCATCCGTGCTCGCACCTTCCCGTGAAACGTCACCCCTTCGCCGCGCGGCCCCACGCTGCGCGAGCGACGCCACAGCACGGGGCGCCAGCTCGTCACGCCGAGCTCCGTGGCCTTCTCGGCGAGCAGCAACATCCGGTCCCGATCGGCGACGGGTAGGATCAGGTGCACCGGCGCGGGTGCCTCGATGTGCTCCACCTCATCCACGTCGACGACCGCTTGGGACCGCGAATGCCTGACGAGCGTGCCGGCGCCGATCGTACCGGCGCCATTGGTCACACGTATACGGTCTCCGACCGACAGGCGCAACACGCGCGCGTGCTGCGCCTCCACCTCGCCGAGCGACAGGCTCCGGCCGCGATCGATGGCGTCCTCCGAAAACAGCGTCGCTACGACACGCTGAGCGTGGCGCTGAGCCACTCGCCCTCCAGGTGATCGCGCTCGACCTTCCAGCCATCGCGCGCCATCCGCCTGACGAACTCCTCACGCTCGCCGACCAGGATCCCGCTGACGATGATCTGCCCGCCGGCGGAAAGCGCGCTGCGCATCACTCCGGACAGCTCCGTCAGCACGGACGAGAGAATATTCGCGAGAATCACCCGCACGGGAGCGACGAGCGGGAGGAGGACGCGCGCGTCGCCGTCGAGGATGGTCACCACGGAATCGACTCCGTTGCGGCGCACGTTCGCCGCGGCGTTGCCGATCGCGTCGGGATCGGACTCGATGGCCACGACTCGCCGCGCGCCGAGCCGGGCCGCGGCGATCGACAGTACCGCGCTGCCAGTGCCGAGATCGGCCACCGTGTCACCGGCGCGCACTACACTTTGCATGAGCCGGAGCACACCGCGCGTGGTGGGGTGCTCGCCCGTGCCGAATGCCATCGCCGGATCGATGACGATCGTTCCGGCACCCTCGCCCGCCTGCTGCAGCAGCCAGGGTGGCGTGATCGTCAGCGCGCCGACGTGCTGAAGGCCGACGGTGCATTGCCATTCCGGTCGCGCATCGATCTCAACTGCTGGCGCGAGCTCGACTCGCGCTCGCGGGCTCACGAGTGCGATCCCGGTCTCGATGGTAGGCGTGCTGGTATCGCCCGGCAGGTAGGTCACGAGGACGTCCCCGTCCTCCTGCACCCCTTGCGCGCCGCCGTCGACGAGCGCGGCGACGATGAGATCTTTTTCGTGGGCGGCTCCCGGACGCACTCGCACCAAGATCCAGCTCAACGCCGGCACGCGGTCGGCGGCGGCCGATCAGGCACCGAGTGCTTCCTTCATCCGGGACCAGAATCCCTTCTCACGTCCGGCGGGCGGCGTGCCCTGCAGCGTCGCCAGCTGGGCAATGAGCTGCTCCTGCTCGGGCGTGAGCGACGTCGGCGTCCAGAGCTGCACGCGGATGTGGAGGTCGCCGGTGCCGTGCGCGTTCACCCGCGGCAGGCCGCGACCACGGAAATGGAAGACGTGCCCACTCTGGGTGCCCGCGGGCAGGCGCAGCGTGATCGAATCGGTGACAACGGGCACCTCGATCTCGGCGCCCAGCACGAGCTGCGGATAAGTGACGAGGACCTCGGTGTACAGGTCGGCCCCGTCGCGCTCGAATCGGGAATCCTCTTCCACCTCGAAGAGCACGATGACATCGCCGCGGGGGCCGCCTCGCGGTCCGACACTGCCTGCCTGGCGCAGCGTCATGTATTGCCCGGTCGAAACGCCGGCCGGGACGGCGACGCTCACGCGATGCTCGCCGCGCACGCGCCCTTCGCCTTTGCACTTCTTGCACGGCGAATCGACTGTCTTCCCCTGGCCGTCACACGTCGGGCACGGTGCCACGCTGACGAACTGCCCGAAGAAGGAGCGTTGCGCGCGCCGTACCTCACCGGTCCCACCGCACGTCGGACAGCGCGCCGGATTCGTTCCCGGCTCCGCTCCGCTCCCCTCACAGCGGTCGCACGGATCGAGCAGCTTGAGCACGACGGTCTTCTCGACGCCCTTGGCTACCTCGGCGAGTGTGAGCGGAATCGTAACCTTCACATCGGCGCCCGTCCTCGGCCCGCCGCGCGCGCGACCGCCCGTGAACAGGTCCTCGAATCCGGCGAATCCGCCGAAGTCGCGCATGAAGATGTTGAGCGCCTCGGACAGATCGACATGGTGGAAGCCGCCGGCGCCCTGTCCGCGCAGACCCGCCTCGCCGTAGCGATCGTAGACGGACCGCTTTTGCGGATCGCGCAGCACGTCGTACGCTTCGGTGATGTCCTTGAAGCGCTCCTCGGCATCCTTCGACCCGTTGTTCCGGTCGGGATGGTAGCGCATCGCGAGCTTGCGATACGCCTTCTTGATCTCGTCATCCGAGGCGCCACGAGGGACGCCGAGAAGTGAGTAGTAGTCGGCCATGTATTACGCGACGAAGTCGACCGAGACGCGCGCCATCAGGGGCGCCGTGCCGGGGATCATCATCTCTTAGTCTAGCAGATCGCTGATCAGACGCGAAGTGTGTGTCACGAGGGTGATGACCTTCTCGTACGGCATTCGCGTGGGACCGATCACGCCGATAACCCCACCGAGCGTCCCGAAGCGATAGGCCGCCGTCACCACCGTGAAGTCCGACAGCGCCGGATCCACGTGCTCCGTGCCAATGGTTATGCTGAGCCCCGGCTGCTCGCCGCGTGTGCGAAGCAGCTGCCCGAGCGCCTCCGGCCGGTCGGTGAGAGCCAACAGCTTGCGTAGATTGGCCCCGGTCGCGAACTCCGGCTGCTCGGCGAGCATGGACGCTTGTCCGAGCACGAGCTGCGATTCCGTCAGCGGCTTCGCCACGTCGAAGATCTGCTCGCCTTCCTGCACGAAGATGTTGAGCAACTCTCTGACATCCTCGCCGGTACCGGCATCGCGAAGGCGGGACGACAGAGAGACCCGGATCGCCTGAAGCGACAGACCCGCCAGTCGCTCGTTCAGCACGTGCGACACCTCAGCCAGCGCCTTCTCGGCGATCTCCCCGGGGACTTCCACGAAGATGCTGTGCACCGCACCGCCGGCGAGCCGCAACACCATCAGGATGCGCTCGGATGACAGGCGCACCAGCTCCAAGCGCTCGAGCGAGGCCTCGTCGAGGCGCGGTCCGAGCGCTACGCCGAGCTCCTGGGTGAGCACGCCGAGCATTTGCGCGGCCCGCCGGAGAATGGACTCGATGGCCGTGCCCCCTGACTGGAGCTGCTCGAGGATGCGGCCACGTGCCTCGTCCTGGAGGGGCGGAAGGCGCATGAGCGAGTCGACGTAGACCCGGTACGCCAGATCGGTGGGCACGCGACCCGCCGACGTGTGCGGGTGGTAGAGGTATCCCTTCGCCTCGAGGTCGCTCATCGTGTTGCGAACCGTGGCCGGGGAGACCCCGAGCCCGAAGCGCCGCGAGATCATCCGGGAGCCAGCCGGCTCGGCCGTTTCCACGTACGACTGGATGACCGCCTCGAGTACTCTGCGCTCGCGCTCAGTGAGCTGTTGATGGCTCATAAGTTCAAATATACTAACGACTTCCGACGAGTGTCAAGTCTGCTGCGATGGCGTCCAGACGCAGCCACCCAGCCGCTGTGAGCCGTAGGCGGCCCGACTCGATGACCGCCCACCCAGCGTCTTGCCAGCGCGCCGCCCGCTCGCGGGCTGGCGGCAGATCCGCGATGCCTTCGACCGTACGCAGCCCAAGGTAGACGCGCTCGGCGGCCTCTTCGTCAGCGGTCAGCAGCTCATCCGCCTCGATCGGATCGACTCCGAATGCCAGCTGCCGGGCCCAGGTCACATAGGGGGCAACGTTCCACCGACGGCGGCGGCCGTCGAAGGAGTGCGCCGAGGGGCCGAAGCCGAGGTATGGGCTCCGCCCCCAATAGCTCGAATTGTGCCGCGCACGGTGCCCCGGCAACGCGTAGTTCGACACCTCGTAGTGCTCAAAACCGGCTGCGGTGAGTCGCTCGTGTGTCAGGAGAAACTCCTCCTCGTAGCGCTCCTCGGGCGCCTCGCGCACCGCACCGCGATCTCGCCAGCGCGCGAGTGGCGTCCGGGGCTCTACCGTGAGGCCGTAGACCGATACGTGTTGCGGCGCGAGCTCGAGAGCAGCGTCAAGATCTCGTTCCAGCTGGCGATCCAGGCTCTCGGGGACGGCAAAGATCAGATCGAGCGAGACTTCATGGATCCCCTCGGCCCTCGCCGTCGCCACCGCGTCGCGTGTCTGCCGAGCCGTATGGGTACGGTGCATCCACTCGAGCGCCCGCTCGTCGAAGGACTGCGCGCCGATCGACAGTCGATTCACCCCAGCATCCCGCCAGGCGCTCACCGCCTGGGGTGATACATCCTCCGGATTCGCTTCGACGGTGATCTCCCCGGTCTCATCGATTTGGGCACGAGCGCGGATCACGCCGATGACCTCCGACACTCCTACCCCACCGAGGCGCGATGGCGTGCCGCCACCGAGGTACAGCGTCTCCACGAGCCAGTTATCGAGCACGGCCGCCCGAATGCTCAGCTCCCGCTCCAGCGCAGCGAGGTACTCGCCGTGCGGTACGTCCTGGCGCACCGCGATGGAAAAATCGCAGTACGAGCAGCGCCGGGCGCAAAAGGGAACGTGGATGTAGACGTGTCGAGGGTCCATCGGGGTATGATACCCGCGTGCGTTCATCGGGTGCGCGCGATGGCGAGCAGGCTCTGACCGGCCGGAGGCTCGATCACCGCTTCCACCGCCGCCACGACAGGCACCACGAAGCGGTCGTAGAAGCGCACGGAGCGCGGATCGAGCGTGCGACGGCGCATGACGCGCCCCGCCAGGTACCATGCCGCAATGCCCGGCATGTTCACGTAGCGCGTCCGGACCATCCCGAAGCCTGCGTCGCTCAGCCGCGAGTGCAGCAGCGACCGGTCGTAGCGGCGGTAGTGGTCGAAGGCTTCGTCGAGCGTGCCGTAGATGGACTGGAGCGCCGGGACGAAGAGTAACAGCGTCCCGGAGTCGCCGAGCACGCGCCGCGCATCACGAAGGAAGGAGACGTCGTCCTCGATGTGCTCCATGACGTTGACCGCCACCAGCGAGTCCGCCACCAGCTTGTCCGCGAAGTCCCGCAGCTCGCCCTGGCGGGTGGTGACGCGCCGGTCGCTCGCGAAGCGATCGCGCAGGACCGGGAAATTGTTTACGGCCGGCTCGATGGCGATGAGCTCCTGGACGCCGGGTGAGCGAAGCAGGTACTGCGAGAAGGTTCCGATTCCCGCCCCGACCTCGACGACCTTCGCGCCGAGGTGCGAGGCGAACCGCCGGCGAATGTGCTCGTAGTAGTTGCGCGCATCGGCAAGCGCATCCAGCTCGGTGCCGCTGTACGAGAAGCCGGTCATGTGAGGGGTTGGTGAAGGCGCGAACGGCGGGGATCCGTCTGCTCAACAGACGATCGGCGGCGAATGGAGCAAAGACCGCATCACAGGCGCCGGATCTCGCCGGTGAGCGAGCATTCCACGGCACCGGCAAGCTCCAGCGACGTGAGCGCTGCCATGCAGTCTCGTGTCGGAAGCCCCGCGACCGCAACCAGGGTGTCGACATCGGTCGTGCCCGTCGCCAACGCTTCCCACACTGCAACCTCCGCCGCCGTCGCGAGCACAGGCGACCGCTGCCCCCTTCGCTGGAGCTTCATGAGGGTGCGGGCATCGTCTATGTCGGCGATGAAGATCGCGCCATCTCGCAAGAGCCGGTTGGTGCCCACGCTCTGTGGGGCGTCGACAGGTCCGGGCACGGCCGCGACATCGCGGCCGATATCAATCGCATGCTCAGCCGTACGGAGGGCGCCGCTTTCCTTTCCTGCCTCGACGACGATGGTGGCTTCGGCCAGCGCGGCGATAATGCGATTGCGGCGCGGGAACGATCCGCCGTCGGCGCGATCACCAGGCAGCTCCTCGGTAAGAAGGAGCCCTCGCCGCGCGATCTCGGCCTGGAGAGCTCGGTGCGATGCCGGATATGCGATGTCGAGCCCGGTGCCAAGCACGGCCACGGTGGTGCCGCCGCACTCGAGGGCGGCGCGGTGAGCGACACCATCGATGCCTCGCGCGAGCCCGCTGATCACCATCAGGCCGGCCCGCGCGAGGTCGCCGGCCAGCTCACGCGCCATGCGCTCGCCGTACGCCGTCGCGCTGCGCGTTCCGACGATGGCGACGGCGCGCCGCTCGAGGAGAGAAGAATTGCCGAGCGCGAACAACCGCCATGGCGGGAGATGAAGGTCGTAGAGGGCGGGAGGATACACGGGGTCACCGGGCACCAGGACGCGTGCGCCAAGCTGCCGGACGCGCGACAACACAGTGTCGGCAAGGTCCCAGGCCTCGGCGCGTCCTTCGCTCTGATTGGCGTGCCACGCTCGTTCGGCGGAGCCGTATGCCGAGACGGTCCGCCAGTAGGCAACCACGCCGACCCCTTGGAGGAGCGTGAGCGCCAAGGCTGGACGCAGCGCCGAAGGCTCAGGGCAGGGCTGCGCGATGGGCGCTCCGCTCGGCGTTCTTTCTGAGGCGCAGCAGCTCACTCCACCAGGCGCCCAGCAGCTCATCGAGCCCCGTCCGCCCTGCGGCGCTGATCGCCATCACGCCGAAGGCGTCCGGCGCGTTCAACGGTGGAAGCTCATCGTCACCCCAGAGATCCATCTTGCTGAACACCACGCAGTGCGGCTTGGCGGCCAGCTCCCGCGAGTACTGGGCGATCTCGCGACGTAACCCATCGTACTCCGCCTGCCAATCCATGGAGTCGATGGGGATGAGGAACGCCAGGATACGAGTGCGTTCGATGTGCCGCAGAAACTGCAGGCCGAGCCCGCGCCCTTCGTGCGCGCCTTCGATGATGCCGGGGATGTCGGCCACGACGAACGTGCGGTGATCCGAGAGTTGCACGACGCCGAGGTTGGGCGTGAGCGTGGTGAACGGATAGTCGGCGATCTTGGGGTGTGCCTTGGAGATCACCGACAGGAGGGTCGACTTGCCGGCGTTCGGCTGCCCGACGAGTCCGACATCGGCGATGAGCTTGAGCTCCAGCTCGAGATTGCGAGCTTCCCCCTCTTCACCAGGCTGCCATTCACGCGGCGCCTGGTGCGTGGAGGTCGTGAAGAATGCATTTCCCTTCCCTCCTCTGCCGCCGCGAGCGACGATGCATTCCTCACCGTCCGCGAACACCTCGCAGAGCACCTCGCGCGAGTCGGCATCGCGCACGACGGTGCCGGGTGGCACCGGCAGCACGACGTCCTCGCCCGACCGGCCTGTCTTGTTCGATCCCATGCCGTGCTCGCCGCGCTCGGCTGCCCAGCGGCTGCGATAGGTGTAGTCGAGGAGGGTGCTCAGGTTGGCGTCACCGCGCACGATCACGTTGCCGCCACGCCCGCCATCGCCGCCATCGGGCCCTCCCATCGGTACCCGGTGCTCTCGGCGGAACGACACGCACCCCGAGCCGCCGGTGCCGGCTTCGACACGGATAGTGACGCGATCGATGAAGGTGCTCACAGTTCCTTACGCCGCTCCCTGTACCCGCTCCCAGAGCGCTTCGTAGCGCCGGCGGCGCTCGTCCGGAAGCCCGGCGCCGCCAAGCTCGAGCGCGGAGCCGATTTGCGTCACCGTGGCCCCCGCATGGAGCGCACCATGCAAGTGCGAGTGCAGTTGCCGCTCCTGGTCCAGCGCCGCGCAGGTGGCCACGATGCAGAGCTCGCGGCGGCGCAGATCGAGTGCCTGGCGAGACAGCACTTTTCCGTACCCCTCGATCACCATCCAGGCGTCGAGCGCCGGATGGAGCCGCCGGACGTTGTCACGGAGCCGCTCGTACATGTCGCCGTACACCAGCGCGCACGTGGCTTCACCGCGTTGGCGCCATTCGTCCACGTTCGGAGTGATGGCGTCGGTATCCGCCGTCGGTGCCGCGCGTCCCGACGCTCGTCGCCACTCCCGTGCCGCATTGAGGGCGCGAGGGAATCCGGCGAAGAGATACGTTTGCAGGATCAGCTCCTCCACCCAGAGGGGATTCAGGGCTTCGCGCACGGCCCGCTGCATCGCGTCGCGGATCGCGGCTTCGGTGCCGCCGGCGATGGCGACGGCCAGCCGCACCAGCTCCATCGTCTGGTGATCGAGGTTCGCCATCGTACCACGCGACGAATCGGTGGCCATCATCGAACCAGCGGCCGGTGGTGCGCGCTCTGGCGAGGCCGGACGCGCATCTACTCGACCGGGTGCACGCTGCCCACGACCTCGCTGCGGGTATTCTGGATCGGAACGCGCAGGAAGGATGCGAGCCGAGGGGGAAGCTCCGGCGGAAGGGCTCCGAGGTGCTGGAGCAGCCGGAGCGTCGCCGGAGGTTGGGCGCGCAGGGACCCGTCCTCCACCTTGACCGCGATGCCTAACGACTCACCGGGGACTCCGACGCAGTGCACGCCCTCGGAGCCTACCTTCGCGAACAGGCGGCCCCCTGTTTCCTCCATCAGCACCGTGTCGAAGCGGTCGGTTCCGCCCACGAGATGTGGCTTCGACGTCATCGCCGCGAGAATGCGCGCTGGCGCGTCGTCTCCGCGCAGCGCGGCCGCCCCGAGCCGGGCGAAGGCACGCGCCAGCCCCGCCAGGGTGCAGCCGAACGTGCTTACGCCGCAGCCGTCGGTCGCCACACGGACCTCATCGCGCGGCACCTCGCTCCAGCGCGCGACCTGCTCCAGCGCCTGCCGCTGCACAGGATGGTCGCTCTGCTCGTAGCCGAGCACCGGCCAGCCGCTGCTGCGGGCAAACGCCAGCATAGCGGCGTGCTTTCCCGAGCAGTTGTTGTGCAGGCGCGTGAGCCGGCCACCGGATTGCTGGTGCAGGCGCGCCCCTCGCCGCGAGAGCGGCTCGTGCGGACCACAGGCGAGGTCGCCTTCCTCCAGCCCGACGCTGGCCAGCATCTTCGCGGCAAGCTGCACGTGTTCCGGCTCGCCACCATGCGAGGCACAGGCGAGGGCGAGCTCCTCACGCCCCCAGGCGAGCCGATCGAAATGGCCCGATTCGACGAGCGGCATGCACTGAAACGGCTTGGCGCAGGATCTCCAACACGCCACAAGCTCCGGGTCGCCGGCGCCCGCGCGCAGCTTCCCGGCGGCGTCGACCACCGCGGCGTGAACACGGTGACGCGACTCGCACATCCCACCGCGGGTCACGACGACGTCGAGGTTGTAACGGATCATGGACGGCGTGTTGGGCTCATCGAGCGGCCAGCCGTGGCAGCGCCAGCGCGATGCCGCCCAGCACGAGTGCCCCGCCGACGAGCGTGAGGAACGGTGGAATCTCGCGAATTCCGGGCAGTGCCGCTGCCAGGATGGTCGCACCGATTGGCTCGCAGAGCAAAGCGAGACTGACCACGAACGCTGGAACATAGCGCAGCGCCCAGTTCATGCCCGTGTGTCCGAGCAGCATTGGACCGAGGGCGAGGGCGGCGAAGATCGCGAGCTCCCGGCCCGGCTGGCCGCGGACTCGCACATCGGCCACAGCGGCGAACGCCAGGAGCGCGAGCAGGGCCGCGCCGTAGACCAGCGCGACATAGGGCCAGAGCCCCAGGGTGCCGCGAAGTTTTCTGCCCGCGAGATAATAGGCTGCCACGGTGATCGCCCCGACCACCGCCAGCGCATCGCCCAGCAGCGCACGGCGACCCGTAACCGCCAGCCCTTCGAGCGCCGCGTCGCCGGCGATGATGAGCGCCCCTACCATCGCGACGGCGATCCCCATCCACTGGAGTCGCGTCGGAGGCTCGTGCAGCAACAGCGCCGAGGCGATGGCGACGATGATGGGATGCAGGTTGACCAGGACGACGGAGGCGGCTACGGACGTGAGCTCGATGGACGCGTTCCACGACCAGAAGTGTAGTGCGAGCATGAGCCCGGCGGCGAGCGCCAGCGCCACATCGCGCCGGCCGAGGCGCGCCCACTCGCGCCATCCCCGTCGCGCGGCCACCAGCGGAACGACGATCACCAGGGAGAAGATCAGCCGCCAGATGGCGATGGTGATCGGGTGCGCGTTCGACAGCCGGGTGAGCGGGCCGGCGAACGAGAAGCCGACCAGCGCGAACACGACGACGACGGCGTATCGTCCCGCGGTGCTCGAGGTGATCAGAAGACCTTGATCAGACCGCGCATGTACTTCTGTGGGTTGCGGCGCAGATCCTCGAGGATGGCGTTGAGATCGGTCACCGTCTTGTTGAGCTGATCGTACAGCTGCTGATCGCTGAGCATCCGGGCCGCGAACCCGTTCCCCGACGTGAGCAGGGAGAGAATGGAATCGGCCCTGGTGGATGCCGAGACCATGCGCGTGTAGAGACTGTCGTCGTACATCAGACGGCCGAGGGTGCCTTGCTGCGAGCGAAGCCCTACCAGGAGCGAGTCGAGCTGCGCGGTGGTGCTCACGACGCGGTGATACAGCGCGGGATCGTCGAGTAGCCGGCCGAAGGTCCCGTCGGATCGCTCGAGCCGCGCCAGCACGGTGTTCATCCGGCCCAGCGTCGTCGACAGCTGATCGTACACGGTGCGGCTGGTGAGGAGCTGCCCCATCGTGCCTTCACCGCGGACGATGCCGCCTGTGATCGAGCGGAGGTCGCGGGTCAGCGCGACGAGGTCACCGACGGCGCCCGAGGCTTGGGCGAGCACCTCGTCGTAGTCCAGCGAGGGAGACACGGCCACGGTGTCGCCCGCCTGCAGCACGGCGGCACGAGGCGTTCCGGGCCGGATGTCCAGGACCTTGTCGCCGAGCAGCCCCATCGTCCGCAGCTTGGCTTCGCTGTCCTCGCGGATCTGCGGCTGGACCGCCTGGTCGATCTCGACCGTGACCTTGAGGTTTCGCGTGGTGTCGCCGTCTGGAGGCAGGAACTCGATGCGCTTGACGATACCGGCGAGCTGGCCGGCCACGGTCACCGATCCACCTTCCCGGAGGCCGGCCGCGCTGGGGAGCAACGCCACGAGCTGGTAGCGGCTGGTGAAGAGGTTCGCCGCCTCCCCGAGCTTGGAGATGGCGACCACGAGCAGCACCAGCGCCACGACGATCAGCGACCCGACCCTGAGCTGCTCCCACGTGATGAACGTCGCTCGCCTCATGGATGCGCCTCGCCGCGCACGCGGCCCGATCGCCGCCGCACCCTGGTGGTGCGGTGGCCCGGCGGATCAGAGTCCGCCGAGGAAGTCTCGAATATACGGATCATCACTGGCGGTCATCTCCTCCGGGGTCCCCAGGAACACGATGTGGTGGTTCGCGAGCAACGCCACGTGGCTGGCGACCCGGAACGTCGAGCGAATGTCGTGCGAGACGACAATGCTCGTGACGGCCAGCTCGCGCTGGAGCTTCATGATCAGGCGCGTGATCGTACCCGTGGTGAGCGGATCGAGCCCGGAGGTAGGCTCATCATACAGCATGATTTCCGGATCGTTGACGATGCCGCGGGCGATGCCCACGCGCTTCTTCATGCCGCCGGACAGCTCCGACGGCAGCTGATCCACCACCTTGTCCGGGTCGAGGTCCACGAACTCGAGCGTCTGTCGCACGCGGGCCTCGATCTCGTCCTCGCTCAGCGTGGTATGCTCGCGGAGCGGATACGCCACGTTCTCGAGCACCGACATCGAGTCGAAGAGGGCCGCCCCCTGGAACACCATCCCCATTTTCTGTCGTACCGCGAGCGCTTCCTCGTAGCTGAGCTGCGCAATGTCCTCGCCATCGATCAGCACGCGTCCTTCGTCAGGCATCAACAGCCGGAGGATGAGCTTGAGGATCGTCGACTTGCCCGTTCCCGACTCACCGACGATCACGAGCGTCTCGCCCTCGAGCACGGTGAAGGAGATGTCTTCCAGCACCGGCTCCTCGAACGCCAGTGAGACGTGCTGCATCTCGATGACCGATCGCAGCGTCCCCGCATCTCCGGGCTGTGGCTGCCGGAGCCGCTCGTCGGTTGCGTCGGCGGCCAGCTCGGTCCGGATGGCGTGCCGCACGCTGGCCTCCTGCTGCTCACGCAGGCGGTCCTCGATGCGGCGCCGCGGCGCCGAGGCCGTTTTGGGCCGGTCTCCGCGGTCGGGACTCACGGCGCGATGAGGTAGAGGAGGATCTGTGTGATGAAGTAGTCGACCACGAGGATGAGAATGCTGGCGGTGACGACGGTGCGTGTGGTGCTGATCCCGACGCCTTCGGTCCCGCCGGACGTGCGCAGCCCGAAGTGGCACCCCGTGATCGCGATGATGCCGCCGAACACAAACGGTTTGGTGAGCCCCTGGATGAAGTCGTTCGGCACGTATTGCATCGTGAATCCCCCCTGCGCGATCTGCTCCCACACCGTGCGCCAGTACAGCGAGGTCGGGATGTCCACGTAGAAGGTTGCGATCACGTTCCCGCCCACGATACCGATCACGTCGGCGAGCACCGTGAGAATGGGCAACATGATCAGCGCGGCCAACAGTCGCGGCGTGACCAGCTTCTTGATGGGATCGGTGCCGAGCGTCTGGAGCGCGTCGATCTGCTCGGTGACGCGCATCGATCCCAGCTGCGCGGCGATTCCCGATCCGACCCGGCCTGCCACCATGAGCCCGGCCAGGACGGGACCGAGCTCACGGACCATCGACGCCGTCACGAGCCGCCCGATGTACATCGTGGCGCCGAACGTCTGCATCGTGACGGCCGATTGCAGCGCGAGCACCATGCCGGTAAAGAAGCCCGTCAGGAGAACGATGCCGAGCGACTGCACGCCGATCGCGTCCATCTGCTGCACGACATCGCTGCCGTAGAACGGCCGTGCGAAGATGAACCGCGACGCGTTCCAGGCGAGCGTGAAGTACTCCTGCACCGCCAGAACCTTGAGCTTCGCGGCATTGTTGACGCGCTGGATGAAATCGGGCAAGGCAATCGAGGCTACGGGCAAAGGCTGTGCCGCACGCGATCCCGAATTGCGTCGCACAAACTAGGTGGCGCGCCGATGTTGCGCGAGGGCTCGCGCCACGTGCGCGCGCGTTGACCGTCACCTGACCGGCACATAGCTTAGCGCGCACGCATGCCGACTTCCCTCTCGCGCGACCGGCTCACTCACCTCCTCCATGCCGCGCAGTCCACCCGCATCGCGATCGTCGGCGACGCGATGCTCGACGTGTACCTGCGTGGCGACGTGGAGCGAATCTCCCCCGA
>DATFFQ010000047.1:0-42107 GCA_035249955.1 Gemmatimonadaceae bacterium
CGGAACGCGCCATCGTTCAGGATCTTCGTCACCAGCGTTTGGAAATCCATGGTCGAGCCCTCCGCGAGAGGTGTTTCGACCACGGATCATGGTCGAGTGCGGCGACGTGCGAGCGTACGGCTCAGTGCGGCACAGTCGGACCGCTGTGCGGCGCGGATGCGGCGTGTGCTTCGAGGCGTTACCAATATACCGATAGCGGTCGACAGCTCAATGCATGGCGGCGGCGACCGCGGCGAACTGCTCCAATCCGCGGCTCACGCGCCCGGTGAGCCGGCGCAGTGAGGCCTCGCGCCCGGCGAGATAGTCTGCCACCTCCGGCGCCTCCAGTGTCTCGCCCAGTTGGCGTGCCTCCGACAGCCACGCGCGCACCTGTCCCATCCCCCAGGCAAATCCCTCACGCACCACCCACTCGGCGAGGGTCTCCGTGGCGCGTCGTCGGCGCTCACCCTCGGTGAGAAAGTAGGTGCTGCTGCGCCCGCTCTCCCGAACCAGGTCCATGTTCCAGTCCAGCACATCGTCCAGCATCTGGGCGAAGCAGCCGAAGGCGTCGGCGAAGCGCGACCAGGGCGTGAACCGGTCCAGTCGACCGTAGCGATGGCACACCGCGGCGATCGGCACCTTGGCGGCCGCTACCTTCTGCGCGGCCACTCGCACGAACTGCTCGCGATCGATGCTCGTGAGGGCACCGTCGCGAACCGCGGCGTCGGCGCCGTGCATCCAGTGATCCGTGAACGCGCGCCAGAACGGGTGTCGGTAAGGGAAGTACCGATGATAGGGACGCTGGAAATGCGTATGGAAGAAGGCCGCCGCGGGAAGAAAGGCATGCTCCCCGTCGGCGTGGTCGTCCATCACGTGATCGACCAGACGTATGAAGTAGTAGCCGCTGACCGATGATCGAACGAGATCGCGCTGGAACGCGGAGTCGCGCCGACCGCGCAGGGCTCCCTCGAGCCACCATGGCATCAGCATGGTGGGGAAAGACTCGCCATGCGTGAACGTGCGATGGGCCACGCCCCCGCCTAACGCGGTCATCCAGCCGCTCACTGGCCGCGCCATGTGCGGCGCCGAGTCGCGGAGATCTTCACGGAGTCCGGTGATCGCCGCGTCGATCATCGTCTTCAGCCGCGCATCGATCATCCTCGAGCGACGGTGAGACGAGCGCCGGCCAGCGCCTCGTAGCGCCGCATGCCGAGCCTGGTCGCGCTCGCCAGCGCGCGCTGCCAGTCCTCATGCGCGCGAGGCCGGTCGCCGGTCAGCTCGCGCACCGTGCCCTGCCAGAGATGAAGTGCCGGCAAGCCGACCGGGAAGATGCGCGCGAATGCCGCCAGGCGCTTGCACGCCGCGCGGGTGGCGGCCACCAGGTCGGCGGGCGGTGCGACACCAGCGGCGCGCATTCGCTCCCAAATGGTCACGTAAGCCTCCGCGAGCCCCGAATGCTCCGCCAGGAAATCGAACCACGGCTGGGACTTCGCGACACGCTCCAGGGCCGCGTCCGCGGCGCCGCGCGCCGCGTCCAGGTCGTCTCTCCCCAGTGCGCTCAATGCTCGAAGCACGTACACATCGGCGTACCGGTGCGCCCCGGCTTTCGTTTCCTGGCCAGCACGAAGGCGCGCGAGCTCATCGACATCAGCGTCGACGCTCGATACGTCACCAAGCGCCAGCTGGCAGAACGCGCGGCGCCGCAATCCTTCCGCCTGGACGATGGCGTCCCGGCGTCTCGTCGCCGATCCATAGAAGGCTTCGCCCAGGGACAGACTCTCCTCGAACCCTCCCTCCAGGAACGCGATCGCCGCCATGTTGTTGGCGCCATCTTCCCAGCGACGATTGTCGCCGAGTCGCTTCGAGATCTCGAGCGTCTCCACCAGCAGCGCCCGCGCGTCGCGCCACTGGCCGAGGCCGGCATGGTAGACCGCCACTGCCATCGAGACGTAGGCACGCGCCGGTTGATCGTCGAGAGCTCGCACGGTCGCCAGGGCGCGATCGCAATAGGAGCGCGCCAGACCGTGCGCGGGAACGAACCCGGCAATGGCGCCCACGGCCGCGTACGCGCGACCCAGCTCGGGTGATGGGCCCGCCGACTCCGCGAGATTCAGCGTGCGGAGAGCGGCGAACAGGCATGGCGCCGTCGCCGCCGTGAGGAAGTACGCCTCCACGAGCGACTCGTAGGCACGGGCGGCGAGGAGCAGCTCGTCACGCTTCGCGCCGGCACGACCGCCGTAGCGCGCCGGCCAACGCCGATGGGCCGTCTGCTTCGCCACTTCCCCGAGGATGGCCAGCGACGCTCCGGCGACGGACGTCGGTGTACGGAACCCGAGCCGACGCAATCCGCGCTCGAGGTGCGTACGGCCGTCGGGATAACGAGACCAGTTCACGTACGCCTCGCCGAGCTGCAGCTCCCATCCGCCCCGCACGCGTGCCGGCGCACCATCGGCCGGCGGGCGCCGGTCGTCGAGCGCGATCGCATCCGTGAAATGCGCCACCGCTTCCGCGCTCGCGAAGCTCCGCAGCGCGTGGGTGCCGGCAAGGGCCAGGTATCGAATGGCCGGCGCCGCCTCCTCGGCGCGTCGCCAGTGATGCGCCAGCACCGCGTACAGGTGGGGACGCTCTTCCGTTGAGAGCGAGCGCTCGTACCACTCGGCAACGGCACGATGCAGTTGCCCCCGCTGGGCGAATGGGACGGAGTCATAGATGGTATCGCGCAGCACCGCATGCGCGAACTCGGCGAGGCCATCACCGGTCGCCGCATCCCGCAGCAGCGCGAGCGTTCGAAGCTCGTCGAGCACGGTGGCGACATCGACGCCGTCGGGTGCGGGATATACGGCAGGAATCGCGGCCGGCGGAAATCGCAGCCCGATCACGCTGGCTACCTTGAGCATGAGCTGCTGATGCGGCGAGAGCCGATCGATGCGGCTGGTGATGATACCCTGCAGGTTTGCCGGGAGCCCATGATGACGCAGCGCGTCATCGAGCGCGCGCAGGGGATCCGTCTGGTCGGCGGCCACGACGCACGCGCCGGCGTCGACGGTGATGATGCCGTGCTCGTGGAGCGCCAGCGCCAGCTGCTCAGCGAACAGGGGGTTCCCATCAGCGCGCTCGTGAACGAGCCCCGCGACCTCCTCCGCGACCCGAGTGGCGCCCAGCAGACGGCGTACCAGCTCCCCTACCTCGGAAACCGACATCCCGCCCAGCTCGAGGCGCCGCGTGCCCGGCCGGTCGACGAGTGAGCGCACCACGGGGCGCTCGGGGTCCACGCGACGCGCCGTCATGATTACCAGCAGCGCCGGCAGTGCGTGCACGGTGGCAGCCAGCAGCTCCCACGAGGCCGAGTCGAGCCAGTGCGCATCCTCGATTGCCAGAAGCAACGGCTGACCGCCAACGGCGTGCTCGAGCAAGGCGACGGCAATCCGACGTGTATTCGCCGCGCGCACCTCGTCCCGCATCGAGCGGATCACCGCGTTCTCGGGCACGCCGAGTGGAATGATGGGTTCGATGAGCGCGGCGAGATCGGCGAGCTCGTGCGACTCGAGCACGGCCATGATGCGCTCGCGTGCCGCCTCCGTGACCGGCGCGCCGGAGTGGATTGCAAACAGCTCGCGAAAGATCTCACCCCACACATGATGAGGGGTAGACGCAGTGCTCTCATCGCCATGACCCAGCATCACGTGCACACCCAACTCCGCCGCCATGGCAACTGCACCTGCTACCAGCCGGGACTTCCCCATCCCCGGCGCTCCCTCCAGCAGGATGATGCCGCCGGTACCGCCGGCGAGCGCGTGCAGCGCCTGCGCGACCGCGGCTCGCTCGGCGATCCGCCCGATCATCACCGCGGGCTCGGGACGTGCTGGCCGCTCGGCGCCTGATGGGGCGGATACGAGCTCGAACGCGCTCACCGGCGCGTCCCGACCCTTCACCTGCAGTGGCGCGAGCGACAGAAGATGTACCGCCCGACGCCTCTGAGGCGCGCTGGCAGTGGTGGCGTCGCACAGCGCGCGGCCGTCGGCGGCCTGCATGAGCCGGGCAGCCAGATTGACGCTCGGCCCCACGATCGTGTACTGGCGCCGGTCGTGGGTGCCGTAGATGCCGCAGAACACCCGACCTGTGGCGAGACCGATGTCGGCGCGCTGCCCGAGCGCCCCGAGCGCCGATTGGAGCTCGACCGCGGCGACCATCGCCCGCGAAGGATCGTCCTCGTGCGCGAGCGGCGGCAGACCGAAGACGCCGATGATGGTGATTCCCTTGTCGTCGGCGACGGTCTGGTAGACACTCCCCTCGTAACGCGCGAGGACGCGTTGAACCGTCTCTACCGCCCCCTGAAGCGCGGCGAGCTCCGCTGTGCCATTCGTCGAGGCCGACGCGAGGCCCACGAACATCGCGCTCACGCCACGGAATTCCGCGAGCCAATCACCCTGCGCTGCCGCGATTCGCTCGGCGACGATCCTCGGCACACAGGAAACCAGCGCATCGGCGGGAGCGGCGATCTGGCTCACGGCGTACGCGCCCACCGGAGCGACCTCCGGGCGGTGCACGGCGCTCAGACGGACCACGCCGCTGCCGAGCGGCGTTCCGCTGGCGTGGCTCCGCACCGCGCGCCACGCTGAAGCAGAAAGGACGACGTCGCCGGCACGCGCCGCGCGGTCCGTACCGGCGATCTGCGCCACGGCATCACCGGCCGCGAGAAACTCCCATCGTCCATCGACGCCGCCAAGCTCGAAGCACGACAGCGAGCCGGCTCCGATACTCGCCCGAGCGGCCAGCGTCACCCCCTGCACGGGGCGCAAGTCGCGGAGGACCCCCTGCACCTCGAGCGCCGTGTGCGCGGCGGAGGCGACTGCTGGCGTCAGCAGCTCCTCCGAGCTCACCGGCCACATCGCGAGCAACGCGTCTCCAGCGTAGCTGATCACGTCGCCACCGTGCGCGAGCACGCGGTCCGTCATCGGTCCGAACGACGCGTTGACGACCTCCGACAACCGCTCGGCGCCGATCGCGCCGTCGGCAGCCAACCGTTCCGCCAACCTCGTGAAGCCGGCGATGTCGATGAACAGAATCGCCGCCTGCACTCGTTCGACCCGGGGAGCGCCCGGCAGCCCCTGCCGCGCCAGCAGCGACTGGCGGCGGTAGCTGGGAACGAAGCTGCCGATGACCGCCGAATCGGCGGCGATGTCGGTTGGGGATCGCACGTTGGGACCTCGAGTGTCCTGTGCGACGGAGAGCGGATGCTCTGATCGTGGCACGCAAAGATGGCGTACCGTGTCATTGAATGCCACACTCGGGGTCGCCTGTCGGGGTCACCCCGTCCGCGGTATTATGGAATGCTACCCTCACCATCGGAGCTGTGGCCGATCTTCAGGAACAGCTCGCGCGCGCGCTCGTAGGCCGCTACGACGTGGTTCGGCTGCTGGGGAGTGGCGGGATGGCCCACGTATTCCTCGCCACCGACCTGCGACACAAGCGCGACGTCGCGCTCAAGGTGCTTCGGCCGGAGCTGGCCGCCTATCTCGGATCGGAGCGGTTTCTCCGCGAGATCGAGATCGCGGCGCGCCTTCAGCATCCGAACATCCTTCCTCTCTTCGACTCCGGAGAGGCGGATGGGCTGCTCTACTACATCATGCCCTTCGTGGAGCAGGAGTCTCTGCGCGACCGCCTGAGGCGAGAGCACCGGCTGGGTCTCGACGATGCGCTGCGCATCACACGGGAAGTCGCCGATGCGCTCGCGTACGCGCACGAATCGAACGTCGTCCACCGCGACATCAAGCCCGAGAACATTCTCTTCACCGCCGGCCACGCGGTGGTGTCGGACTTCGGTGTCGCCCGCGCGATCGATGAGGCCGGCGCCGGCATCACCGAGAGCGGCGTGGGTGTCGGCACGCCCGCGTACATGAGCCCGGAGCAGAGCTTCGGTGAGCGCGACGTGGACGGGCGCAGCGACGTGTACAGCCTCGCCTGCGTCACGTACGAGATGCTCGCCGGACAGCCACCGTTCAGCGGCCCCAGCGCGCTGGCGATCGTCGCTCGCAAGACCACGCAGTCGGCACCACGGATAACCGCCTTGCGCGAGAAGGTACCGCTCCCGGTGGAGCGCGCACTCCGCCGCGCCCTGGCGAAGGATCCGGCCGACCGCTTCCCGACTGCGCGCCACTTCGCCGACGCTCTTGCCCAATCAGCAACCACGTCGGCAGCTCCCGCTCCGCCGGCGGGCGGCACCGCGGTACGCTCCATCGTCGTGCTGCCCTTCGCCAATCTCAGCGCCGATCCGGAGAACGAGTTCCTCGGCGATGGACTCGGCGAGGAGCTCATTCATTCGCTCTCCCGAATCGAGGGACTGCACGTGGTCGCGCGCACGTCCGCCTTCGCGTTCAAAGGCCGCCACGAGGATGTGCGCACGATCGGCGAGCGCCTGTCGGTGGACGCGGTCATCGAGGGAAGCGTGCGGCGCGTGGCCAACCGACTGCGCATCACGATTCGATTGGTGGAGACCCGCGGCGGATTCGAGATGTGGTCCGAGCGCTACGACCGGCAACTCGAAGATGTGTTCGCGGTGCAGGACGAGATCGCGAGGTCGATCGTCGACGCGTTGCGCATCACCATCCTCGGCGAGCGCATGCCGCTGGTTCGTCCTCGGACCGACAGTGTCGAAGCCTACGAGTGGTACCTCAAGGGGCGATATCACTGGAACACCAGAACCGAAGTCGGATTGCATCGCAGCCTCGAGTGCCTGACGAACGCGCTCGAGCTGGATCCGACATTCTCCCATGCGGCTGCCGCCATGGCCGATTCGCTCGCCATGCTGGGCATCTACGGGAGCGAGGCACCGGATGAAGTGATGCCGCTCGCGCGCCGCGCGGCCGAGCGCGCGCTGAACATGAACGGTTCGCTGGCCGAGGCACACACGGCGTTGGGGACCGTACGCGCCGTCTACGATTGGGACCGAGCCGCTGCCGAATCGGACTTCACCGATGCCTTGTCCATCAGTCCCGAGTACCCGCTTGGGCATCACTGGTACGCCGTCCATCTCCTTGCGCCGCTCGGCAGGATCGAGGAGGCACGAGTGCAGCTGTGCGCCGCGCAGGCGCTCGATCCCATCTCTCCTACCATCCTCGTCAGTCTCGGCTTCCTCTCTTACCTGGAGCGGCGCTACGACACGGCGATCGCCGCGTACCGCGAGGTGATAGAGCTGGACTCGCGATTCAGCGTCGCTCACTATTTTCTCGGGCAGGCGCTCCAGGCGCAGTCAAGACACGAGGAGGCGGCTGCTGCCCTGGCGAAGGCCGTGTCGCTCAGCGATCGGAGCCCGGAGACTGTTGCCGCGTTAGCCGGCGCGTACGCCTCGTCCGGACGCCACGACGAGGCCCGGACGCTGCTCGATGAGCTGTCACGGCGATCGGCCGAGCGGTACGTGTCTCCCGCACTCGTGGGGCAGGTTCACATGGCTTTGGGAGAGGTCGACGAGGCGCTGACGCATCTCGAGCGCGCCTGCGACATCAGGGCGGCCGAGATGATCTGGCTCGGCGTTCGTCCGACGTACGATCAGCTGCGCGGTGAAATGCGCTTCTCTCGACTGGTCCAGCGGGTCACCGGCGGATGAAGCGTGCCGCGGTGCGCGGCAGCACCACGCGCCCACGTGTTGCGAGGTCAGTACACGCGTTAGCTTGTCGGAAACCCAGAACCCCAGCGCTGAAGGCGCACCGAGGAGATTGTATGCCAAATTGTATGCGATACGTCACGTGGATAGCGCCGGTCATGACGCTCGCGCTGGTCGCGCCGCCGCTGCCCGGTCAGCGGCCGGAGCAGCTGTCCCAGCAGACGCGCGAGCGCTACGTCGCCGTCACCGACTCGGTGGTCGCGCTCACGCACGTCAAGGTGATCGACGGCACCGGCGCCGCGCCCAAGGACGACCAGACGATCATCATCCGCGGCAATCGCATCGCCGAGGTCGGTCCTGCATCACGCGTGCGGACGCCGGCCGGCGCGCGCGTGATGGAGCTGCGGGGACACACGGTGATCCCGGGTCTCGTGGGCATGCACGACCACCTGTTCTACACCGCCGCCGGCGGCCGCGCGGTGCAGATGGGGTTCACCGGCCCGCGTCTCTACCTCGGCTCCGGTGTGACGACCATTCGCACCACCGGTGGCCGGTCGCCGTACGCCGAGATCAACACCAAGGCGGCCATCGACAGCGGCCGTATTCCGGGCCCCCGCGTGCACCTCACCGCACCGTACATCACGGGCGGCGACGGCTCGGGCTCGATGGCGGCGATCCATTCACCCGAGGCGGCGCGACGCTTCGTGGCGTACTGGGCCGCCGAAG
The DNA here is from genome assembly GCA_035249955.1 of Gemmatimonadaceae bacterium. Lineage (GTDB taxonomy): Bacteria > Gemmatimonadota > Gemmatimonadetes > Gemmatimonadales > Gemmatimonadaceae > DATFFQ01. Next base: position 8,306 of record DATFFQ010000047.1, read on the forward strand.
GCATGACGTGGATCAAGGCCTACACCGACATCAGCCGTGCCGACCTGGGCGCGGCCATCGATGAAGCGCACAAGCGTGGCATGAAGGCGACCGGCCATCTGTGCTCGGTGAGCTTCCAGGAAGCCGTCGACCTCGAGATCGACAACCTGGAGCACGGGATGCTCGTCGCGAGCGACTTCGCCGCCAACAAGGAGGCCGACACCTGCCCTGCCAACGCCACCGTGAGTGTGGCGCAGGCCAATCCCACGGGCCCGGAGGCGCAGGCGGTCATCAAGAAGATGGTCGACAACAAGGTGTCGATGACCTCGACGCTCGCCGTGTTCGAGCCGTTCGTGCCGGGGCGCCCCACCAAGGATGAGCGCACGCTCGAGGCGATGGCGCCCGATCTCCGTACGGCATACATGCGCGTCCGGAGCGAGCTCGACTCGGGGAAGATCAAGACCCCGTTCACCGATTCGGTCTTCAAGCGGGCGATGGCCTTCGAGAAGGCGTTCGTGGATGCGGGCGGCCTGATGGCGTCGGGCGTCGACCCGACCGGCATCGGCGGCGCGCTGGCCGGCTACGGAGATCAGCGCAACTACGAGCTGTTCATCGAGGCGGGCTTCACGCCGCAGCAAGCCGTCCAGATCATGACCCTGAACGGCGCCAAGATCCTCGGCGTCGACGACCGCCTCGGTACGGTAGCGGCCGGCAAACTCGCCGACCTGGCCGTATTGAACGGCGACCTGACGAGCAACGCCTCCGTGATCCGCAACGTGACGACGGTCTTCAAGGATGGAGTAGGCTACGACTCGGCGAAGCTGCTGGCGGCGGTGAAGGGGCGAGTGGGCATCGACTGAGAGGGGTTAGCAGGGCCCTCTGCTCGGCCGACTAGCAATGGACTAATGGGACTGATTCCCAGCGATGGACCTGGAGGCCCCTTTGTTTGGCCGGGTAGCAACGGACTAGAGGTAGTGATTTCCAGTGATGGATCTGGAGGCCCCTCTGTTTGGCCGGGTAGCAGGGGACTAGAGGTAGTGATTTCCAGTAATTTAGTAGGAGCTGAGAGATGAGAGCGTAAGGGTGTGCACGTTTACGCTCTTACTCTCTCATGCAGCACTGAATCACTGGAAATCACTACCTCTAGTCCGTTGCTAGGTGGCCGAATAGAGGGCCTCCAGCTCCATCTAGTCCCTTGCTAGGTGGCCGAACAGAGGGCCTTCCACGAACTCTCTGGGAATCAGTCCCATTAGTCCGTCGCAACCGGGCCGAACCTTAGAGCCGATCGCCCTTACTGGTTCGAGAGGGACGCAGTGCGTCGCGTCAGCTCTGCCACCCTCGCGTCTCCCATTCTTCCCATGCAGGCGGCTCGCTTCGGCGCCCAGAGGGAGCCGGCGCGCGCGGGGTAGCGGCGGGCGCAGTCGGCGTCGCGGTAGGCGAGCCATCCGCGCTGCTGCGTGGCGAGGGTCCGGATGCTCGCGGTGTTGTCGCCGGCCTGGCGGTAGAGCTGACCGACGAGCTGCCGGTATACACGGTTGAGCTCCACGTCACCTTCCGCGACCCACGCGCCGAGGCACGCTCGCTGGTCGGCCGAGACCGGCGAGTTGCATCGGCGCAGGCTGTCCATGCGGGTGCGAGGTGGTGGACCCACGCGCTCGACCGCGGCTGGTGACCGGGCAGGCGCTGGCGGCGCGGTGCTCGCTGCCCTCGTGTCCGCGCTTCGCGTCTCCGTATCCGGCTGTGGCGCCGAGTCCGCGGCCGGCATCGTATCCAGCAACGTGTCGCGCGCCTTCGCTGCCGCCTCGAGTGCCGATGTGAGCGCCGTGTCGTGCGCGAGCTCCGACGTATCGAGCGACGTCGTGCTGTCGGCGACCGTGTCGCCGGCGGCGGCGAGCGTGCCACCCGATCCCTGCACCGGCTGAGCGCGGCTGATTCCTGCCACCATCCGCCGCAGCTCGTCGGCGTTGGTGAACGCGGCCACCGCCGCGACCGCGAGAGCGAGCAGCGCGATCACGCCGATGGGGATGCGCCGGCGGAAGGGGTCGGGCGCATCGAGGTCGTCCCACCCCCCGGGCGGCTCGTCGTCCCACTGGTCCAGCGGAACGGCCAGCGGCTTGCTCTCGCGCGGCGTGACGACGGCGCGCGGGCGCTCGAGTCGAACCGTGGGCGCCGATGCCGGCTCGGCGCGCGGCGGCGTGAGCTCGCGGTGCCGGGCGGTGTCCGCCGGTCGCGACATCCGGTCGCGCAGCAGCTGCGCGAGGAAGGCCTCCATGTCCGCCCAGCGCTCGTCGCGGTTCTTGCGCAGCGCACCCTCGATCGCGAACAGGAGCCGCGCCGGGATGTCGGGGCGCAGCTCGGCCAGCGATGGCAGCGGCTCGTGTTTCTGCTTGTACAGGATCCCGTACACGCTTTCGTCGTCGTACGCGCGCCGCCCCGCGAGCATCTCCCAGCCGACGAGCCCGAGGGCGTAGAGATCGCTCCGCCCGTCGAGCGCGCCACCATCGATCTGCTCGGGCGACATGTACGCCGGCGTGCCGATCGCCGAGCCGGTGAGCGTGAGCGAGGCGTCCACCGTCACGCTGCGTGCGGTGCCGAAGTCCGACAGCAGCGCGCGTCCCGTGCCCTGCTCGAGGAAGATGTTCTCGGGCTTCACGTCGCGATGCACGAGCCCCTGCGCGTGCGCGTAGAGGAGCGCCTCGCCGACGTCGCGCAGCACCTTCGTGGTCCGATCGAAGGCGAAGGGCCCATCACGCAGCGCCTGACGCAGGGTCGCGCCGACGATGTGCTCCATCACGATCGCCAGGGCGCGGCCGTCCAGGCGCTCGACGGTGTGGGTGCGGACGATGTTGGGGTGGTCGAGGTGCTCGACGAGCGAAGCCTCGCGCGCGAAGCGGCGGTTCGCTTCCTCGTCGGCGAGGTGCGGGCCGTAAATCATCTTCACCGCGACCAGCTGTCCGCGGGCGCGGTGGCGCGCGAGGAGCACGGTCGCGGTGCCGCCGCGCCCCAGCTCGCGGATGAAGACGTAGTCTTTTTCGAGAGCCCTCAGCTCGGGGGGAACGGCTCCTTCCCCCTCCCCAACGGTCGTGCGCAAGGAATGCCGCCGTTCGATTCAGACAGAGGTAGAGATGACCGGGCCATCAGGCCGACGCCAGCCCTTGATACCCCGCCCGCCCGTATGGGTCCTCTACTCCACCCGCAGCGCCTCCATCGGCTCCACGCGGCTCGCACGCCTGGCGGGCACGAGGCTCGCCAGCAGCGCGGCCGCCAGCAGCACGGCCATGGCGAGCGCGAACGCGAACGGATCCCGTGGAGTGACCTCGAACAGTTGATCGCTCACCGTTCGAACGAGGAACCACGCCGCAACCGCACCGATGGCGAGCCCGAGGGCGGTGAGCGCGAGCCCCTGTTTCGTCACCTGCCAGAGCACGTCGCGACCGCGGGCGCCGAGCGCGATGCGCACGCCGATCTCGCGCGTGCGCTGCGCGACGAGGAACGCGAGCACGCCGTACAGGCCGACCGCTGCCAGCACCAGCGCCAGTACGCCCAACGCCGAGATCAGCGTGGCGTTCGTGGTGAAGGTCCGTATCGACTCGCTGTGGATGGCGGCCAGCGTCTGGATGCTCGGGATGGTCACGCGCGGCGCCAGGTCGTGTACCACCTCACGGATGGGGGTCACGAGGGCCAGTGGGTCGCCGCCAGTGCGCACGAACAGCTGCATGCGTGCATAGTACTGTTGGGCGAACGGACGATAGAACACCGGCAGCGGCTCTTCATCCACGCTCACGTGGCGCACGTCGCGCGCCACGCCGACGATCTCGTGCCACGGTCCATCGTTCCCGGTGCGGAAGCGCTTACCGAGCACCGTCTCACCCGGCCAGAAACGGCGCGCCATCGACTCGTTGACGATCGCGACCCGCGGCGCCGAGCGATCATCTCGCCCGGTGAAATCACGCCCGGCGACGATCGAGATGCCCATCGTCCCGAAGTAGCCGGGCCCGGTGAGGTCGTTGTCGATCGACGGCAGCTCCTCGTCAGGCACCGGTGGACGTCCTTCGATGCTGATCCCGCTCTGCCGCTGCGCGCCGCTCAGCGGCACGATGCTGCCGAGAGCAGCCGATCGCACGCCTGGTAGCGCGCGCACACGATCGAGCAAGCGCTCGTACAGCTGCGTGCCGGTGGTCTCACCATACCCGTAGGGTCGCAGATCCAGCGAGACGGCCAGCCCGCGCTGCACCTCGTAGCCAAGGGCGACGTCGTGCACCCGCTGGAGCGTGCGCACGAAGAGCCCGGCTCCGATGAGCAGGAGACAGGAGAGCGCCACCTGCGTCACCACCAGCGCGCCGCGCAGCGGCGAGCGTCCATCGATCGCGCCGCGTCCACCACTCTTCACCGACGACATGACGTCGGTGCGCGATGCGCGGATGGCGGGCATCACCCCTGAGAGAACGCCGGTCACGAAGGCGATGGCGGTGGCGACGGCGATGAGCCGCCAGTCGGTGCGCGCCTCGAGCACGAACGACAACGGCAGCAGCCTGGCGACGAGCTCGGTGGTCCAGAGGCCGGCGATGATCGCGAGCACGGCGCCGGCGCCGGACAACAGCACGCTCTCGGTGAGGAGCTGCCTGACGATTCGTCCGCGGGACGCCCCCAGGGCCACGCGCAGGGCCAGCTCGCGGTAGCGCACCGTCGCGCGCGCCAGCTGCAGGTTCGCGAGGTTGGCGCAGGCGATCAGCAGGATGATCCCCGCGACGACGGCGAGCATCCGCGAGACCCTCACCATCAGCGCGCGTGTGTTGGGGTTGAGCGCGAAATGCGGGATGGCCACCATGCGCTCCGGCTCGTCCAGCTCCCAGGCGGCGGCGAGCTGGCGGGCGAGCACATCGAGGTTCGCGTCCGCCTGCGCCCTGGTCACCCCCGGCGCGAGGCGGCCCAGCACGGTCATGAAGCTGTGTCGATGGTGCGGTGTGAGGACGAAGTCCTCGACCGGGCGCGACAGGAGCTCCATGCGCGTCCACATTGGTACATAGACGTCTACTGGTGCGTCGTCGATCCCGGCGCCGTGGTACTCTGCCGGCAGCACGCCGATGACCGTGAACGGCCGGCCGTTGAGGGAGATGGGCTGGCCGAGCGCCGACCGGTCGCCGTCGAACATCCGCTGCCAGAGTGCGTGGCTGATGAGCGCCACCGACTGCACCGTCCCCTGCGCATCTTCCTCCAGCCTGAAGCCTCGGCCGATCGCCGGCGAGATGCCGAGCACCTGGAAGAAGTTGCCGCTCACGAAGGTGCCGTCGATCTGCTCCTCGTGCCTTCCCGAGCGCAGCATGAACGGATCGCCGCCGGCGTCGTAGGCGATGACGCCGCTGAAGACGCCATTGTTGTCGCGGATGAAGGCGTAGTCCGGGTAGCGCATCGAGCCGAAGCGGTCATCGAAGGCGCGCGTGATGCGCACGATCTCGTCGGGCTGCCGCACGAGGGCCGGCGTGCGCAGGAGCAGCGCGTCGACGATGCCGAACACGGCGAGGTTCACCCCGATGCCCAACGCCACGACGACCATGGCGACGAGCGCGAATCCAGGCTGCTTGAGGAGCGTTCGGATGGCGTAGCGCAGATCGGAGAGCACAGGGGCGAGGAGAGAGGGTGACGGATCAGCGTGCTCCGGCGCGCAGCGAGTAAGGCAATTCCGGGGCCGTATGGTCACAGCAGGATTTGCTTGCCGGACAACGACTTGGTGCCGTCGCCGCGCCGCGGCATGCGTCAGCGCTGTTCGCTATTGGGACACACTGTCCCGCATCGCGACGCCCGAGCCCGTGCGGTCCGCGCCGCTCGCAGGTCAACCAGTCGTCAGCACTCGTCCCTCACCCCCGCACCCCTCGCCGCTCTTCTGTCAGCCATATGTAAGGAAGCCGCGCCCTGCTTGCCCGGCGTGGCGAATGGGCCTTATCCTGCACGCCATGGCCCGCTTACGTTGGCCGCGCATGCGGCAGCCGCGCCTCGCGATGCTGGTGGTGATCCTGGTGCTGAGCCTGGTCGTCACCGGCACGCTCGCCTATCAAGCGCAGGACGCCGCGCGGTCGCACCGCGAGACGGCCGAGCGGGCGCTGCGCGACTACGCGAGCATCGCGGCGTGGGACTACGGCCTCAGCGTGAAGGAGATGATCTGGGGCGCGGTGTCGGACGCCTTTTACCCGCTGAAGCGACTGGACGTGGAGTCGTCGCGTCCGCTCCCGCCGCCGTCGATTCTCGTTCACTCCGTGCACAAGGCCATGCCGTGCCGGGAGAGCTCGGTGGAGGCGAAGCGCGCGTTCTACCGCGTGGACATGCGTACGCGCACGCTCGAGACGGCCGGCGGGACGGTGTCTCCGGAGATGCGGCGCTGGGTGCTCGATACGGTGACGGCGCACGCCAGGGCGCTGTGGGACCCCGAGTGGGGGTTCGCGCTGCTCTTCGGCAGCCACGAGCGCGATCATCGGATGCTGGCCTACGCGCTGCGGCGGAACGCGCAGGGCGAGCCGATCGTGGCCTACGGCTTCGATCTCTGCCTCACCTACTTCGGCTCGCCGATCTTCGAGAAGGTCTACCACCACTACGCGCTGCTGCCACCGTCGCTCACCCGCGGCCTGCCTAACGACTCACTGCTCTCGGTGGTGGTGAAGGCCGAGTCGGGCAGGGTGCTCTATCGATCGCGGGCCCAGTACATGCCCGATTTCACCGGCGAGTACGCGCTCGCCGGCAATCATGGCGGCATTCTGACGATGGTGTCGATCCGTCCGGACGCCGCCGACGAGCTGGTGATCGGCGGCCTGCCGCGCTCGCGCCTCCCCTTCCTGCTCGGCCTGCTGCTGCTGACGACCGGGCTGGTGGCCATCGCCCTCCAGCAGCTCCGCCGCGAGTACGATCTGGCTCGGCTCCGCTCCGACTTCATCTCCAGCGTCTCGCACGAGCTGCGCACGCCGCTGGCGCAGGTCCGCATGTTCGCCGAGACGCTCATGCTCGGCCGCGTGCGCAACGAGGACGAAGGGCGGCGCTCCCTGGAGATCATCGACCAGGAAGCGCGCCGCCTGACGAACCTGGTGGAGAACGTGCTCCAGTTCTCGCGCGCCGAGCGCCGCCTGACGAGACTGGCGCCCGAGCCCACCGACATCGCGGCGCATCTGCGCGAGACGGTGGAAGGGTTCACGCCGCTGGCGCAGGCACGGCACGTGAATGTGAGTCTGGAGCTGGACGACGGCGTGATCGCCACCGTCGACCGCGGCGCGCTGCGCCAGACGCTGATCAATCTGCTCGACAACGCCGTGAAGTACGGGCCGGCGGGGCAGACGGTGACGGTGGGGATGGCGCTGGTGGACGATCGGGTGCGCATCACCGTGGACGATCAGGGGCCGGGGATCACCGGGCGCGAGCGCGAGCGCATCTGGGAGCCGTTCTATCGTCTCGAGCGCGATGCCAGCTCGGCGGTGGCCGGGAGCGGCATCGGGCTGTCGGTGGTGCGCGAGCTGGTCGGCCTGCACGGCGGCAGCGTGTGGGTGGACCGCGCGCCGGGCGGTGGGGCGAGGTTCGTGATCGAGTTTCCGGGCGGGATGAGGGACATGGCGCGGGACGCGGGACGCGGGACGGGGGACGCGCAACCGCCGGCCGCGCATGGCGACGCAACCACGGCGGAGACCGCGGTATCGCGTCCCGACCCGCCCGCGTTCCGCGGGCACCCGCCCGTCCCGCGTTCCTGACCAATGTCGAAGATTCTCGTCGTCGAAGACAATCCCGATCTCGCCTTCGGGTTGCGCAACAACCTGGAGATCGAGGGTTACGACGTCAGCGTCGCCGAAGATGGGCCCACGGGGCTCGAGCGGGTGCGCACGATCAACCCCGAGCTCGTCATCCTCGATCTCATGTTGCCGGGGCTGGACGGCTATCGCGTCCTCAAGACGCTGCGCGAGGAGCACCATCAGATGCCGGTACTCATCCTCACCGCGCGCGGTGAGGAGGCCGACAAGGTGCGCGGCTTCCGGCTCGGCGCCGACGACTACGTGACGAAGCCGTTCGGTGTGCTGGAGCTCCTGGCGCGTGTTGAAGCGCTGTTGCGTCGCGCCGGAAATGGCGGCCGCCAGCGACAGGCGCCGGAGATGCCGACGGTGTTCGGCGACATCGAGGTCGACTGCGCCACGCGTCGTGTGACGCGCGCCGGCCAGGCGGTCGATCTCACGCCGATGGAGTTCGATCTGCTCGTGGCCCTGCTCCGCCGCCGCGGCGCGGTGATCTCGCGCCTCGAGCTGCTGAAACAGGTCTGGGGCTATCAGGCGGCGGTAGTGAGCCGCACGGTCGACACGCATATCGCCGAGCTCCGTCGGAAGCTCGAGAATGATCCGGCGCACCCGCAGCACATCCTCACCGTGCGGAAGGCGGGGTATCGGATACAGGTGTGATGGTGCCGGACGCGGAGGCGAGGAGAGTCTGGGGTTCGGCCGACTAGCAAGGGACTAACGGTAGTAATTTCGAGTGATTCAGTAGGAGCTAACGGGAGTAAGAGCGTAAAGGGGCACACCCTTACGCTCTTACTCTCGTTATTCAGTACTGAATTACTCGAAATTACTACCTCTAGTCCGTTGCTAGGTGGCCCGATAGAGGGCCAGGGGATCGCTTCCATTAGTCCCGTTGTCCTGGGCCCCTCGCATCCAGCGTCCTGTACCTGACCCCTTCCTGACACCTCTCTCTCCCCTTCCTCACCCGCGCACCACCTGCCCTGACCACGCCGCGCCTAGCTTCGAGCCCGGTTTCCGAGGCTCACCCGTCGCACCGGGAGCAGAGGCATGCGCGTTGTCGACATCACTCGAGTTGCCGCGCTCACCATCCTTCTCGTTGCTGGTCCGGCGAGCGCGCAGACAGCGATGGTTACACAGGTGGCCCCGCCGTCCGCCGCGGGAAGCGCCAGGGTTGCTCGTGCCGCGCGAGCCGCGGGCGCGCTCACCATCGATGGACGCCTCGATGAGGCCTCCTGGCAGGCGGCGCCGGTCGCCGACCAGTTCCTCCAGACCCGCCCCAATCCCGCCGCGCCGCCCACGCAGCGCACCGAGGCCCGCGTCCTCTACGATGACGACGCCATCTACGTCGGCATGCGGCTCTACGACAGCGCACCCGACTCGGTCGTCGCCACGCTCGGGCGCCGCGACTTCGACGGCTACAGTGACTGGGTCAACGTCATCATCGACAGCTATCACGACCGCCGGACGGCATTCAACTTCGGCGTCAATCCGGCCGGCGTGGAATGGGATGCCTATCTCACCGGGGACAGCGAGGGGAACGCCGACGTGGGGTGGGACGCCGTCTGGGAGTCGGCCACCACGCGCGACTCGTCAGGGTGGACGGCCGAGCTGAGGATACCGCTCTCGCAGCTGCGGTTCAGCGCCGCGTCGCGCAAGCCGGCGGCTGGCGCCGGCAGCGGTTCGCCGGCGTGGGGGATCCAGTTCATTCGATGGGTGGCGCGCACCGGCGAGCGCTCCATGTGGTCGTACATCCCACCCGGCTCCAACGGCTACGTCTCGCTGTTCGGCGAGCTGCACGGGCTCGACGAGATCAAGCCCTCACGCCGCTTCGAGGTGGTGCCGTATTCCGTCATGCGCCTCCAGCGCGCGCCCGGCGAGTCCACCGATCCGTTCCACCAGCCTAACGAGTGGTACGGGACCGTCGGCGCCGACGTGAAGTACGGGCTGACCTCCGACCTCACGCTCACCGCCACGATCAACCCCGACTTCGGGCAGGTGGAGGCCGATCCGTCGGAGGTGAACCTCTCCGGCTCGGAGACGTTTCTGGCGGAGCGAAGGCCGTTCTTCGTGGAGGGGAGCGACATCTTCAAGTTCACCTTCACGACCGTGGGGTGGCAGTTCGGCCAGGAGGAGATCTTCTACTCGCGGCGCATCGGCCGGGCGCCCCAGGGCGATGTGCCTGACGAGGCGGTCTACGACAGCAAGCCGACCGGGACCACCCTGCTCGGCGCGATGAAGCTCTCCGGGCGCACCGCCGGCGGCTGGTCCATCGGCTTGCTCGATGCCGTCACCGCGCACGAGGACGTCGAGTTCGTGGACGATGCCGGCCAGCGCCGCAGCGAGAGCGTGGAGCCGCTCACGAACTACGCGATGGGGCGGGTGATCAAGGACTTCAATCGCGGCCGGAGCGCGGTCGGGGCGATGTTCACGGCGACCAACCGCAAGCTGACCGGCGACCTGGATGCGCTGCTGCGGCAGAGCGCGTACGTGGGCGGGCTCAACTTCCGGCACCGGTTCTGGAATCAGAACTACAATCTGAGCGCCTCCGTGCTCGCCAGTCGCGTGACCGGCACGCCCGAGGCGATCACCGAGACGCAGCTGGGCTCGGTGCACTACTTCCAGCGCCCCGACGCCGACCACTTCGAGCTCGATTCCACCCGCACATCACTCACCGGTGGCTCGGCGCACCTGGCCGTGGCGAAGAATGGCGGCAGTCGCTTCCGGTGGGGACTCAACGGACACGTGCTGACGCCGGGCTTCGAGGCCAACGACCTCGGGTTTCATCCGAACACCGACCACTTCGTGAGCTCGGCGTGGCTGGGGTGGCTCGTAAACCAGCCAGGTCGCCTGTTCCGCGAGTGGGAGGTGTGGAACAACTACTGGGCTAACTGGAGCTTGAGCGGAGAGCGGCGCGTGATCGGCGGCAACCTGTTCGGCCGCGCGCTCACGAGGGGATACTGGGAGCTGGAGCTGGAGCTCATCCGGAACGGGCAGGGTCTCTCGACGAACGCGCTACGGGGCGGTCCGGCGATATTCAATCCGGCGCGCTCGAGCTTCTGGAGCCGCGTGGCCACGGACTCGCGAAAGCGTCTCACCCTCGAGCTGATCACGAGCGGGATGCGTGAGGATGAGACGGGCGGCAAGCGGCTCGATGTGCGCCCTGGCATCTCCGTGCGACCTTCGGGCAAGATGCAGATCTCCCTGCAGCCCGGCGTCACCTGGTTCGAGACTCCGTGGCAGTACGTGGATCAGGCCGACGCCATCGGTGGCGAGCGGCACTACATCTTTGGGAGCCTCGACCAGACCACCGTCTCGGCAACCGCGCGTGTGAGCTACACCTTCTCGCCGAACCTCTCGCTTCAGGTCTACGCGCAGCCGTTCATCAGCTCGGGCGCGTACGGGTCGTTCAAGCGGGTGGCGCAGCCGCGCGCCCGGACATTCACCGATCGCTTCCAGACCTTCGGGCCAAACGAGGTCGTGCGCGATGCCGCGAGCGAGACGGTGGCGCTGGACACGGATGGAAACGGGACGAGCGACGTGACGGTGGACGATCCGGACTTCACGTCGCGCGAGCTGATCACGAACACGGTCCTGCGGTGGGAGTATCGCCCGGGCTCCACGTTATTCCTGGTCTGGAGCCACGGCCGCGACGAGGACGGGGTGTCGACCTTCGACCTGGGGCGCGACACGCGGCGTCTCTTCCGCGCCGATGCAACGAATACACTCCTGGTGAAGTTCAGCTACTGGCTGGATCTGTAGCCGCACGCCGCGACCCGGCGCGGCTATCTTGGGCTTACTTTTGTCGGATCAGCGAAATGTTTGCGACGCTAGGCTGCCCCACCATCAGCTCAACGAGTCGCGATGCCGGTTCATAGCCCGGGCTTTGAACGAGGACTTCGGTCTTCGTGAGGCTGATGGGAGGCGACGCGTATGTACCGCGGTCGTTCGTCATCGCTGTCGGGTTCCCATAGTCCCAATACGCACCGGGGGAGATGAAGTCGAGCGTCGCCCCTTTGATGGGCGCTCCCGTTGCCGCATCCACCACCGTCCCGGTGACTATTCCGCGCCCGACAGTCAGCGGCCTCGATTCTTCGAGGCTCCCGCTTCGCGCCGTAATCATCGTCTCGCCGGGAAGCTTTCCGACCAGCGTCGCCGTGCTGACGCCGTTCGCTGTCTGCCTGAAGACGATCGGCGCAATCGCTTTGTCTCTGACCGACCAGATGACGGTGGCGCTCTCGATCGGCACCTGACGCGCATTCACCACCCTGGCCGTGACGATGATGGTATCGCTCATCAGCACGGCCAGCGGCGCTTCATCGAACAGGAGCAACCGGAGTTCGGAGGAGGGACCGACGGCGTCGTCCGAGCACCCGGTTGTGAGGAAGGGAAAAAGGATCGCTGTAAGAACAGCGGTGCGCGCGCGCATGTGGGACCTCTGGGTCAATTGCCTCGTGGAGCTCGCGCACCGGCAACCTCGCGGGTGACACCGGTGCCCCGGCTACCCAACCTGCCCCATCCTTATCTATGGATCGCCGGACATGAAAGCGCCAGACTTCCAACGTAGCGCCGCTCGCGCCATGCGTTCCGAGCACCCCCCGGTGAAGGTCCATCGTGCAACGAGCCGGGGCTAACCACGGAGGCACAGAGGGCACAGAGGCATCACAGAGGGACCTCGGCGCGGGGGAGTCCAACGCACCACGAAGAAAAGACAATGGGGGACTGCTCTCGCCTGGTGAGCAACTGGCAGGGTGGCAGGGCCCCCAAATTCGTTGAGCCCGATTCGGTGTCACGACGCTCGGGGCTACTCGAGATCCCTCTGTGAATGCTCTGTGCCCTCTCTGCCTCCGTGGTTAGCCTCGGCTCGTTGCACGATGAGCTCCGGGCACGGAGACACAGAAGAACCCCAGGGGAGAGCTCCTCTCCTCCTTGGGTTCCTCTGTGTCTTTGTGTCTCCGTGGTTCAAGCTGCTCGTGGCGGGGTGGACTCTCCCCGATCCGAATCCCTCTGTGAATCCTCTGTGCTCTCTGTGTCTCCGTGGTTAGCCTCGGCTCGTTGCACGATGAGCTCCGGGACGCGCTACGCGCAATCACCACTTCTTTTCGCGCTCCCCTTCCTCCGCCTCGGCTGCGATGTCCGGCCGCCTCACCGGGCCCAGCTCGTCCGTGCTCGGCACGATCGGCTGAAGACTCCGCTCCCGCAGCATCTCGTTGATCCGCGCCAGCTGCGTATCGAGCGCACGGCGTAGCCGCTCCAGCTGCACGTCGAGCCGCGCCGAGAGGGTGTCGAACACCACCAGGCTCTGCGCCGTGGGCCTGGCGTCGGTGCTCGCTACCACGCCGCCTAGCGAGGCGAGCTTGTTGTTCAGCTTGATCGGATAGTTGAGCGGGTCCTGGTTGCTCTGGTTCTTGACCTGGTAGATCTCCGCCTCGATCGCGCTCAGCGACCTGCCTAACGAGTCGATCGCCGCCACCAGGCGCGTGACGTTGCCGCCGGAGCCGGCCTGCTTCTTCCGATCGTCCCCCTGGAACTTCACGTTCCGGATCGTCCGCACGGCGTCGTTCGCTTCCGTCACCTTGTCGCGGATCCGGATGAGCAGTGCGAACTGCGCGGCCAGATCCTGCTGCGTGGCCTGACTCCGTGGGTCCTTCAAGAGCTCGAACCGTTCCGTCTGCGGCGCCTGGCCGGCCACGGTCAGACGCACCGCGTACGTGCCCGGCGGTGCGATCGGGCCGCGCGTGTTCGCCGCCCACAGGATGATGTTCCGGAACGTGCTGGCGTCGGGATAGCGCAGGTCCCACGAGAACGTGTTGAGCCCCGCCTTGTTCGGCACCCTCGGCGGCCGTCGCGGGCCACCGGGAGGACCGCCCTCGGCACCTCCGGGCTGATCCTCCTCGAGCATCCCCGTGGGTCGAGGCCGCCCCGCGCTGTCGACACCGGCCACGCGGCGCAGACTGTCCTCCCTCGCACGACGCGCGCTGTCGGCGCGTACGCTGTCCGCCACTCCGGCGCTGTCCAGCTTGCTCGTGAACGACTGGATCACCTGATCGCGCGCGTCCAGGAAGTCGAGTGTCACCTCCTGGTTGGGCTGCTTCAGCGTGAAGTACACCACCGCCCCCGCCGGCGGGTTCTGCCCGGTGGGGTGCGCGCTCCGCGAGCCCGGACCACCACCACCCCAGTTCACCCGATGCACCTCGCGCGGCTTGAAGAGATGCGCCGGCTTCTGCGCGATCTCCGCCGAGAGCTGGCGCAGCGGTGAGAGGTCGTCGAGGATCCAGAACGAGCGCCCGTGCGTCGCCACCACCAGATCCCCTTCCTTCACCTGCATGTCGTGGATGGGAACCGGCGGCAAGTTGTTCTGGAGCCTCTGCCAATTCGCTCCGTCATCGAACGACACCCAGACCCCGCGCTCCGTGCCCGCGTACAGCAGACCACGCCGCTCGGGGTCGGCCCGGATCACCCGCGTGAACTGATCGCGCGCGATGCCGCTGTCGATGCGCGTCCACGTCGCCCCGTAATCGGTCGTTCTATATAGGTAGGGCGCCATGTCATCGAGCTGGAACCGGTTGGCGGCCACGTATGCCGTGCCCGCGTCGTGCGGCGACGGGTCGATGATCGAGATGCGCGTCCACTCCGGCAGCCCCTTGGGCGTCACGTTCCGCCAGTTCTTTCCGCCATCCCGGCTCACGTGGATGAGCCCGTCATCAGACCCGGTCCACAACACGCCCTTCTGCACCGGACTCTCGGCCATCGCGAAAATCGTCGCGTAGTACTCCACCGACGTCTGGTCCTTGGTGATCGGACCGCCCGACGGACCCATCGTGGCCGGATCGTGCCTCGTGAGATCGGGGCTGATGATCGTCCAGCTCTCCCCCTCGTTCGTGCTCATGAACAGCACGTTGGCCGCCGCGTACAGCGCGTTGGGATCGTGCGGCGACGTCATGATCGGGTACGTCCACTGGAACCGATACCTGTTCTCCGAGGCCGAGTGCCCCATCGGGTTCTCGGGCCAGGGATTGATCGAGCGCTCATGCTCGGTGCGGCGGTCGAAGCGCGTAAGGTACCCGCCGTAGCTGCCGCCGTAGGTGATGTTGGGATCGTCGGGCTTGACGGCGATGTAGCCGCTCTCGCCGCCGGCCACCGGATACCAGTCGTTGAACGCCACGCCGCCCTCGGAGCGGCTGGGACCGCAGATGGTGCTGTTGTCTTGCTGCGCGCCGCACACGTGGTAGGGGAACTCGTTCGTCGTGATGACGTGGTAGAACTGCGCCGTGGCATAGTCCTGCTCGGTCCACGACCGACCGCCGTTGAACGAGACGTTGGCGCCGCCGTCGTTCCCCTCGATCATGCGCTGGTTGTCGTTAGGCGCCACCCACAGATCGTGGCTGTCGCCGTGCGGCGCGCGGATCTGCCGGAACGTCTTGCCCCCATCGGCCGACCGCCAGAAGCCGACGTTCGACACGTAGACGACGTTCGTGTCCCTGGTGTCGGCGTAGATGCGCATGTAGTACCACGGCCGCTGCCGGAGCCGGCGATCCTCGTTGAGCTTGGTCCAGGTGCGCCCGCCATCGTCGGAGCGGAAGACCCCGCCCGAGTCGGCCTCGATGATCGCCCACACTCTGTTCGATTTGGGGGACACGGCCACGCCGAGGTTTCCCCACAGACCGCGCGGCAGCCCCTGGTTGCGGGTGAGCTCGGTCCACGTGTTGCCGCCGTCGGTGCTCTTGAAGAGCCCACTCCCCACACCGCCGCTCTCCAGCTTCCACGGCCGGCGGTGCACCTGCCAGAACGCGGCGTACAGGATGTTGGGATCGCTCGGGTCCATCTCGACGTCGGTGATCCCGCTGGAGTCGTTGCGGAAGAGAATCTTCTCCCACGTCTTGCCGCCGTCCCTCGAGCGGAACACACCGCGCTCCGGGTTCGGTCCCCACACGTGTCCCTGCGCGCCGACGTAGACGAGATCGGGATTCTTCGGGTGCACGATGACGCGCGAGATCTGTCGCGTCTCGGTGAGCCCGAGGTGCGTCCACGTCTTGCCGCCGTCGGTGGTCTTGTAGACGCCGTCGCCGTGCGAGACGTTGCCGCGAATCGGGAACTCGCCCGTGCCGACGTAGACGATGTCGGGGTTCGACTCGCTCACGCCGATCGCGCCGATCGTCCCGCCGAAGTACTTGTCGGTGACCGGTTGCCAGCTGATCCCGGCGTCCACCGTCTTGAACACCCCGCCGCCGGTCGTCCCCATCCAGTACTCGAGCGGCCGCGCGCTCGACCCCGCGACCGCGACCGATCGGCCTCCTCGGTACGGCCCGATCTCGCGCCACTTCATGCCCGCGAGGAGGGAGGAATCGAAGGTCGCGCGTGGCGCGTTGCGCGTGGCGCGTTGCGGATTTGCTTGCGCGAGGAGTGCCCCACTCCACGCGGCCACCTGCACCGCGGAGAGGGCTGCGAGGATGAGGTGTCTCATGGCGGAGATATTGGTAAAGACCGGATCGGCCGGCTAGCCCGCGTGCGCGGGACCGCCAAGGCCAGGCGCCGCGCCACCTGGCTCTCAGTCGAGAAAGCCCGTAGCGTAGCCGTGCCGCGCGCACACTCGGCGACGGCTCTGCCCCACTCGGCCCGCTACCGGAGCGCTCCCATGATTTGGCAGAACGTCAGGTGCTGGCGCCTCGCAACGAGAGCCCCGTTGCTCGTGATGTCCGTCGCTCTGGCTGCATCGTGCTCGCGGAGAACGGAGCCTGCGCGCGACGTCGAGGCGAGCTCCGCCAGCCTGATGACGCCGATGGACCTTCAGGCGATCCCCAGCAGCGCACCGGACCTGCGCGTGGCCTACGGAGAGGACTCGAGCCAGTACGGTGAGCTGCGCCTGCCATCAGGGCCCGGACCGCATCCCGTCGTCGTCCTCGTCCACGGCGGTTGCTTCAAGGCGGCCTACGCCACGGCGCGCGACCTGGCGCCGATGGGCGACGCTCTGGAGGCGAACGGGATTGCGACGTGGAATATCGAGTATCGCCGGCTCGGGCAGCCCGGCGGCGGTTGGCCGGGCACATACCTCGACGTCGGCCACGCCGTCGACCACCTCCGCACGCTCGCGCGAGCGCACACTCTCGACCTCGGCCGCGTCGTCATCGTGGGGCATTCGGCCGGTGGTCACCTGGCGATGTGGGCAGCGGCTCGCTCGCGACTCCCAGCGGAGAGTCCCCTGTACATGTCGGATCCACTCCCGGTGCGCGGGGTCATCGACCTGGCAGGGCCGGTCGACATGACCGCGAACATCCCGGGGTACCAGGGCCTGTGCCGCGACAGCGTCATCACGTCGTTGCTCGGCGGGACGCCGGCCACGGTGCCGGAGCGTTACGCGCACACCTCGGCGATCAAGCTCCTTCCCCTGGGCATCCCGCAGGTGCTCATCATGGGCGAGCACGAGGACTTCGTGCCTCGACCGCTGGCGGAGGCGTACGTGCGGGCCGCCGCGCAGGCCGGCGACAGCGTGCGGATGATCGTCATTCCCGGCGCCGGCCACTTCGAGATCGCCAGCCCGCGCGCGTCGACGTGGCCGCAGGTCGAGTCGGCCATCCGGTCGCTGCTCGACGGTACGCTGCCGCCCTGACACGACGCCTTCACGACCCAACATGGTCGCTGACATCACAGGCGAGCTCGCTAGGCGATGAGCCACGGTCAACCGAGCTCGACTTGCCTCACCTCGAGCACCTCGGGAAGCTCTCGAAGCTGCGTCAGCACCTCGGGGCGCAGACGACCGTCCACGCTGATCGCGGCCAGTGCAGCACCGCCGGCTTCCAGGCGCGCCTGGTGATACTCGGCGATGTTGATCCCGGCGCCGCCCAGCAGCGTGCCCACGCGGCCGATCACACCCGGCACGTCCCGATTGCGCAGCACTACCAGCGTGCCGCGCGGGACCACGTCCACATGATAGTCGCCGATGCGCACCACGCGCGGATGCTCCTGCGCCAGCAGCGCGCCACCCACCAGCGTCTCGCTCGAACGACTGGAGAGCCGCACCTCCAGATACTCGGCGAACGAGCCGTGCGATGCGAGGCGCACGCGTTGGACCTCGATGTCGCGCGCTTCCGCCAGGTACATGGCGTTCACGAAGTTCACGTTGCTCGGCCCTACCGCGGTTGCCAGCACGCCCATCATCGTGTGCGCCGCCAGCGGCTGTAACGCATTCTCGGCGGCGCCGCCGTAGCGCATCTCCACACGTTCCACCGCGCCGTCGATGAGACACGCCGCCAGCTTCCCGAGTCGCTCGGCGAGGGAGAGTATGGGGCGAAGGCGGCGCATCTCCTCGCCCCCTACCGCCGGCGCGTTCACCGCACGCGAGAGATCGCCATCCACCAGCGCCGCACGCACGGCCTCGGCGATCTCGATCGCCACGTTCTGCTGCGCTTCGGCGGTCGATGCCCCCAGATGCGGCGTGAGCACCACGTTGGGCAGCGAGCGCAGCGGATGGTCCTTCGGGAGCGGCTCCTGCTCGTAGACGTCGAGCGCCGCGCCGCCCAACTTACCTTCGGAGAGCGCGCGCACGAGCGCGGCTTCGTCCACCACACCGCCGCGCGATGCGTTCACCAGGAATGCTCCCGGTTTCATGAGGGCGATCTCACGCGCACCCACAAGCCCGGCCGTGCTCTCGGTGAGGGGCACGTGCAGCGACACCACATCGGCGCGGCGCAGCAGGTCGTCGAGCGAGACGAGCTCCACGTCCAGCGCCTTGGCGCGCTCGCTGGTGAGATACGGATCGAAGCAGATCACGTGCATGCCGAACGCGCGCGTTCGTCTCGCCACCTCGCCGCCGATGCGTCCGGCGCCGATGAGGCCGAGCAACTTCCCGTAGAGCTCGGTGCCGCTGAAGCTCTTCCGATCCCACGCTCCGTCCTTCATCGACCGATCGGCGGCGGGGATGCGCCGCACCAGCGCCAGCAGGAGCGCCAGGGTGAGCTCGGCCGCCGAGATGGTGTTGCCGCTGGGCGCGGTCAGCACGGCGATCCCGCGCTCGGTGGCCGCTTCGACATCGATGGTGTCGACCCCGACGCCGGCGCGGCCGATGACCTTGAGGCGCTGCGCGTGGGCCAGCGAGTCGCGGGTGATCTTCGTCGCGCTGCGCACGAGCACGGCATCCGCCTCCTCGATCGCGCGCGCGAGCTCCTCGCCCTTCAGCCCCGGCTTCGTGATGAGCTGAAAGCGGCCATCCACCCGGAGCGGCGCGAGCCCCTCACTGGCGATGTCGTCGGCGACGAGCACCTGGAATGGGCCGTTGGTGCTCATCGCATCAGCACCGCTTCCAGCTCGGCAAGCAGCTCGTCGAGCTCGGCGACGGTGTGGTCGCCCATGTGCCCGATGCGGATGGACTCGTCCTTGAGGCTGCCGTAGCCGGTCGCGATCGTCCAACCGCGCGCTTTCATGGCGCTGTTCACTTCCGAACCCGTGCGCCCCTCCGGCAAGCGGATGCAGGTGACCGTCGGCGATCGGAACCCTTCTGGCGCCAGCACCTCCAGCGCGATGCCACGTCCCTTCATCTCATCGACCCAGGCCCAGGTACGTCGCGCCATCGCGGCGTGTCTGGCCCAGCGCGCCTCGAGCGTCTCCTCGCGGATGCGCTCGAGCTGTGCCTCGAGCGCGTAAAACAGGGAGAGCACCGGTGTGTTGGGAGTTTGATTCTTCTCGATACCCTTCTCGAACTCCACGAAGTCGAAGTAGATGCCGCGGTCGGGCTTCGCCCGCGCGCGCTCGAGCACGTGCCGCTGCGCGACGCCCAGCGCGAGGCCCGGCGGGAGCGCGAGCGCCTTCTGCGAGCCGGTCAGCACGAAGTCCAGCTCCCACGCGTCGGTCTCGACCGGTGTGCCGGCGAGAGCGGACACGCTGTCGACGAGCAGCGCCACATCGCCGGCGGCGTGACACACCTTCGCGAGCTCGGCGACCGGATTGAGCACGCCGGTCGACGTCTCCGAGTGTACTACCGTGACGGCGTCGAAGTCGCGTCCCCGTAACGCGGCTTCGAGCATCTCGGGCGTGTGGGCCGCACCGAGCGGCACCTCCAGCGCTTCGGCGTGCACGTTGCACGCGCGGGCGATGGTGTAGAAGCGCTCGCTGAAGGCGCCGTTCACCAGGCAGAGCACGCTCCGGCGCACGCCGTTGCGGATCGCGCCCTCCATGAGGCCGGTGGCCGAGGAGCTCGAGATGTACACCGGGCGCTTCGTGCGGAAGAGATCGCGGAGCGCCGGAGCGAGCCTGGCCATCAGCTCCTCCATCGACTTGCCGCGATGACCGATCATCGGCCGGCGAAGTGCGTCCAGGATCTCGGGGCGGACTTCGGTGGGGCCGGGAAGAAAGAAGCGCCCGAACGAGGCGCGTTGAGTGACGGCGGAGACGCTTTCTCGGGACAGCATGATCGACGTGTCGGGTCAGGTGAGCGCGCGCCTCACCGCGTGCGCGCGGAATCCTCCATGAAGGATAGCCCCAATTCGTACGTGCGTCGATGCGCCGCGCTCGCCGGCGCGCTCCCCAGCGCCATCGGTAACACCGGTGCCAGCGTGCGCGCACGAATCACCGCATCGGCCGACGCGATCACCGTTTCGCGCTCGATCACGCCGGCGAAGGCGACGAAGCGGTCCACCACGTCTCGCGCCTCGAGGTCGGTGGCGCCATCGCCCACGAACATCACCGGGCGCGGCAGCACTGCCCGCCACTCGCGGAGCACCTCGCGCTTGCCGCCGCTGCGGGCCAGCGGCGACCGGTCATCGAAGCCGGCGTAGCTGCCCGCTGCATCGAAGCGCACATCCACCGCGGCCACATCGTCGTCGCCCAGTCCCAGCTCGCGCGCCAGCGCGCGCACCGCCGGCAACAAACCGCCGGAGATGATCCTGACCATCACGCCCTCGGCGCGGAGCGCGGCAACGACCTCGCGCGCCTCGGGGACGAGCTCGTCGATGTACTTGCGACCGAGTGCCTCCACCTGCACGCGCGTGGGCCGCACGATGTCCAGCCGCCGGCCGTAGACGGCCTCGAGCGTCACCTCGCCGCGCATCGCGGCATCGGTGAGTCGCGCGATCTCCTCGCGGACGCTCCCCGCGAGCTCATCGATCCCCTCCACCGCCGAGAGCGTCGAGTCGCAATCGAAGACGACAGTCCCGAATCTCACGCGCTCATGCTCCATCCGGCGCCACCGGCGCGTACTGCCGGAGGTGCAGATCGTAGAGCGATGCGTAGAGACCGGCCCGCGCGATCAGCTCGTCGTGCGTGCCGAGCTCCACCACGCGACCCTGCTCGAGCACGACGATGCGGTCGGCCATCTTGAGCGTCGAGAAGCGGTGGGAGATGAGGATCGTCGTCCGCCCCTGCGACAGCTCCTTGAAGCGGCAGAAGAGCTCGTACTCCGCGCGCGCATCGAGGTTGGACGTGGGCTCGTCCAGTACCAGCACCGACGCGTCGCGCGCGAAGGCCCGCGCCGTCGCGATGCGCTGCCATTGCCCGCCCGAGAGCGTGTAGGCGCCGAACTGCCTGCCGAGCATCGTATCGTAGGCCTGCGGGAGCGACTCGATCATGTCGTGCACCTTCGTCTGCCGCGCGATCCGCTCCACCGCCGCCCGGTCGTCCACCAGCCGGCGCCAGTCGCCGTACGCGATGTTCTCGGCCGCGCTCGCCTCGTAGCGCCCGAACGACTGCATCACGAGCGCGATGCGCCGGTAGAGCTCGTCCAGTGGATAGTCGCGGAGGTCGGTGCCGTCGAGGACGATGCTCCCCGAATCCGGATCGTAGAGGCGGGCCAGCAGCTTCACGAGCGTCGTCTTGCCGGCGCCATTCTCGCCGACGATCGCCAGCGTCTCACCCGGCTCGATGGCGAGGGAGATGCCTTGCAGCACCGGCTCCGTGGAGCCCGGATACGTGAACGCCACGTCACGGAGCTCGATGCGGCCGTTCGTCGCTACCGGAGCGCTCCCGCGGCCGCGCGGGAGCTGCGGCGTCACGTCGAGGAACTCGCGAAAGTTGCCGATGAAGAGCACCTGCTCGTACGCCACCGTCGTCGAGCGGAGCGCCATGTCGAGTGCGCCGCGCAAGCGCACCGCGGCACCGCCGAAGATGGCGACATCACCCACCGTGCCGGTGCCGTCGAGCACGCGCATGATCACCCGCGCGAACAGCGCGTACAGCGCACTGATCGTGAGCACGGCGCCGACGCTGCTCCCCACCAGGTTGCGGCGCTGCAGCGAGCGGTTCCGATCGCGGAACTCGGTCATGAACGCGCGGAAGCGCGCGAGGAGCAAGGGCGCCAGCCCCAGCACGCGCACCTCCGCCACCGAGCCGGCCGTCGTGAGGTGCGATACGAAGTAGTCGGTCCACCGCCGCTTGGTGGTCCGGTCCTCCTCGTCGGCATACCGGGCGCGGGCGAGCCGCCACTGGAAGAACAGGAAGATGAGCGCGAACGGCGCGACGACGATCGGCACCAGCGGCTCCACCGCCACGAGAACGCCGAAGAGCGACATCACGATCAGGACGTTCATGAGTGCGTGCTGCAGCTCGACCACGAATCGGGACAGGTGACCCGCCATGTTCTGCTGCGTGCGCGCGATGAGGTCCTGCCGGCGTGGATCCTCGAAGAACGCCAGGTCGAGCGTCGACGCGTGCTCGAGGATGCTCGACGTCGCTTTCACGTTGAGGTCGTCGCCGATGCGCTGAATGGCGTACGAGGCGGCCAGCTGCGCGAGGGCGTCCAGGATCGCGAGCGCGAGTCCCAGGAGCACGAGCGGCAGCAGCACATCGAGCTCGCGGATCCCCTGCGCGACCGCTCCGACGGCCCCGTTGACGAGCGCGCGGAGCGTGAGCGCGAGCGCCGCCGGCACCAGTCCGCGCACCGCGGTAACCGTGGCGAGCGCCAGGAGCAGCCGAGCATTTGCGGACCAGATGAAGCGGAGCGTCCAGAGTGTGCCGGCCAGAATCTCGCGGGCGTCGGCGAGCTCCACGCTGCCGTTCGTGGACTTCCGGCGTGGCGAACCGTCGTCGGTCATACGGCGAAGCTACCTCGGCGCATGCGTCGTGCAACAGATGACGGGCGCCGCACCGTGCTCCCGCCCTTCCACATCGCGGCCCGCCCTCACAACTTCCGGCCGTACCATTCCGAGGATCCGACCATGTCCCGTCGACCGCTTCTGACTCTGACGCCGATCTGCGCCGCCGCGATGCTGCTGGCCGCATGCGGGCCGGCCGATGAAGGCGCATCCGACACGGCAGCGGGCGCTGCCGACACCGCGGCCACCGCCACCGCGACCCAGGTGACGACCGTTCAGGGGTTCAGCACGCCTGAATCGGTCATGTACGACAGCACCGCCGACATGTACTTCGTCACCAACATCAACGGCAATCCGACCGAGCGCGACAACAACGGCTTCATCAGTCGCGTTCGCGCCGACGGCACGATCGACTCCCTGCGCTTCATCGCCGGCGGCCGTGGCGGCGTTTCACTCAGCGCGCCGAAGGGGATGGCGCTGGGCGGCGACACGCTATGGGTCACGGACATCGATGCCGTCCGCGCGTTCAATCGCACGACCGGTGCTCCGATCACCAGCGTGAACCTGCGGCCGCGCGGCGCCGTGTTCCTCAACGACATGGCATTTGGGCCGGATAGCGCGCTCTACATCACCGACACCGGCATCCGATTCACCGCCAGCGGCGCCGAACCGGTGCAGCCTGGCCGGATCTTCCGCATCGCGCCCAATCGCTCCGTGACGATCGCCGTACAGGGCGACACGCTCGGCGGTCCGAACGGCATTTCGTGGGATCGAGCCAACAACCGCTTCGTGCTCGGCGGCTTCTCCACCACCGAGATCTTCGGCTGGCGGCCGGGTGAAGAGGCACCGACCAGGATCGCGACCGGTCCCGGCGGCTACGACGGAGTTGCCGTGCTCGGCGATGGACGGGTGCTCGTCTCGAGCTGGACCGACTCGACCGTGTCGGTGGTCACCGGACAATCGGTGGCGCGCCTGGTATCGGGCGTGGACGGACCGGCGGACTTCGGCATCGACACCAGACGCCAGCGCATCGCCATCCCGCGCTTCTCGGCCAACACCGTCGACATCTGGACGATCCCCACGCCATGATGACGAGGGGTGCCTAACGATGAAGATCCTCCGCCGTATCGTCATCGGGCTCGTGACGCTGGTCGTGCTGCTCGTGGTGGCGATCTACGGGCTGAGCGCGCTGAGGCTCAATCGTACCTACGACGTGAGCGTCGCAGCGCTCTCGGTGTCACCGGCCAGCGCCGATACGACGGAGGGACATCGCTGGGCGTCCATGCGCGGGTGCACGGAGTGTCATGGCGAATATCTTGGTGGGGCGATGCTGGTCGACGATTTCGCGTTCGGTCGGGTCGCCGCGCCGAACCTCACCGGCGGGGCCGGTGGCGTCGGTCCCGCGTATGCCGACAGCGACTGGGTGCGTGCCGTCCGGCACGGCATCGATCGCGAGAGCAAGCCGCTGTTTCTCATGCCATCGCACGAGTACAACGGGCTCAGCGACCGCGACCTGAGCACGATCATCGCGTGGGCGCGGAGCCTTCCAACGATCGACAGCGCCGCGGCCGACATCCGGCTCGGTCCCGTGGCGCGCGGGCTGGTGGCCTTCGGTGTGTTCCCGCTCGCCGCGAACGTGATCGACCACAACGCCCGTCCCACGCCGCCGGAGCCCGGTGTGACGGTGGAGTATGGAAAGTATCTGGCAGGGATGTGCACGCCCTGTCACGCCCAGAACCTGGGCGGCCTCGAGCCGGGCGGTCACGGACCTCCGCCGGGCCCCAACATCACGTTGGGCGGCGCGCTCGCCGCATACACGCAAGAGACCTTCGCCCGCGCCCTCCGCACCGGCCAGGCCCCAACGCGCCAGCTGAATGGAGAGCTCATGCCCTGGCTCGCGTTCAGCCAGCTCACCGACGCCGAAGTCGAGGCACTCTGGATGTACATCAGGTCCGTGCGCCCTGTCAGCAATGCGGTGAGAGAGTAGAAGCGAGGAGTGATTTCCCGAGGACAAGGGGAGGGCCCTTAGTTGGGCCACCGAGCAACGGACTAACGGGAGTGATTTCCAGTGATTCAGTAGGAGCTCAGAGATGAGAGCGTAAGGGTGTGCCCCTTTACGCTCTTGCTCTCTTATTCAGCACTGAATCACTGGAAATTACTACCGTTAGTCCGTCGCTAGGTGGCCGAGCAGAGAGCGCCATTGTCCGTCGTTAGGAATCAATCCCGTTAGTCCGTTGCCAGGCGGCACTACTGTGGGCCCTCCCAATTACCCTCGTCGAAGGCTACGGCACGGCTACCCGCTCTCGCAGTCTCCTCAGCTCTTCCTCGGTTACTGCTCCGGATAGCGTGACCTGCGCTCCCGCCGGTGTTGTCCAGCTCAGTGAGCGCAGGGCGCCCTGCGGGGCGGGGGCCGCTCGAAGCTCGGCACCAGCGGCGGCCGCTCGAGGGGCGGCACGGCGAGCTTCGCGTCTCACGCGCTCGGCGTCGCGCTCGGCAGGCAGCGTGGTCGATACGCTCAACGTCACCTGCACACCTGGGCGCAGCTCGTAGACGCTTTGCTCAACCATGCGCCCATTCTCCAGCACCGTGTCGCGAGCGAGCGCCTGGAGTCCGACGATGGTCGACGACACGGGCTTCGCCGCTTCGCCAGTCACCACCAGGTTGTCGAGGTCTCGAGGGGCTGGCTGCATCGCGACATCCACCAGGACGGTTTCACCGGCCTTTGCCTGGATCTCCCGCTGCTCCACGTCGTACCCGAAGCGCATCACGCGAAGCTGCTGCTCACCCTCAGGCGCCTGCGCGATGCGGAATGCTCCTCTCTCATCGGTAAGGGCGCCGATGGGTGTTCCGGCAATCTGCACCTGGGCGCCTGGTAAACCGTTCCCGGTCGTGGCATCGATCACGCGTCCCTGCACCACCGATTGCGATGGATGCGGTGACGGAGCCGCCAACGGAGCGGGTACCAGGTTCGTCCTCGTACGCTCCTGCCGAGCGTCGCGCTCGACCGCCTTCTGTTCCACTTTCGGTGCCCGGTCCGCGATGTCCGCACGACCGGCTGCGGGGGGTGTGGGCGCGGCGGTAGAAGCCGGTTCCGCGCTTGCGTCCTTGGTCACGTCGCCGGCAGGCTGCGGACTCGCGACAGTCGCGCCCAGCCTCTGGGCTGTCTCCTCGGGCGCTGGAGCAGAATCGGAGACGCGCGCCGGCGGCCCTGAGCCCTCCATGACCCTGTCCGCCGAAGCAAACTCTCCGACCGCTATTCGCAGCGCCGTTCCCCCTACCGCAACGAACGCGATCACGGCCGCGATGCGCTTCCACTCCCATCGCCGAAAGCCACCCTTCACCGGCACCGCACCGCGCTTTGCGTCGTGCGCGCCGGATTCTGGGAGCACGTTGCGCGGCACGTTGTCGAGCGCGGCGAGGATGCGCGATGATGCGGCGACGAGTCCGCGCGCCTCGGCCACGGCCGCGCCGCACGCCTCGCACGACGCCACGTGGGCTTCCACGCGCGCCGACTCCCCGGCGCTCAGCGCGCCGTCGAGCCAGGCGTGAATCGTTCCTTCGTCAAGATGCTGCATGCCCTTCCCTCCTCCCTCGCTCCGCCTGAAGCGCTTCGTACGCCTCGACCAGCCTGCGGCGGGCACGGGAGAGCGTGGTGCCGATCGATCCCACCGACAGATCGAGCGCCTGCGCGATCTCCGTGTAGTCCAGTCCTTCTTCCCGCATCAGCAGCGCCAGGCGATCCCGCTCGGCAAGTGCTTCCATCGCCTTCCTCGCCATCGCTGCTTCCTGCGCCCGCTCGAGCGACGTCGGCTCCGGCTCCAAAACCTCGTCGGCCGCCTGTTCCCGCAGAAGCTCGAGGTGCCGCCGCCGGCGGGCATCCTTGCGCGCCTCGTCGCGCACCAGGTTGTTGGCCACGGTGAACAGCCACGCTCGTTCGTTCACGATGGACTCCTGTCGCAGCGCACGGACGAACGTCTCCTGCGCCACCTCCTCGGCCCAGTCGTAGTCGCCGAGTCGGCGCGTGAGATACCGCACGATCATCGCGTGATACGTGCGGAACAGTCGCTCGACCTCGAGGTCGTTCAAGCGCTCACCAGCCTGACCGGATCGCTTCCATGTCGCGCTCGCTCAGTTCGTCTTGCCCGTCCGGTGCCACTTCCATCGCGATCGTGCTGCGCGGGCCCACGACGACCACACGATCGCCCACGGCAAAGGCCTCGCGCAGCTCGGGAAGCAGATCGAGCACCGCGAAGTATGCCTCCGAGTATGCCTGCACGCGCACCATCCGCAGCCCGGGCCGGTGACGGCTGTCGGTCCAGATGCCGTCGCGAAGTGTGAATACCCGGTTCCCCGCCCGCCGGAGCCCCGTCGCGCCCGCGCCGGCGACTCCGCCCGCGGCATCGGCATCCTCCAGCGACACCGCCGCTCGCTGCTCCGTCGCGCGCTTGGCCGACTCGAAGCGGGCACCGGCGTCGGTGGGAGCCGCGGACGGAACCGGCGCCGGCCGCGTATCCCGGCGATGACGCTGCATGGCCTCACCGGTGGTCACCGCCGTGGGCTCCTGCACCAGATATGACGTGAACTCCGTCGGGATTCCATAGCGCTCTCCCAGCTCGCGGATCTCGTCGTCGATCTCGCGTGTCGAGCCGCGGCCGTCGGTCGGTCCCCGCCGCTTCTCGGCGCTCAGCCAACCGATGCGCTGCGTTGCCCAGAGGCGTGGGATGAACGAGTTGCCGCGTTCGCGCTCCGGGAAGTCCGCCGTGGCCGTCCAGCGCACAGGCCCGCTCCCCGATTCCCCTTCCAGTCGGATACTCCCGCGACCGCTCCCCTCGTAGCGGGCGAGGATGACGAGATCCTGGCCGGCAAAGAGGTCCACCGTCGCCACGGGATGCATCTTCGAGAGTCGAATACCATCGGAGCGGATGCGGACGTCGGTCACCACCGGATTCGTCAGGCGGCTGGCGACGATCTCCACCGCGCGCTCCACGGACTCCTGCGGCCGCACGAAGTGCGCGGTCCCACGTCCCTGGAGCGCGAGCTGCTCGAGCAGCGCGACGTTGACGTCGGCGCCGAGGCCGAAGGTGAACACTCTCCGCCGGCCACGCAGCTCCGCGGCGCGCGACGCGATCGCCTGCGGGTCACGCTCGCCGACGGTCGGCTCGCCGTCGGTCACGAAGAGCACCAGCGGCAAGCGCCCCGGCTCCGTGGGCACGTCGAGCGCCTCGCGCAGCGCGCCCGCGATGTTCGTCCCGCCGCTCGCCTTCAGGTCATCCAGGTAGTCGTGCGCTTCGTCGATGTTGGCCCGCGTTGCCGCCGCGAAGTCATCGCGGAAGGTATCCACGCCCGACGAGAAGGCGATCACGCGGAATCGGTCGCGCGGATCGAGCGTGGAGAGGAGCTGTTTTCCGGCGGCGCGTGCCTGCTCCATCTTGCGCCCGCTCATCGAGCCCGAGACATCGAGCACGAAGGTGACGTCACGCGGCGTGGCGCGCGCCGAGACTGCTGGAGGGGCGACGGTGATCAGCGCGAATCCGTCCTCGCGGGCCGGCGCGTGCGTGAGCACCGTGATCGAGGGCTCCCTGTTCCGGGACAGTGGCAGGAGAATCGTGACCTCGCTCGCACTGCCCCGCACGCGCACCACTCGCCGTCCGTCCATCTCGCTCACGCGCAGACTGTGCGTCGGCGAGTACGGCGCGCCAAGTCCGGCGCCCGACGGGTAGAGGAGCGTGAACGACACGCCGCCATGTCCGCCGTCGTGCTCGCGCTCATCGTGACCGCGGCGTCGCGGCTCCTGGCGCTCCACCTGTAGCGGCCGCGGCGTCGGCGTGGCGCGCGGCGTACCGCGGAAGTAATCGACGCGGAGCGCGTCGCCTTCTCGCTCGGCAACGACGTGGAAGCGGACGACGACCTTCTTCTCCTCACCGGCCGCGATCGGAAAGATCCGTGTGCGTAGCAGCCCGTAGCCCATCCACTCCACGAGCGCCGGGTCGCGGTGCTTGCGAACGATCTCCTCGTAGATCGCCCGCGCACGATCGGCGCTCATCGTCTCACCCGATACCAGCTCGCCGTCGATCTCGAGCTTGAGGTCCTGGAAGGCGGCGCCTTTCGGGAGCGGAAAGAAGTAGTCGGCCTCTCCGAGCCCCGCCCCGCGATTCACGAATGTCTCAGTGACCTCGTAGCGGAGCACACGGTCTCGCAGCTCGACGCGCACATCGCTCTCGGTGCGGACGACCGCCGGCCACCGTGGCCCGCAGCGCGGCTCGGGGCCGCACGGACGCGGGAGGACCCACCCCTGTGCCAGCACGGCAGCGGGGCTCGACACGAACAGCGCAACGGCCAACGAACGCGGGAATCGCATGACGTCTCCGGGTGCAGTACCACGATGGAGACGTTCCTGGACGGCCGGGTTGCACAGCGAGCGTGTTGGGAGTGTGCTGGCGAGCAGGGGCAGTGATGGGGGTGACGAGAGTGGAGTGAGTGACGGGGACCAGGGTGAGGAGGCATGAGGCGGTGATAGACCCATCACGCACTTCACTCTCGTCACCCTGGCCCTTATCACTCACTCCACTCTCGTCACCCTTTTCACTACCCTTGTCACTCACTCCACTCTCGTCACCCGCATTAAGGACTGTCCGGGCCTACGGACCTTCGACCCGCCGCTTCCCTCTCCTGGCGTCAGGCGCTCTCTCGACCACCCTCACCGCCATGAGCTGCTGGTCGGCGCGACCGATGGTCTTCTCGAAGGGCTCGTCCCGCTGCCGCACGGCCCATCCGAGGGAGAACGCGGCGGGCGCGGTGCGGAGCGCGGACAGCTGGAGCCGCTTCGCGACCTTTTCGGTGGCTTCTTCGTTCGCGCCCACGAGGACGATCAGGAACTCGTCTCCGCCCAGGCGCACCACGGCCTCCTCCGCGCGGACCGAGCTCGTGAGGAAACGACCCATCTTCACCAGCACGGTGTCGCCCGCCTCGTGACCGTGCCGATCGTTGAACTGCTTGAAGTGATCGACGTCCATGAAGATGCAGCCCCAGCTCGCGATCCCGTGCTCCTCGATCTGCCGCTCGATGTTCGCCAGGTGCCGCCGGTTGTAGCATCCGGTGAGCGGATCGCGCAGGCTCAGCTCGCGCAGCTGGTTCTCGAGCTCCTTGCGCGCGGTGATGTCGATGAGGATCCCGTGGTACAGGAGCTCCCCGGTCTCGGGGTCGTGAATGGCGTACGTGGTATCGAGGACCGTTCTGATCTCGCCGTCGATCCGTCGGATCTGGAGCTCGAACTCGCGGATGGCTCCCTCTCGCGCCAGCAGCTCCAGCTCCTCGGCGCGGCGCTGTGGGTTCACGACCAGCGCCGCCGCGCCGTAGCTCTGCAGCTCCTCGAGCGAGGCGGCGCCGAACATGTCCAGGAACGCCGCGTTGGCGTCCAGGATCTCGCCGTCGGCGCTGGTGATGTAGATCCCTTCCCGCAGATTGCGCACGAACTCCCGCAGCGCGTCCGGATCGTCGAGACTCCGAAACCGCGACACGGGGCCCGTGGGCCGGCTCTGCCTGACGAGTGGCTCCCGCCCCCGTCCGCCCGACATTTCCTTGACCTTGGCCAACTCGATCTCTCCTGGTTCCGTTCGCGACGACCGGCGCGTCAGGCGCCGCTCTCCTGCATCGCCAGCACTTTGTCCTCTCGTCCCATGCCGCGCATCATCGCCGTAAACGCCCGACCCAGCTCCGGGTCGAACTCCGTTCCGCTGTGCTCGTCGATGTAGCGAAGCGCGTCTTCCGGCGTCCACGCGCCGCGATGATGGCGCTCCGACCGGAGCGCGTTGTACACATCACAGACCCGGACCAGCTTGCTGGCCATGTGCGGCTCACGCGTGTACCGCAGCGTGGGATACCCTGTTCCATCGGGCCGGAGGTGGTGCTCGTAGGCCACTGTCGCCGCCAGCTCCATGGGCTGCCGGCTCCCGAGCAGGAGTCGCGCGCCCTCCAGCGGGTGCTGCCACACGATCGCGCTCTCGGCCGCCGTCAGTGGATCGGGCTTGAGCAGAATCTCTTTCGGCACGCGGGCCATGCCGACATCGTGCAGCAGGCCGGCCATCCCCAGCTCGTGCACGTCGCGGTCGGCCAGCCCCAGATAGCTCGCCAGCGCCATCGTCAGCACCGACACGTTGATCGAGTGGAACACCGCGTGCTGATCGGCCGCCTTGAGTCTGATGAGCGGCACCACGAGCACGCTGTCGCATCGCATGGCGATCGCCAACGACCGCACGACAGCCTCGGCCTCGGTGATGGGCAGCGGCTTCCCCGCCGTGACCTGATCGTGCACCCATTCGACGGTCTCCGCCTCCTCGCCGAGCAGGTATTTCATGGCGGCCTCCGCGGCCACGCTCCCGGCGCCTCCGGCGCCCGCACCGCCGACCCCGCCTGCACCGACGACCCCGTTGCCCGATCCGCCCGAGCCATCATCACCGCGCAAGCCGAGCGCACCGTACTTGATGCTCGTCTGCCGTGACGACACGACGGATTCGCCTCCACCCGGCGCGAGGCGGGCCAGCAGCTCGTCCAGGAAGAGGGCGTAGTCCTCGCGCGATACCTTCTGCACGAACTCCACCCGCTGGATCCCCGCCTCGGCGAGGCGGGTGGCCCACGGCCAGTCCTTCATCTCGTGGAGCGGCACCTGCCCGTAGATCACATCGTTCTGCAGGAACGAGAAGAGCGGTGCAGCCTCCTCGCGCTGGAGCTCGACCAGCGCCCTGTACGAGCTGTCGATGGCGCGCGCGCGCGCCGGATGGGTGCCCGTGTAGAGCGAGAGCGTCGCCAGCGACTGCGCGAGCGAGTTGAGAAACTGCATCGGCGCGCTCATGCAACCGCTCCCGGTGTCGCACCAGCCGTCTTGATCTCCGGATCGGCGCTCCGCGCGGCCAGCGCGAGCACCGCTGCTCCTCGCTGATCGTCGTGCCAGCCGGCGGCCAGCGCTTGCAGCGACGCCAGCAGCAGCGGCGACTTGGGTGCCAGCTTCTGCTTGCGGAACCAGCGGCCCTTCGTTGCCACGCAGGCGCGCACCAGACAGTCGCGCGCCGTCGGCGAGCGCGACGCGCCGAGCGCGCGCACGGCCAGCACGCGGAGCTGCGGATCATCCTCCACGGCCTCCACGCGCCTAACGAGGGCGGGGATGGCCGCCGTGGGGCAGTGCTCGATCGCCGCGCTGAGGGCCAGCCGCGCGATGCGCTCGTCCGAGTCAGCCAGCCCATCGCAGATCGCCTGGTCGCGCGTGCCCGCCTCGGCGAGCAGGAGCTTCACGGCCTCGCGCCGCACGCGCTCGTCGTCGTGCTTGGCGAGCACGGCAGGCGTGAACCCGGGCGGCCACGACGGGAGGCGCGCGATGAGCGACAGAATGTTCCGCTGCATGTACCACGGCGCGTTCGGAAGGCGGCTCACGATCGCCGGGCCCAGCTCCTCGCCGAACTGGACGAGCAGCTCGAAGATCTTCCATCGCGTGGTGCGGTCGCTGGTGGCCTCGAGCCCGTCGAGCAGCGGCTCGACCGCCGGGATCCCGACGCGTCCCACCAGGCAGTAGAGCACCTCGAAGTCCACCGGCTCGTGTCGCAGCAGCTGCTGCACGGTCGATGGCGTATCGAGATGCTCGCGGAGCGTGCGCACGACCTCGTTCGCGTCCAGCGAGCGGTCCACGAGATCGAGCAGCACGCCCACCCTTCCCTGCTCGATCAGCGCATCGACGGCCTCACGGACGGCAACGCTCAGTACGTCCATCTCCAGCGCCATCTGCACCACGCGCTCGGGCTCGATCGGATGTCTGCTCGCGACCGGCTGCGAGGTCACGGCCCGCTCCCGAACCAGCTCCCCCAGCGTCTCCCAGTACGCGGCGCTCCCGGGCTCGGGCACGTCGTCGTCCCACCCAGCGATCAGGTGGCGCACGTTCTCACGGAGCGCCCAATCGGCGAGCCCTTTCGCGTAGTCGCTTCCCTCCTCCGCGTGTCTGGCGAGCTTCGACAGGAGACGCAGCAGCCCTTGTGAGATCGACCGCTGCGAGCTGTGCGCGGCGGCGCTCGCCAGATCGAGCACCGTGTCGACCGCCATCGCGTGCGATGCATCGATCATGAACTTGCGCCGCTCGGCGCCGCTCCCCGCGGCCTCCAGGAGCCGGCAGAGCGTTTCTGGCGAGAGCGCGCCGATGAGCTGGCGCACGCGCTTGCGCAACGCCGCGCTGTCGCTGCCGCCACGGATGCGCATCTCCTCGGCGAGCTGCGCCAGGTGTGAGGCGATGGCGCGCTCGTAGGTGGCGTTCCGCGCACGAGTCTCGATGGCGTTGGCGATGACGAGTGGATCGGTTGGCGCCTTCGCGTCGGGCGACGCCTCCTGCGCCACGGCGGCTCGGGCGAGTCCGAGCCAGAGCTGCATGGCCCACGAGAGCGCCACGCCCGGTGCACCAGGCGCACCCTGGGCGCCGGGACGCTCCTCCTCATCACCAAGGAGGGAGAGCTGATCGTAGGAAAGCGGGAAGAGCCGAACGTGCGGCCAGACGGGCAGCGCTTCGGAGACCTCGGTTGGCCGAGGATGCTCGGGGCGGTTGTTCTCCCGACCGATCACGCGCAGCATGGCGGCGACCTCATCCTCTTCGACGCCGCGGGTGAACTTCACGGCGCCGATCTCACGCCGATGGAGTCGGAGCGCGAGATCGCAGAGAAGCGAGTGATTCGGATCGGTCGCGATGCCGTCGACCACGAGCTGGCTGCGGGCGACGCCGAAGGCGAGCATGGGCCGCTCGATGAGGAGGGCACTCACGCGCCGCGCCAGCCCCCGGGCGGTGGCCGCGAGCAGTGGATGGCCGTCGGGGTAGATGGCGTGCTTGTGAGTGCTGATCGAAAGCTCGACCAGGAAGTCGAGCAGCTCTCGGGAGAGCGCGGTGAGCTCGGCAGCCTGCAATTTGGACCGATCCGGGGGAGTCAGAGCATCGGGCGGCGGAAGGAACCCGCCTCGATAGAAAGACAGCCGAAGTGCACGGAAGTCACGGATTTACGGCGCTTTCCGCGACTAAATGCCCCGCTT
>DATFFQ010000048.1:0-50287 GCA_035249955.1 Gemmatimonadaceae bacterium
CCCGGCCAAACAGAGGGGCCTCCGGGTCCATCGCTGGAAAGTGCTACCGCAAGTCCATCGCTAGGCAGCCCTACAGAAGCTCTCCTCGATTCCGCGCTGCCGGGCATTCCGCGCCCCTCTCTCACACCTGTCCCCTGTACACGAGCACGTTGCCCGTCGCGCCGCGCACGACCTTGTCGGCGGTGCTGCCGATCAGGAGTCGCTTCACTCCGCCCAGTCCCTGCGTCGTCATCGCGATCAGGTCCACGTCGTGGGTCTGCGCGAAGTCGAGGATCGCCTGACCGGGGTTCTTGTCCACGACCAGGGCCGTGTCGACGCCGTTCGGTGTCAGGCCGGAGGTCGAGCGCACGCGCCGAAAGTGCTCCTCGGCGTCGGCGCGCTTGCGGGCGAGGTCCTCCCTGTCGATTCGCGCGACCGGGGCCGGCTTCGCCACCGCGTGGAGCGGGATGAGCACGCGAAGCAAGGTGAGGCGTGCCTCCGTGAGCGCGGCGAGCTGCCGCGCGATCGGCAGCGCCTGGTCGGCGAGCGGCGATCCATCCATCGGGACGAGGATGTGCGTGAACGGAGGCGACGTCACCAGTGTGGGCGCGCGAACGATCAGCACCGGGACGCCCGAGCGCCGGATGGCATCGTCGGTTACGCTGCCAAGCCAGGCCCGCCGCAGGCCGCCCTGTCCATGGCTCGTCATCACGATGAGATCCGGCTCCCGCTCGCGCACCAGATCGCCGAGCGTTTTCACGATGGCGCGTGTGTCACCTAACGAGTCGTCGGACGCCGGCGTCCCCAGCAGCTCGACCACGAGCCTGGCGCCGGTGGTCGCGTAGCGGCGCTTCACATCCTCCAGGTAGTCGCGCGCTTGCTGCTCGAAGGTCTGCTCCAGGTTGCGCACGGTGTCGAACAGGCCGGGCACGTGCGTGTCGAGCGGGGGTGGCACGAGTACGTGCACCGCGTAGACCGTCGCGCCCGACAGCCGGCCGAGCGAAAGCGCCGTCGGCAGCGCGCTCTCGCTCAGCTGCGAGCCATCGAGGGGAACGACGATCCGGCGAATGCCGGCGCGCCCCGACGCTGACGCCGGCGAATCACTGGACCTGTTCGACGGTGCGTTCTTGCGGGCCATGCGCGGAGACCTCAGCGGAAAGTCCATCGGATTCTGGCGCACCGCGGCTCGTTTGGCGAGCCCACTGTACAGGAATTGCCGACGAGTCGGCTGCGATTGCCCGACTGACGTCCGATGGCGTCGCTCCTACCTTGTCGCTGTCGGCGTGGCCGGCGCCCTGCTGGCCACGCAAGGTGCAGGCTCCGAATACAGGAGGGCACAGTCATGACTGCCACTTCCTTCACGCCGGAGACGGACCGCGCTGCCTACGGGGCAGAGCCCTGGCGTGTGCTCGGCCGGATTCTCCTTGCCAGCGACGGCAGTGCCTCCGCCGACGCGGCCTTCGTCCTCGCGCGGCTGCTCGCCGGCCGCACCGGCGCGGACGTGCACGTGCTCTCGGCGCTGGAGCCGCTGCCGGCGCTCGTCCCCACACCCGACCTGCTGGCCGCGCCCCCTGTGGAATGGGACACGTCGCGCGCCGAGCGAATGCGGCAGAACGTGCGCCGCCAGATGCAGGCGGCCGGTGCGCAGGCAGGCTGGACCACCGAGGTGCTGCTCGACCGTCCCGTCCCGGCCATCGCGCAGGTCGCCAGGCAGCAGCGCGCCAACCTCATCATCACGGGGCTCCGGCAGCACACCGTGCTCGAGCACTTGCTCGGTGGTGAGACGCCACTGCACGCGGCCCAGCAGGCCGAGGTTCCGCTGCTGGCGGTCGCTCCCGGGACGACGCGACTTCCGCGCACGATCCTCGTTGCCGTGGACTTCACCCCGGCGAGTCTCCACGCCGCGCGTGTGGCGCTCGAGCTCTTCCCTGATGCGACGAAGGTGTACCTCGTGCACGTGAAGCCGCGCATCGACGCAGCCGTCGGCGAGTCCAGCGGGTGGGAGCGCGCGTACGAGGAAGGCGTTCCTTCCGCGTTCGAGCATTTCAGGGCGCAGCTGCGAGCCGGGAGCATCGTGGAGTCGATCACGCTGCGTGGCAACACGGCGAGCGAGATCCTCGACTTCGCGGAGTACGCCAGCGCCGAGCTTGTCGTGGCCGGAATCCACCGTCGTGGAATCCTGCGGCGTCTCCTGCCGCGTGAGCTGCTGAACAAGCTCATGCGCGGAACGACTCGGTCCGTCCTGCTGGTGCCGGAGACACCGGCGAGTCAGCTTGGAGAGTCGAGCGGACGGTCGCAGTACCGCACCGTGACGCTTCGCGAGCCCACGGAGTGGGCGGATCGACTGCGCGAGTTCACTCAGCGCAACGCCGGTCGCCGTGTGACGCTCGAGGTGGACGACAGCGAGCTGGGCGCGCAGGCGCAGGCGGTCGCCTACCCCCTTCTCGGCGTGGACTTTGACAGGCATGATGAACGGGTCCAGATCATGCTCGGGGACGGAGGACCGGGTGGGCGCCATCTCACCCGCAGCGTTCCCAGTCCGGTGGCGATCGAGATTTTGCAGGCTCGGGAGGGAGGGAAGGGGAGAGGTGACACCGCGCTCCGCATCGTACATGGTGCGGGGCAGACGCTGCTGATGTTCACGCCGTGAGCGTGCGCGCACGGCGGAGGAGGGGACTGCATGCGGCGCTGGAAGAGAGCGGGTGCGTTCGCGGCGGGTGGGCTGATACTTGGCACCGCCGCGGCCGCGGCAGGAGGCACACTCCTCTGGAAGCGGGCGACCGCGCGTGCCGTGCGCCGGCTACGGGCCCGCGTCAATCATGGCGAGTCGGCGGACGCGAAGTTCTCCAGGGAGCAGCTGGCCGGACTTCCCGATCCGGTCGCGCGATACTTCGACTTCGTGCTGCTCCCCGGACAGCGCATGATCCGACATGCACGGGTGCGTTGGGCGGGAGAGTTTCGCCTGCGGAAAGGCACCTGGAGTCCCTTCACCGCCGATCAGTACTTCACCACGAACCCACCAGGCTTCGTGTGGGATGCGCGCATCCGCATGGGTCCGCTGGTGCCGGTGCGCGTACGCGACGCCTATCTCGCGGGGGAAGGGGTGATGCTCGGTGCCGTGGGCGCGGTGTTGCCGGTGGCGAACCAGCGCGGGACGCCCGAGCTCGCGGCGGGTGCGCTGTCGCGGTACCTGGGAGAAGCGGTATGGCTCCCGACGGCGCTGCTGCCTAACGAGCACCTGACCTGGGAGGCCATGGACGACACCACGGCGCGCGCGACACTCACCGACGGCGCGGTGTCCGTTTCGGCCGAGTTTCATTTCGGTCGGGGCGGTCCCATCGTCGGCGTGTCGATGACCCGGGAGCGCGACGTGAAGGGTCGCGCGGTGCCGACGCCGTTCGAGGCGACGCTCGGGCGCGACTACCGGCGCGCGGGGAGCGTCATGATCCCGACCTCCGGCGAGGCCGCCTGGATCCTCCCTGAAGGGCGTTTCGCCTACTGGCGCGGCCGCCCACTCGGCGTGGTCTATGAGCCGGCGTCCTGACCGGGCGCTACCTGTCGAAGGGCGCCTTGTTGAACACGTAGGTCCGGGCCGTCAGCCGGCCATCGGCGGCGGCTCTGGCAATGTCCATCGCCGAGACGATGCCACGCAGCTTCCCGTCATCGATCACCAGAAGCCGATGCACCTTGGCGCGGCGCATGACGTCGGCCGCGACACGCACGTCGGTGGTGGAGGGCAACGAGAGGACGTCGCGGGTCATGACCTCGGATACGACGTGCCCCTCCAGCGCGTTGGCGGTCGAGCCACCGGCGGGGCGCGCGAAGCGCTCCTTCACTTCGGTGACGGTGTCGTTCCACATCTCGGCGAAGTACGCCGCCGGTGGATCCGAGCCATCGTCCCATCCCGCCGCCTCCTCCTGCTCCTCGCCGTCCTCGCGGTCGACTGATTCGTCGAGTCCGGCGGCGAACGCGATGAGATCGGTCGTCGACACCACACCGAGCACGTCGTCGCCGGCTACGACCGGCACGCCACTCACGTGGCTGGTGGCGAGGAGATCCATGGCTTCCCGAATGCTCAGCTCGGGGCTCACCGTGATGACCTCGCGAGTCATGATGTCGCGCAGCTTGGGCATTGTTCGCTCCCTCGGTAGTCCATCGTCGTCTGCAACATAGATCTGCGACGGAACACCGTCTGTCGGTCCAATGCCGAGAGCTTGGTGAGGGGAATGCCTACACAACTTCCGTCGGTAGCGGGGTAATGACTGGTAATTACCTTGGCTACATCGCTCATCCGAGTAGCGCCCGCCTTCGCCTATTGATCACCTTGTCTACCTCTCCTCCCAGGATGACCGTCGCCCCCACGGCCAGAATCATCCACCACTGCTCGGCGACGAGCGGTGTGGTGTCGAGGACGCTTCGCAGGAACGGTGTGTAGAGCGCGGCGAGGTGCGCGCCGGTTACGGCGACCATGCTCAGGAAAAGAAAGCGGTTCGAGAACGGCGAGATCGCGAGGATCGACCGGTCGAGCGAGCGGCAGTTGAAGACGTGATAGAACTGGAACACCACCATCTGCGTCACCGCCGCGGTGCGGGCGACTTCGATCGAGTCGGTGCCGCGCAGCGTCCACCAGAACGTCCAGAGCGTGCCGGCGGCCATCAGTGCGCCGATGGCGGCGAGCCGCAGCACGTGGCGGAGCGTCAGGACGCCTTCTCGTAGCGGTCGCGGCTTCCGCGTGAGGAGTCCAGGCTCCGCCGGCTCGAAGGCCAGCGCCGTGACCTCGAGCGTGTCGGTCACCAGATTGATCCAGAGGATTTGCGCGGCGGTGAAGGGAAGCGGCCAGCCGGCGAGCAGCGCGGCGATGATGGCGATGACTTCGCCGGCAGCCGTGGAGAGGAGGAAGAACGTCACCTTCCTGATGTTCGAGAAGACGATCCGCCCTTCCTCCACGGCCGCCGTGATGCTCGCGAAGTTGTCGTCGGCGAGCACCATGTCGGCGGCCTCACGCGCGACGTCGGTTCCGGTTGCACCCATCGCGATGCCGATGTGCGCGGCGCGAAGGGCCGGCGCGTCGTTCACACCGTCTCCCGTCACGGCGACGACCTCGCCCCTATGTGTCAGCCGCTGCACGATGCGCAGCTTGTGCTCCGGCGCGACGCGCGCGAACACGGATGTCTCGTCGAGCACGCGATCGAGCGCCTCGTCCGACATCGCATCGAGCGCCTGGCCGGCCACGGCTCGATCCCCGTTTTCGGCGAGCCCCACCTTCATACCGATCGCGCGCGCCGTCTCCAGATGGTCGCCGGTCAGCATGATCACACGGATGCCCGCGTTCTTCGCGTCGCGCACGGCGGCCACCGACTCGTCGCGCGGTGGATCTTCCATCCCCAGCAATCCCGTGAACGTGAAGCCACTCTCCAGCTGAGCGCGCTCCAGTCTCGCACCGTCGGAACGACGCTGTGCCGTCGCCAGCACGCGCAGTCCGTCGGCCGCGAGCGCTTTCGCCCGCGCGCGAATCGACCTGGCGTCGAGCGGCTCTTCCCCGGCACCGCCGAGCTGGCGCGTGCAGCGCCCGAGGATCACTTCCGGTGCACCCTTCAGGTGGATCATCGCCCCACCGTCGACCTGGTTGAGCGAGGCCATGAATCGAAGCTCCGACTCGAACGGCAGCACGTCGAGCTGCCGCAGACGCGCGCGCATGTCGTCGACGTTCATGCCCCCCTTCGTGGCAGCAACGAGCAGCGCGATCTCGGTAGGGTCCCCCGCCGGCGTGCCCACCCCGGCGCGATAGCTCTGCGCCTCGTTCGCGAGTACCGCGGCGGTCAGCGCCGCGGCGAGCACGGGATCGTCGTCGGCGCGGACCGGCTGGCCATCGCGGCTGATCGTCCCCTCGGCCGCGTAGCCGACACCCGTCACCGAGTAGTCGTCCCCTGCGGTGGCGATCATCCGCACGGTCATCTCGTTCTTGGTGAGCGTGCCCGTCTTGTCCGATCCGATGACCGTCGTACTCCCGAGCGTCTCCACCGCCGGCAGCGATCGGATGATCGCGCGGCGCCGAGCCATGCGGCGCGCGCCGACGGCAAGGGTCACCGTGAGCACGACGGGCAGCCCTTCCGGAACCGCCGACACCGCCATGGCCACGGCCGTCAGGAAGATCTCGCCGACGGGCATCGATCGCATGAGGCCGATGGCCAGCACGATGAGGGCGAGCCCGAGGACGAGCAGCGCCACCCGCCGCCCCAGTCGCGCGAACTTCAGCTGGAGCGGCGTCTCGGTGTGCCGCACGGCGTGCATCGCCGAGGCGATCCGCCCGAGCTCCGAGTACGCGCCCGTACGCACCACGATCCCCTGCCCGCGACCGCGCGTGGCGATGGTGCCCGAGAAGGCCATGTTCGTCTGGTCGCCTGGCACCAGCGAGTCTCCCGACAGCGGCTCGGTCGACTTCGAGACCGCCATCGACTCGCCGGTGAGAGCCGACTCGTCCACCTCCAGCTCGCGCGCGTAGGTGAGACGCAGATCGGCTGGTACCCTCGACCCGGACGCGAGCACGACGACATCTCCGGGTACGAGGTCCTTGCTCGCGATCTGCCGCTCCGTGCCCTCACGGATCACGACGGCGCGAGGTGCCGAGAGGCGTGCGAGCGCCCGCATGGCCTGGCGTGCGCGATACTCCTGCACGAAGCCGATCACGCCGTTCAGTACCACCGCGGCGAGGATGACGCCGGTGTCGGTGTAGTCGCGCAGCAGGAACGTCACGCCGGCGGCGAAGAGGAGGATGTAGATGAGCGGATCTCGCAGCTGATGCAGGGCGAGTGTCCACCACGGGTCCTCACGCTCGCTCTCGACCGCATTGGGTCCAAAGCGCGCGAGTCGCTCCGCCGCCTCGCGATTGGTAAGCCCATCCTTACCGGTCGCGAGTCGCGTGTTCACGGCATCCGTCGCCAGCGCGTACCAGCGCTCGGCGGCGAGGGCCGGCAGGTCCTGTGGTGTCGACGTGGTTACCGCCACTCAGCCCGTGTCCGTTTTCGCCTGTGTGTCCTGAGACTAGCCGTTCGGCGCGCTCTTCGCGATTCGCGAATCGCGAAGAGCGCGCGTGGCGCTCACCCATGCCGCGACGTCACGTGGCGGAAGCTCCCCATGTCAGGTCTTCCCCTACCAAGACGTGCCGCGCTGCCTGACAGACCTGCGCCCGGATGGAGCCTAGATTGCGCTCCATGGATACGCCCCTCGTGGGGGAGCTTCCCCATAGCACGATGCCTCTGAGACCATTGCGCGTTCCGACCATTCCGGAGTGGGTGCGGCGCGTGCTCGGCGTTCCGCTGATCAGGAAGCTGGCCGGCGCGAACGCCTTGCTCGTAGTCGCTGCCTCCGTGGCGCTCGTCCTGGCCTACGATGACGGCGTCAGCGGGGCGACGCTCGCCGCGGTGACCGGTCTGGCCTTCCTGGCAGGCCTTACCGTGAACCTGGTGCTCGTCCGCTTGGCTCTCCTGCCGCTCCGGGACCTGGAGAATACGGTGTCGCAGGTGTCGAATGGCAACCTCGCGGCCCGAGTCCCGAAGTCGCTCCTAGCCGACAGGGAGATGCAGCGGATCGGCGAGACGATCAACGAGCTGCTCGACCGGCTGATCGCCGAACGCACGCGCGTCCGCCAGCTGGCGACGCAGCTCATCCAGGCGAGCGACCGTGAGCGGTCGCGGATCGCCCTCGAGCTGCACGATTCCACGGCGCAGATGCTCGCCGCGCTCACGATGCAAGCGAGCGCCGCGCTGCGGTCGGCCACGCCCGAGCTCAAGACGCAGCTCGAGCTCATCCGCGATCACGCCGTAGAGGCGTTGGAGGCGGTCCGCACGCTGTCGCACACGATGCATCCGCGCGTGCTGGATGATCTGGGTATCGCGGCCGCCCTGGAGTGGATGGCGCGCCGAACTCGCGAAGGACAGGGGCTGAACGTCGAGG
Organism: Gemmatimonadaceae bacterium; assembly: GCA_035249955.1. Taxonomy (GTDB): domain Bacteria; phylum Gemmatimonadota; class Gemmatimonadetes; order Gemmatimonadales; family Gemmatimonadaceae; genus DATFFQ01. The sequence goes on from DATFFQ010000048.1 coordinate 7,933, forward strand.
TCGAGCTGATCGGCGATGCGAGCCTCATTCCGCGCTCCATCGGGTCGGTGCTCTACAACGTCGCGCAGGAGGCGCTGACCAATGCTGCCAGGCATGCCGAGGGCCGGTCGGTCAAGATCGTGCTCGCGATGACCGGGAACACGGCGCGGCTTCAGGTCGTCGACGATGGTCGAGGCTTCGACCTCGCCGACGCGAGGCACCGGCGGCCGGGCATGGGGCTGTTTTCCATGGCGGAGCGAGTTGCGCTGGTCGACGGCTCGCTGCAGATCGACACCGCGCCCGGTCGGGGCACGCGTGTCTCGGCAACCATCCCGCTGAGCTATCGTGGGGAAACGCCCGACACAGCTTCGGCCATTTCCGTCGCAACTGCCTCCGCATCTCCGACAGACCGGAGCGTAGTGCCGTCCTAGCTTACCGGTACTGGGCGAAGTTGACGTCCAGGTGAACCGGGAGGACGACAATGCGAGGACCACTCACCGCGGCACTGCTGCTGATCTCGGCCTCTGGGCTGATGGCCCAGTGGCCCGAACAGGTACCGGTCCCGACTTCCCCTCCCGTTCTCCCCTTCGCCGTGGGCGAGGAGCTCATCTATAAGGCCGACCTGGGTCGCCTGGGCGGATCGGGTCGCGGCAAGATGCGGGTGCAGGCGGCGGAGGACGTGCGCGGGCGGCCGGTGTACCTGCTGCACTTCGAGCTGCGCGGCAAGGTGGCGCTGTTCAAGGTTCGCGACCACACCTGCTCGTGGTTCGATCCCGCCGAGCGTGCATCGCTGCGCTTCGCCAAGCGCGAGAGCAGCCCGCTGTCGTCCTTCAAGGAGGCGGTGGATCTCTATCCCGAGCGGCGCCAGTGGGTCGCCGCCACGGACAGCGGTGAGATGGTCACCGACCAGCCGCTGGATGAGCTCTCCTTCATCTACTTCGTCCGCACGCTGCCGCTCGCCGACGGCGACGAGTACGCCTTCGACCGGCACTTCTATCCCGAGCGGAACCCAACGCGTGTGCGCGTCGTGGGGCGCGAGGTGGTGGTCGTGCCCGCCGGCGAGTTCCAGGCGGTGGTGGTCGAGATGCAGGTGAAGGACGACCGCCGCTACGACGGAGTGGGCACGGTGCGGATCCACCTCACGGACGACGAACGCCGCATCCCGCTGCGCATCGAATCGCGGATGCGGAATGCGGGGAAGACCGTGCTGAGCCTGGAGTCCATTGCGGGACGAGGGACGAGGGACGAGGGACGCGAGCAGGCGAAGCCCTCTGTCGGGCCGCCGAGCGAGGGACCAAAGGTAGTGATTCCCAGTGATTCGGTAGGAGGTAAGAGCTAAGAGCGTAAGGGTGTGCCCTTACGCTCTCACTCTCGCACGCAGTGCTGGATTACCGGGAATCACTATCGTCAGTCCGTTGCTGGCTGGGCGAACCCCAGACTCTCCCGCGTCCCGCGTCGCGTCCCGCATCCCTCATCCCGCGCTGTCAGGTTTTCCCCCTGCCTCGCGCCAACCTCCCCTTACAAAAGTTCCGAGCAATTCCCGGCTGTTGGGGTCCCTGGCCCAACCGATCTTGAGGCCAGTTGGAAGATCCCTCTGCCCGGAGCAACACAATGTCCAGACAACGCAACCGCACCCGCGCTTCGAGCAAGTGGGCCGCGGGGCTTCTCCTCCCGGCCGCTCTGATCGTCGGCGCGTGGACGTATGCAGCAGGCAATCTGACGATCACGCCGGAGACCAAGCTCTGGGTGGAAGGAACCTCGACCGTGCGGAGCTGGAAGTGCGAGGCTACTCAAGTCCAGGGGGCCGTCACGTTCGAAGGTGAGCTTGGTACGGCGCTCGAGGATATGCGCGCCATCGACGCGGTGGTGATCAACGTTCCGATCGCCCAGCTCGATTGCAAGAACGGCACGATGAACAACCACATGCGGAAGGCGCTCAAGGCCGCCGAGAACCCCGTCATCAACTTCCGCATGACGGCGCGCGAGCTCACGCCTGGCCCGGACGGGGCGCTGACCGTGAACCTCGCGGGTCTGCTCCTCATCGCCGGCGCGGAGAAGGAGATCTCCATGACGGCCAACGCGGTGCAGAACGCGAGCGGTCAGTATGCGGTCACCGGCAAGTATGAGCTCAAGATGACCGAGTGGGGCGTGAAGCCACCGTCGCTGATGCTCGGCACCATGAGAGTACGTGAAGACGTCGTCGTGAACTTCGAGATCGTGCTCGCGCGGGAAACGGGCCCGGCCGCATCGGTCCAACAGTAAGCGCCGCCCACCACACCGTCACACAACACTTCGGATTCCAGCAGGAGTCTCACATGAACGCCAAGCTCTCTACCTCACTCTCCGCTCTCCTGGCGCTCCTGGCCGTTCCGGCCGTCGCGCAGCAGAGCCCGGAGGCCCAGCTGGTGGTGGCGTCGAGCGACACCAGGGTCGCCCGGGATGACAGCAGCAAGGTCGACTCGATTCCCGTCGCGTGGCCGAAGGATGCCAAGCGCCGGCTGCTCCTTCGCAACATCGAGATCCAGCACATTCGTCCGCAGGACCAGCGTGGGATCAACGTCTTTGAGAGTCCCAAGAACGACAACGTGCCGTTCACCGGCTTCAAGCTGAGCTGGGGCGCCGCGTTCACGCAGCAGTTCCAGTCGATCAACCATCAGACCGCAGCGGGCGAGCGGCTCGTCAATGACGCGAACGTGAACGAGCTGATGGAGATCGGCGCCGGCTTCAACAACGCGACCGCCAACCTGTACCTCAACGCGCAGCTCGCGCCCGGCATCCGTGTCGCCCTCACCAGCTACCTGTCCTCGCGGCACCACAACGAGACGTGGGTGAAGGACGGATACCTGCTGATCGACGACTCCCCGATCGACGTGCCGGCGCTCAAGTCACTCATGAAGTACCTGACGATCAAGGCCGGGCACTTCGAGGTGAACTACGGCGACGCGCACTTCCGCCGCTCCGACAACGGGAACGCGATGCACAACCCCTTCGTCGGCAATCTGCTGATGGACGCCTTCACGACCGAGATCGGCGGCGAGGTGTACGTTCGCAGCGGCCCGTGGATGGTGATGGGCGGCGTGACCGGTGGTGAGATCCGCGGCAACGTGACGCGGCCGGCCGATCGCTCGCTCGCGTTCCTCGGCAAAGTCGGGTACGACGACCAGCTCAACGACAACCTGCGCGTGCGGCTCACCGGCTCCCTGTTCCAGCAGGCCGAAGCGATCAGCAACACGCTGTACGCCGGCGACCGTGCCGGCTCGCGCTACTACTTCGTGATGGAGAACTTCCAGGCCACGGAGAGCGCGCAGTTCTCGTCCGGTCTGCTCAACCCCGGCTTCCGCAGCAAGGTGAAGGCGTTCATGGTCAACCCGTTCGTGAAATATCGCGGACTCGAGCTGTTCGGCGTCGCCGAGCGCGCCGAGGGTCGTGCGGCGAACGAGACCGAGACGCGGGTGTGGGACCAGTACGCGGCCGAGGCGGTGTATCGCTTCCTGCCGAACGAGGACATGTTCGTCGGCGCGCGGTACAACACCGTGAAAGGCGACCTGACGGGGATGCCCGACGTGAGCATCGAGCGCGTGCAGCTTGGCGCCGGCTGGTTCATCACGCCGAGCGTGCTGCTCAAGGGCGAGTACGTGACGCAGTCGTACTTCGACTTCCCGCTGAGCGACATTCGGAGCGGCGGCGTATTCAACGGGTTCGTCGTGGAAGGAGTGGTGTCGTTCTAACAGCGATCCTGGCGCTGTGTGAGAGAGGGCGGGCTCTTGGCTTTGACCAGGTAGCAACGGACTAACGGGAGTGATTTCCAGTAATTCAGTAGGAGGTAAGAGGTAAGAGCGTAAAGGGGCACACCCTTACGCTCTTACTCTCTCATGCAGTACTGAATTACTGGAAATCACTACCGTCAGTCCATCGCTAGGCGGCACGAGAGAGTGGCCTGCCATTCGTCTCTCACCGTCAGCCCTCGTGCAGCACGACCGTCGGATCGGCCTTACCCGCCCGCCTCGCCGGAATCACGCTCGCCGCGATGGCCACCGCTGCCGTCACGACGATCACGATAGCGAACGTGATCGGGTCTGTCGGGGCGACGCCGTGCAGGAGGCCGGTCATTGCTCGCGTGAGCAGCAGCGCGGCCACCACACCCACGGCGAGACCGGCCAGCGTCTGCCTGACGCCGGTGCCGAGGCTCAGCATCACGATGTCCCTGGGGGTCGCGCCGAGGGCGGCGCGGATGCCGAACTCGTGCGAGCGCGCCGTCACCACCTGCGAGACGATCCCGAAGATCCCGATCGCCGACAACACCAGCGCCAGCACACCGAACAGGCCAAGCAGCCCCATCGCGAACCGCGGCTCGGCGATCGACTGGCCGACCACGTCTTCCATCGTCCGCACCTCCGACACGGGCAGCCGCGGATCCATCTCGCGGATCACGGCGCGCACCGGCGTGACGAGCGTATTGGGCTCGCCGCTCGTGCGCACGACGAGACTCATGCTGCGGCTCGTGTTCCCCGGTGCCACCGCGAACTGGCCGTGCGGCGCGTAGAACTGTGCCTTCACCTCCTGCGTGAGCGCGTTGTGGCGCACGTTGGCGACGACGCCGACGATCGTCGCGAAGGCGCTGTCGGGAGAGCCTCCGATACGCACGCGTCCGCCCAACGGATCGCGCCCCGCGAAGTACTTCTCGGCGAAACGTTGATTGACGATCATCACCAGCGGCGCGGTCATGGCGTCGCGCTCGTCGAAGAAGCGGCCGGCGATACGACGCAGCCCCATCGCCTCGAAGTAGCCGGGCGTCACCACCTGCCAATCACCTGGCGTTCCCTCTCCGGGCGGAGGCGTGTAGCCCTCGATCTCGAGCCCCCAGTCGCCCATCTCGGTGGCCAGCGGCAGCAGGCGCGCCGCGCCGACCGCCTCCACGCCCGGAATCGCGGACACTCGCCGGCGCAGCTCATCGTAGAAGCTCGTGACGCGCACGGAGTCGGGATACCACGTCGCCGGCGTCGTCAGGCGCATCGTGAGCACCCCTTCGGGGCGGATGCCGGCGTCGATGGCGAACAGGTTGGACACACTACGGACCATGAGGCCGGCGCCGACCACGAGCACGACCGCCAGTGCGACCTCCGCCGCGACCAGCGTCTGTCGCCACCGCAGCCGGCCCAGTCCCGTCGTAGTCGCGCGACCGCCTTCCTTGAGCTCGCTCGCCGGCGCCACGTTCGTGGCCTGGAGTGCCGGCAGCACGCCGGAGAGCACCGCCGCCAGCAGCGACATCCCGACGGCGAAGAGCAGTACCACCGGGTCGAGGCGCGTCTCGGCGACACGGGCCAGCGCCGCCGGCGCGTTCTGCCTGACGAGCCACACACCGAGCCCCGCCAGCCCCACCCCCAGCGCGCCGCCGAGGCCGGCCAGCACCAGCGTCTCGGTGAGCAGCTGCCGCGTGAGACGCCGCACACCCGCGCCCAGCGCCACGCGCACGGCGAGCTCGCGCCGGCGCTGCTCGCCGCGCACCAGCAGCAGTCCGGCGACGTTGGTGCAGGCGATGAGGAGCACGAGGCCGACCGCGCCGAAAACGATCAGCAACGCCTGACGAATGCGACCGGTCACCTGCTCCTCCACCGGGACGGCGAAGGCGCGGAACTGCATCTCGGCGGGATACGGTCCGTCACGCACCCACTGCGCGACGAGCGAGCGCAGCTGCGCGTTGGCCTGCTGAACGGTGGCCCCGGGTGCCAGACGCGCGACGGCGTTGTATCCGTGGTTCATGCCCTCCGGGCTCATGGCCGGTCCGGGTGCGGCGCTGTTCGAGGCAGCGTCGGTGGCGAGCGGGAGCCACGCTTCGGTGGGTCCGGCGGCCGAGTAATCGAGTGGTAGCCGGAAGCCTTCCGGCATGACGCCCACCACCATGGTGGCCTGGCCCCCGATCTGGATGTCGCGTCCTACCACCGAGGGATCGCCTTCGTAGCGGCGCTGCCAGAGACGGTGTCCGAGAAGCACCACGCGCGGGCCGTTCGGGCGATCTTCCTCCGGCGTGAAGGTGCGACCGAGGATCGGCGAGGCCGCGAGGGTGCGGAAGGCATTATGGGTGACGAACCCGGCGCGGATGCGCTCCGGCTCGTCGCCATCGGTGAGGCTGATGGAGTTGTCAGTGAAGAGGGCGATGTCGTCGAACGCCGGAATCTCGGTCGTGTACGCTTCCCACTCATCGTACGAGAGCCAGGTCTGGTCGAACCCCTTCCAGGCCGACCAGACGACGGCCACGCTCTCCGCCCGCCCGTAGGGAAGGGGAGTGAGGAGGACGGCCTTCACCACACCGAAGAGCGTGGTGGTGGCGCCGATGCCTAACGCGAGCGTGAGGCCGGCGACGACGGTGAACGCGAGGCGCCGGCGCAGCACGCGCAGCGCATAGTGCACGTCCTGACCGAGGTCCTCGAACCAGCGCGCGCCGCGCTCGTCGCGCACGGCCTCCTTGTGGCGCTCCACGCCGCCGAAGTCGCGCGCCGCCGTGCGGCGGGCGATCTCGGGTGACATGCCTGCCGCTGCGTTGCGCTCGGCCTCCATGTCGAGGTGGAAGCGCATCTCTTCATCGAGCTCGCTCTCGACGCGCCGCCGCCGGACGACGGTGTCCAGCAGCGCGCGAATCGCGGTGCCGACCGAATGGTGCCAGGCCATCTGCTCACCCTCCCTGGAAGGCGAAGCGGAGCACCGCGTTGACCGCGCCCGAGGAGCGCCTCCACTCGGCCATCTCGTGCTCGAGATGCCGTCGTCCCTCGCGTGTGATTGCGTAGTAGCGAGCCCGCCTGTTGTTCTCGGTGACGCGCCACTCCGACCGTACCCATCCCTGCCGCAGCATCTTCTGGAGCGCGGGGTAGAGCGACCCCTGATTGACGTCCAGCACCTGGCCGGACATCTCGCGCAGCCGGATGGAGATGCCCCATCCGTGCATGGGTTCGCGCGAGAGCGTGGTGAGCACGAGCATTTCCAGCGTGCCCTGGAGGAGGTCGGAGGAGGCCATGTATGCTCCTTTAGACTACCAAAAGGAGTAAATGGTTTACGGCCGACTCGCCAGTCAGGTTTCATCGCGTCGCGCAACGAGCCCGGGGTGAACCGCCACGAGCCCGCCGGCTAACCACAGAGACACGGAGAGCACAGAGGATTCACAGAGGGATTCCGATCGGGGAGAGTCCGCCGCGCAACGAGCAGGACTGGACCACAGAGGCACCGAGACACAGAGGAACCACAGGGGAGAGCTCCTCTCCTCCTCGGGTTCCTCCGTGTCTTTGTGTCTCCGTGGTTCAAGCTGCTCGTGACGCGAGGAGCTCGGTGCGAAGAAGACCCCTCTGTGAATCCTCAGTGCCCTCCGTGCCTCTGTGGTTAGCCAGACCGGGCTCGTGGCGGTTCACCCCGGGCTCGTTGCGCCACGCCCGGTGAGGGCGGCGGAGGCGACGCGGGCGGACTCGGCCAGGACCATCGCGCCGATGGCGATCGCGCCTTCGGCGGCGTGGAAGCGCGTCGAGTGGGCCGGGGTGCGCTCTCCCCCAGGCTCGCGCGCGCCGATGCGCATGAAGCAGCCGGGCACACGCTCCTGGTAGTACGCGAAGTCCTCGCCGCCCATATTCACCGTGCCTAACGGGACGAGGGCGGCCGGACCGAGCACGGCCGTGACCGCGGTCTGCGCCCAGGCGGCGGCATCGGCGTCGTTGAGCACCGGGGGCGTGCCGTCGCGCAGCGTGATGTTCGCCGCGAGACCGTGGGTCGCCGCCACCGACTCGGCCATGCGGTGGAGCTCACTCGTGAGCAAGGTGCGCGACTCGGGTGTCGTCGCGCGGATGGTGCCGCTCAGGCGCGCGCGGTCGGGGATGATGTTCGGTGCCGTGCCCGCCTGCACCGTACCGACCGTGACGACGCCGGGTAGCGCGGGATCCAGCCGCCGCGACACGATGGTCTGGAGCGCGGTGACGAGCGCTGCCAGGCCGATGACAGGGTCGGCGGACTCGTGCGGTCGCGCGCCGTGGGCGCCCGAGCCGAGGAGCTCGATGTCGAAGGTGTCCGTCGACGCTGCCAGCGGGCCGGGTTGTGCCACCACCTGGCCGACCGCGAACCGGCGGTCGACGTGCCCGCCGAAGATCGCCCGCACCGTATCGAGCGCGCCGCTCTCGAGCATCGCTCGAGCACCCTGTCCCACTTCTTCCGCCGGCTGCAGCACGATCAGGACATCGCCGCGGGCCGGTACGCGGCTCAGGAGCATCGCCGCCCCGACGGTCCAGGTCGCGTGCACATCGTGTCCGCAGGCGTGCATGACCCCCGGCGCCTCGGACGCGTACGGAAGCCCCGTCGCTTCGGCGATGGGCAGTGCATCGATGTCGCCGCGAATCGCGACCACCGGCGCATCCCGCCGCTCGCCCCGGATGCGTGCCACGATCCCGGTGCCGGCCACCCGGCAGAGATCGGTGACGCCGAGCGCCGCGAGCTCTTGCTCGAGCCGCGCCGCGGTGCGGGTCTCCTTCCAGGACAGCTCCGGGTGTCGGTGCAGATCGCGCCGGAGCTCGACGAGATGACGGACGTCGGCATCACCGAGGATGCCGTGGCGAGCGGAGTCGGAAGGCGACATATTTAGAACGGAATGGGATACATGATCGCGTACAATTCTGCTCCCCTAGAGAAGGCCCTCTGTCGGGCGCCGAGCGACCGATTAGAGGTAGTGATTTCCAGTAATTCAGTAGGGGCGAACGGGAGTAAGAGCGTAACGGGGCACGCCCTTACGCTCTTACTCTCTCATGCAGTACTGAATCACTGAAAGTTACTCCCACTAGTCCGTTGCTAGGCGGCCAAATCGAGGGACTGCCCGGTCATTCTTTCACCACACATTGCTCTCTCACTCCGGTCAACTCTCTCACGTCTATGGCTACGAGATCCGGCTCCCGCGCTCGCCCTGCCAAGAGCGCCGGTGCCTCCAGGTCCAGAAACGGGCGCGATGACCGGCCCTCGCGAGTCTATCATCAGTTGCGCACCCTCATCGTCGAGGCGCGGCTCGCGCCCGGGACCCGGCTCGTGGAGTCGGAGATCGCCGCACGCTTGGGCGTCAGCCGCACCCCGGTGCGCAGTGCGCTCCAGCGGCTGCAGCAGGAAGGATACGTCGTCGCCTCGCCGCAGCTCCAGAACGTTCGACTCACCGTTGCTCCGCTCACCCGCGAAGACTCTCGCGAGCTCTTCTACCTCGTGGGCGAGCTCGAGGGGCTGGCCGCGCGCGGCGCCGCCGATCTCCCCGCGTCCGATCGTCAGACGCTCGCCACCGAGCTGCGCGCGCTGAACGGAGCGTTTCGTCAGGAGGCCTCCGAGCGGCGCCCCGATCCGAGCCGCCTCATGCAGCTCGACGAACGCTTCCATCGCCGCTACGTGGAAGCGGGCGCCGGTCCGCGCCTGCTCGCGCTGCACGACGTGGTCAAGCCGCAGGCCGCGCGCTACGAGTTCCTGTACACGAGCATGCTCACCTCCGAGACGCCCGTCTCCGCCGGCGAGCACGAGGTGATCGTGCGCGCCATCCGCTCCGGCGACCCTGACGCGGCGCAGCGGGCCGTGCAGACCAACTGGCGCAACGCCGCCGAGCGGCTGGCCACGGTCATCGATCGAGTGGGCGAGCGCGGCGCCTGGTAGGTCGCCCCACGCCGGTCAGAGCAGTGCCCGGCGCACGGTGAGATCGTCGATCCGGTCCACATCGACGTCCACTCCCAACCCGGGCCGGTCGAGCGGCACCCGCACCTCACCACGCGGATTCATCTCCCAGGGCGGAGTCACGACGTCACGCGCCCAGTAGCGCGCGCTGGGACTCAGGTCGCCGGGAATCGTGAAGCCCGGCAACGACGCCAGCGCCACGTTGTACGACCGGCCGATGCCGCTCTCCAGCATCCCGCCGCACCACACCGGCACCTGCTGCGCCCGACAGAGGTCATGGATCGCCACCGACGGCGTGAATCCGCCCACACGCCCAGGCTTGATGTTGATCACGCGACCGCTCCCCAGCGTCAGCATGTCCTCGGCGCGCGCGACGGACGTGATCGACTCGTCGAGGCAGAGGGGCGTCCTGAGGCGGCGCTGGAGCTCGGCGTGTCGCACGAGATCGTCGTGTGCCAGCGGCTGCTCGATCATGACGAGGTCCAGCTCGTCGAGTCGTGCCAGGTGCGACGCATCGTTCAGCGTGTAGGCGCTGTTGGCATCGGCCATGAGCGGCGCCTCGGGGCCGAGCGCCCTCCGCACCGCCGACACGTACTCCACGTCGGCCCCGGGCGCGATCTTGATCTTGATCTTTCGGTACCCCGCCGCGCGCGCCGCCGCGGCGCGCTCCACCAGTGCCGCCGGATCGGCCTGGATGCCTAACGAGATACCGGTCTCGATCGTGTGGCGCACCTCACGCCGCTCTCCCCGCGCCTCCGCCACCCGTTGGGCGAGCGGCACGCCGGCGCGCACGGCATCCAGCGCCCAGGCGCCCATCTCCACCGCCGCCTTCGCCATGTTGTGCCCGCGGAAGTCGCGGTCGAGCACCGGGCTCACGTCGTCGGGCCGGGCGAACTCGACGCCGCGCACGCGCGGCATGACCCACTCGCTGATCGCCATCCAGGCGGTATCGATCGTCTCCGGGCTGTAGTGCGGGCCCTCGCCGGCGACGCACTCGCTCCACACGCTGGACCCATCGCCGTCGGAGAGCTCCAACAGGAGAATGCGCCGATCGCTCACCAGCGCCGACGAGATACGGAACGGCTCCTTGAGCGGGAGCCGGATCTCGCGCAGTGCGATGTGGTCGATGCGTATCACGAGAGCGGCGGCAACACGCGGCGTCGGTGGCGCGCGGCCGCGCGCCGATCAGCCACGCGCAAGGATGTACCAGGCACGGCCGCTCACCAGGTCGCGATGAAAGCCGCGAACGCGATGACCCTGCTCCAGGCACGAGAGAAACGCGGCGCGCGTGTAGGCCCGCCAGCGCGCCGCGCGCTCGGGCGCCTCGACCAGGATGCGGTGCAGATCGATGGGCACCTCGATCCTGAGCGCCGGCGCCGAGGCGAGCGCGGCGGCGGCCGCCGCATCGCCGGCGTCGGGCGTGACCATGGGGAGAGACGCGCCATCGTCCGCCGGTACCCCGGGGCTACCGTCGCCATCGCGCTCCACGGGTCCGGGCGCCACGTCCCAGCGCACGATGAGCCGGTCGGTGCCGATACCGGCGTGCAGCGGGCTTCCCGTCCGATCGCCGTACATGTTCGGCACGTACTCCACGACGCGCGTGCGCAGGTGGTTGAGGTTCAGGTGGGCGTTGCGCGCGACGAGCGGATCGAACGTCCACAGCATGTGCTCGGCGCCCACCTGCCTGACGAGCTCGCGCTGCAGGAGCTTGAGTCGCGTACCCAGCCCGCGGTCCCGCACCTCGGGAAGCACGGCGAGCATGTGCGACCAGTGCACGAGCCGGCCCTGTCGCGGACCGGTCAGCCCGAACACGAAGCCCAGCAGCGTGCCGTCGGGCTCGAACGCGCCCGCGGTCACTCCGCCCACGTGCTCGGCCACGCGCATGACAGCCGCCGGCACCCTGCCCGAGAAGCTGGTGCCCCACACCACTTCCTGGAGATCGGCGCACGCTTCCAGCTCGTCCAGCGTCTCCACGCGCCGCAGCGTCACCGCGGCGGGAACGGTCCCCGTCATTGCCTCCACCCCGGACCGCGCACCACGCGGCCCGGTCGTGCTCCCGTGTGCTTCCCGTCGCGCACCACCTCGCTGCCGTTCACGAAGACGTGCCGAATCCCGACCGATATCTGGTGCGGCTGGGCATACGTGGCGCGGTCGCTGACGGTGGCAGGATCGAACACGACGAGGTCGGCGTACATCCCTTCGCGGACCAGCCCCCGCTCCCTGATGGACAACCGATTGGCCACCGCCGAGGACATCTTGCGGATGGCTTCCTCCAGCGGCATCACCTGCCGCTCGCGCACGTACGTGCCGAGGATGCGCGGGAAGGTGCCGTAGCTGCGGGGATGTACCAGCCCGCGCGCGCTGTCCGGATCCACGCCGCCGGCGTCGGTGCCGAACTTGATCCACGGCTGTCGCAGCTGGAGCTCGAGGTTCTCCTCCGACGCGATGTTGAACAGCGCCCCCACGCGCCCTTCCTCGGTGAGCGTGATGTCCATCATCGCGTCCACCCAGTCCTTGTTCATCGCGGCGGCAATGTCGGCGAGCGTCTTCCCGTTGTACTGCATGAGGTCGGGCTTCCTGAAGCCGACGACCGTGACGCCGGCCGGCGTCGCGAGCTGACAGAGGTTCTCCCACTCGGTGCGCTCGGAGAGCATCTCCGCCTTGGCGCGGGCGCGTGTCTCCGGATTGCGGAGGTTCTCGAGCAGCTTGTCATCGGCCGACGCCCACGGTGGCGCGCACGCGGCCAGCGCGGTCCCCCCGGCGACGTACGGATACATGTCCGCCGAGACATCCTGTCCCGCCGCGCGCGCCGAATCGATCTTGGCGATCGCTGCCTTCATCTTCGGCCAGTTGCGCTGCCCCGCCGCCTTGAGGTGATAGATCTCGGCCGGCACGCCGCCGCGTCGTCCGATCTCGATCAGCTCGTCGATCGCCTCGAGCAGTGCGTCGGCCTCCGAGCGCATGTGGCTGATGTAGACGCCGCCGTACGGCCCCATCGCCTTGGCCAGCTCCACGAGCTGTTCGGTGGTGGAGAAGTTGTCCGGCGGATAGATGAGCGCCGTCGCCAGCCCGAACGCGCCATCCTCCATCGCATCGCGCACCACGGCGCGCATGGTGTCGAGCTCCGCCGCGCTGGGCGCGCCCTGCCGCATCCCCATGGCATACGCGCGAACGGTTGCTGAACCAACGAAGGAGCCGAGATTGATCGATGGCCCGCGATTCCCCATCGCCTCCAGCCATCGTCCGAATCCACCGCGACCGCGGAAGGCGGGATCCGGCCCCGCTTCGCGCGGGTCGGCGCCGGCGAACCGCGCCTCGGTGCGCTCGTTCGAGGGCGCGTTTGTCCACCCCTCACCCATGATCTCGGTGGTGATCCCCTGCGTCACCTTGCTCACCACCCGCGCATCGCCATCCAGGAAGTCGTCTCGCGAGTGACCCTGGATGTCGATGAAGCCCGGGGACACGACCAGCCCGCGCGCATCGATGCGCGTGCCGGCGGTGGCTCGATCGAGCGATCCCGGCGTGGCAATGCGCGCAATGCGATCACCCCGAATCGCCACGTCGCCGTAGTACCAGGCGTTACCGGTGCCGTCGATGATCCTGCCGCCGGCGATGATCACGTCGAACCGGTCGGAGGGCGTGGCCCCCGGAGCCTGCTCGACGCCGCCGCGCGGTGCGCACGCCGCGGCCAGCAGGACCGGGACGAGGAGTCGGAATCGGGTCATCGCGATCAGATCCGCCAGCCGAGGAGATTCCAGTAGCCGAGCACGAGCACGAAGATGAGCGACGCCACCGCGACCGCCGTGTAGTGCAACCGCCCCCACCGTCCCCACAGCTTGCGGCGCCACACCACGACCGCGAACCAGAGCAGGCCCAACGTCAACACGGCGGCCAGGAGGGGAAGGAAGAGCAGGACTTTGAGCGGCCCGATCTCCCCGCGGAGCAGGAACGCAACAGGATCGCCGAGCAGCACGGCGAGGCCGATGAGGAAGGCGATGTTGAGCAGCGCCACCGCCGCGGCCAGCCGGCGTGGTGTGCGCGTGGGCGCGGCTGCTGCCCTCAGCTCGGGGAAACGCCGATAGAGCAGCCAGCGCACCGGCACGGCGATGAGCACCGAGAGGAAGAGCAGGATCGCGATGCCGGCGAGCGTGAGGTGCAGCGCCGGCGCCTGGTACCATGCCAGCCGCTCGAAGGCCAGCATGGGCGCTGCGTCGAGAAAGAGATGCGTGGCCTGCCCGTCTTCGCCCTCGCGGAAGGCGACCCGTCCCGAGCCATCCATCTCGCGGAACAGGGCGGGGCCGGTGGGCACCAGCTTCTGCGTGCCGAGCGGCGAATTCACGACGACGACGCCTGACTCCGGGTCCTTGGCGACGCTGACCACGGAGGCGAGTCCGAAGGCCTTCTCCAGCGTGGTATAGGAGGAGCGATTCACCCGGTACGAGCCCGCATAGCGCTCCACCGGAACGGAATCGGAGCCGGCGACGCGCGGCAGTGGCTCGACCGGGTAGTACTGGTCGAGGAACGCCTCGAGGAAGGGACCGAAGCTCAGCTCGCCGCCACCGGCGCTGTTATACGACACGAACACGCCGAGGCTCTCCGCCGGGATGAGCGCCATGTCGGTGTGGAACCACTGCGTGTCGCCGCCGTGGCCGATGATGCGGAGCCCGTGCGAGCTCTTCTCGTAGAAGCCCAGCGCGAAGCCGTTGAGCCGGTCATCGTGCGAGAAGGCGCGCGAGTGCATGAGGCGCGCGGTGGAATCGGCGAGAATGCGCGCACCGCCCAGCTGGCCGCCCTGGAGGTGCGCGATCATGAAGCGCGCCATGTCGGTGGCCGTTGCCGACACGGAGCCTGCCGGTGCCGACGAGCCCACGATCTCGAAGTCCTGCGCGTCGAGCTCGTTGCCGTCCCACTTGTATCCGCCCGACATGCTGGCCTGGAGCGCATCCGGCGGCGGCTCGCGGGCCGTTGTTCCCGTCATGCCTAACGGCTGGAGAATGTTGTTGTCCACGTACTCCTCCCATGACATCCCCGACGCGCGCTCCACGATGTAGCCGGCGAGCGTGGTGCCATAGTTGGAGTAGGCGGAGAACGTACCCGGCGGCCGCACGCGGGCCGGGAGATTCGCGGGCAGCCACGTAGAGCGGGGCTCGTTCTTGCCGCTGAACAGACCGATTCCGCGGTCCTCGAAGCCGGGTGTGTGCGTGAGCAGGTGCCGCAGCGTGATGGGCTGCGGGTAGGTCGCCGGGATCGCGAAGTCGATGTAGCGGTTGACATCGGCGTCGAGATCGAGCTTCCCCTGCTCGACGAGCTGCATGACCGCGGTCCACGTGAAGAGCTTGGACACCGAGCCGATGCGGAACATGGTGCGCGCCGGATCGACCGGTGTGCGCTTGTCGTTGTCGGAGAATCCGTAGCCCTTGGCGAGGAGGAGCTCGCCGTTCCGCACCACCGACACGACCGCGCCGGCGACGTGATGATCCTCGAGGTGCGCGGCCATCAGGCCATCGAGGAAGGACTCCAGCTGGCGCGCGTCGGTGGGGCCGCGGCGCGCGGGCTCGCTCGCCTTGTTGGCGATGGCGACCTGGGGCGCGTCCTGCGCCGCGGCGCGGCCGGACAACGGGGCGACGAGGGCGACGCCCATCGACAGCCCCGCCATGAACGATACTCTCATGAGTGTGCCTCGTGCGAAGTCGATCGCGCCCCGGTCAGCGCGAGGCGGCGGTGGCCGCCGCCGGCGCCCGCTTGAAGTCTCCAATGCCCTGCAGGGACAGCGACGCCACCTGGCCCATGGGGTCGAGCGTAAAGGAGACGAACCCCATGCCGATGCCGCCCCCGACCGCCTGGATGCGGAAGGTGTCGAAGTGCCAGTGTGAGAGTGGCGCGGTGAACGATTGTCCGCGACGAATCGTGAGGCCGTCGCCATTCCTGGCCACGACGACGTCGCCGTACATGTCGTGCGAGTACGTCCCCGCGTACTTCTCGAGCGCCACCGACGGGCGGGTGCCATCCACGCGCGCGGTTTCCATCCGCTTCTGCGCCGCGGCCTGGAGCCCCTGCAGGCTATCCATGGCGGCGAGTAACTGCTTGCTCCAATCGGTGGCCGGTGCGCCCAGATAGGCATCGAACACGCGGTTCATGATCGCCGTCGTGAGCGCGTTCGGGTTGAGATTCGTCAGGATGACGACCCCGACCTGCTCCGATGGTATCATGCCGACGAGCGCGTGCATGCCATCGATGTTGCCACCGTGCTGCACGGCTTTCTTTCCACGGTAGTCGTGCAGGATCCATCCCAGGCCGTACGACATGAAGCTCGCGTCCGGCGTCATCATCGCCCACGGCCCTTCGCGTCTGATGATCGTGTGTGGCTCGTGCATCTCCTTCACCGCCTCCGCACTCAGGAGCTTCTTTCCTTCGTAGGTGCCGTTCCCGAGCTGCAGACGTATCCACTGCGCCATCTCGATCGCGTTCGAGTTGATCGAGCCGGCGGGGGCGATGTTGTCGATGTTGCGGTATGGCACGGCCCGCACCGTGCCTGACGAGTCGCTGTGCGGGCGGGCGACGTTCTCCACACCGTCGAGCGCGCGCACGGTGGTCGAGCTGGCGGTCATGCCGAGCGGCGTGAAGATCCGCTCGTCCACGAAGTCGTCCCAGCTCTTCTTGGCGACGG
Source organism: Gemmatimonadaceae bacterium (assembly GCA_035249955.1). Taxonomy (GTDB): domain Bacteria; phylum Gemmatimonadota; class Gemmatimonadetes; order Gemmatimonadales; family Gemmatimonadaceae; genus DATFFQ01. The sequence goes on from DATFFQ010000048.1 coordinate 24,245, forward strand.
CTTCCACCGTCTGGCCGGCGGCGAGATACATGATGTTCTGATAGCCGAAGCGCGCGCGGAAGCTCCACGATGGCTCGAGGTATCGCACGCGACGGAGGATCTCGTCGCGGTCGAACTCGCTCCCATACCAGACCAGGTCGCCGCGAGCGAGGCCCGAGCGATGGGACAGGAGATCGCGAACCGTCAGCTCGCGGGTGGCGTAGGGATCGAAGAGCTCCAGGCTCGGCAGGTGTCTCGTCGCCGGATCGTCCCACTTCACCTTCTTCTCATCGACGAGCATGGCGACCGCCGCGGCGGTGAACGCCTTGCTCGACGAGCCGATGGCGAACAGGGTACGCTCGTCCACCCGCTCGTTGGTGCCGACGCGGCGTACGCCGAATCCACGAGCGTACACTACCGAGTCGTCTTTCACGACCGCGATCGAGAGACCGGGAACCTTCCACGCGCGCATCCCCCGCTCGATGTAGTCGTCCAGGCCCCGCAGCTGGCGCGGGATGGTCCGAGGGACCGGCGCGAGCGAGACCGTTGGCTGCTGCGCGACGGTGACGGGCGCGGCCGGGAAGGCGACGATCGCGATGAATGCAGCGGCCGCCAACCGGCCGCGTGCGGACTGAATCATGGAAGTCGCCACTGTTAGATGTTCGGATTGTTGTCGCGTTCGGCGGCCGGGAGCGGGATGCACAGCTGCGTTCCGTACGTTCCACCCTTCCCGAACGGCGTGCCCGGCGCCGGAACGAGCGGAAGGTTATTGCGGAGCATGTCGCCCAACCGGTGTCCTTCCAGGAAGAGCTCGCGCCGCCGCTCTTCGAGCACCTGCGCCAGGATCTCCGCCTGCGTCCCGCCGGCAAACGGGTCGAGGCCGACGTTGGCGCGGAGCTGGTTGATGATCGTCACCGCGTTGGCGGGAGTGCCCACGCGTGCCTCGGCCTCGGCGACGATCAGCAGTGCTTCGTCACCCGAGGCGATGGGGATGGGCGAGCCGACGTCAGGGTACTTGGTGGAGCGCCAGATCGGCGTGACCGTATCGTGTCCGTTGACGCCGGAGTTCACGACCTCCACCCGCGGATCCGGGTCGCCGCCAATGGTGAGGCCACGGAAGGTGGGATCCACCGTGCCGAAGAGTCCCCTGAACTGGTACGTGTGCACGTTGTTCTGCCGGCGAGTGGGAGTCTCGTCGTAGGTTGCATTGCGCACGAAGCTCGCCGGCACCAGCTCGGCGTCGTCCCTGGCTGCGGCGTACTGCCCCAGGTTGAGCAGCGCCCGCGCCCGGCCCACACGCGCCATGTTGAGGATGTCGGCGTTGCTTGCCGCGGTCGCGGCGTCGATGGCCGCGGTGAACCGATCGATGGCCTCGTTGAACAGGTCTTCCCGGGTCAGCTCGGGACCGCCATCGAGCGCGGCGGAGCACATGCCTTCTCCGAGCAGCACGAGGCTGTAACCGCCATACGCGGCAACCGTCGCAATGAGACTGCCGCGATTGGCGACCTGCTCGTCGGTCCACCCTTGCAGCAGCTCCAGTGTGTTGTCGGCCAGGAAGCGTGCGGTGGAGAGAGGAACGTAGACGCCCGGAGCCTGGACGCCGCCGCAGCCCGCTGTCGCCGCTTGCATTTCGGGAAAGAGCGTTCGGCGATCGAAGTCCCAGACCGCCTGGCTGAGCTGCGCGTCGAGGAACTCATCGCCCACCATGGCGCCGGCAACGGTGTAGGTTGCCAGCGCGCACTCGTAATCGGTGATCACGCTGTTCACCAGCAGCGGCGCCGCCGCCGGGTCTCTGAGCGTGTTCCCCAGCACGCGGCTCGGCGCGTCCTGTTCCAGCGAGGTGATATCACTGCACGCAGCGGTGGCGAGGCAGAGCAGCGCACTCGCCCGAATCCGGAGTTGAGTTCGCATGTTCGCCTAGAAGCTCAGGTTGATCGTGGTGAGGAACTGCGCGGGCGTGGGGAACAGCGCCTGCGAGAAAGAGATGTTCTCGGTGGACAGACTCGAGCGCGTCTCGGGATCGAGCCCGGTGTAGTCCGTCCAGGTGTACAGGTTCCGCCCGGTGAAGGTGATCGTCGCTTGGCTGGCGCGCGCGAAGCGGGCCCACCGCTCCGGTACCGTGATGCTCAGCGACAGCTCGCGCAGTGTGGTGTAGCTGGCATCGGAGACCACCGCCTCCACCAGCGTGAGCGCCGACGAGTTCTGGATCTGGGCGACATAAATCGGGTCGTAGTTCTGGGGATTCACGTTGACGTCGCAGACCTGGAAGATGCCGCAGCGCGCCAGGAGATCGGCGTCGAGCAGCTTGTGTCCATTCTTGAAGTCCACCAGTCCGTAGATCCGGAAGCGGTTGAAGAGCGTCAGCGTGCTGGTCACGGCCCCCGTCACCTTGGGTGTGGGCGTACCCAGGAAGAGTTGAGGGGCCTGCGCGCACGGTACCGCGGCGCCGCCGGCGTCCGGGCCGCCATCACACATGAGATTGATCGCCCGGCCGGTGGCCGGGTTGAACTCCGCGCTCACCACCTTTCGCGAGTAGATGCCGGCGATCGGCCCCCCTTCGCGATGCTGCTGGAGGGGCAGCGTTATGGTGATCGGCGGAAGCCCGCCCATGTCCTCGATGCGGTCCTTCGAGGTGCCGACATTCGCCGAGAGATCCCACGACAGGTTGGGGCGTGAGATGGCGTTGGCGGTGACGAGAAGCTCCACGCCGTGGTTGCTCACCTCACCCACATTCACGAACTGCGGCTGCGGGAATCCCTGCGACGGCGCGAGCTGTCGCTGGAGGATGGCGTCCTTCGTCTTCTTGTCGAAGTACGTGAAGTCGATACCGATGCGTCCGAAGAGTGACGCCTCGAAGCCCACCTCGAGCTCCTCCCCTCGCTCGGGCTTGAGCTCCGAGTTGCCGGGGAACTGCGGCGTGACGGCCGAGCTGCCACCGGCGCCGGTGGTTGCCTGAAACGTCTCGAGTGCCGCGAACGCGGTCGGCTGCTGCCCCGAGTGCCCATACGCGGCGCGCAGCCGGAGCTGATCCATGAAGCCAATGTTCCAGAACGGCTCCTCGCTCACGATCCACGAGGCGGACACCTTGGGATATGTGGCGACGTCGAAGTCCTCGCCGAATGCGCTATTGTCGTCCATGCGGACGGCGCCCGTCAGGAAGAGCCGGTCCTTCCACGCCAGCTGCTCCTGCACGTAGAAGCCGAGGGTGGTGTTGACGACGAAGTCCTGGCTCCCCTCCCTCGTCGCCGCGGCCGCGGCGCTGCGAACACCCGGCGCCGGGAAGCCGCGCGCCGTGACCGAGCTGCTGTCGGTGCGCCGGCGATAGTACTGGCCACCGATCGACGTCGATGCGGTGAGGTCTCCGGTCAATGACGCGATCGCCGTCGCGCTGTAGTCGGCGGAGGTGTAGGAGATGGTTCGCACGTCCTGGAACAGCTGACCGCGCGCCAGCACCGGCCCGAAAAACACCGCCTGCTCGGCCGTCATGAACTTGGTGAGCGCCTGGTTGTCTTCGTTCGTGTTGTCGAGTCCAACCTGGAAACGGTGCGACAACCAGCTCAGCGGCCGGTGCGCGATCTGCAAGCTTCCCGTGAACCTCGTGACCGCTTGGGTATTCTCGACCACGTCCCGGATGACTTCCGGCGGTGCGATCTGGAACCCGCGCGACGGACCCTGCAGGAGCTGCGGGAGCCCGAACAAGGCCGAGAACATCGTTCCCAGTCCGCTCTCCCCGCTGAGTTGCGCATCGCTCTGCGTGACGTTGACACTGCTGGTGATGTCGAACCTCTCGTTGGGCCGCAGCGTCAGGTTGACGTGACCGTTGAAGCGCTCGAGGTCGTTGTTCGCCTCGATGCCTTCCTCGTCGTCGTAGTTGGCGGAGAGGTAGTAGCCGAGCTCCTGGGTTCCGCCGCTCAGGTTGATGCCAAAGCTCTGGAGGTGCCCGTTCCGGAAGAGCGGCGTGTTGTTCGCCTCGGCTGCCTGATAGCCGTTGAAGCTGAGAAGCTCGCCGCCGGGAGTGCGGAAGAAGTTGGTCGGCATGCGCCCTTCCGCATCGCGGAACCAGCTCGTGCCCTGCCGGATGTTGACGTTGAGATCCGTCGCGCCGGCGCGCCCCTTCTTGGTGATGATCTGGATCACCCCGTTGGAGGCTTCGGTGCCGTAGATGGTCGCGGCGGCCGGCCCCTTGATGATCTCGATCGACTCGATGTCCTCGGGGTCGATGTCGTTGAGCCGCGAGACAGCGTTTCCGCCCTGCACGTCCGGTCCTGTGCCGACATCGTTGGCCACGCGGACGCCGTCGATGTACAGGAGCGGCTGCTGTGTGAGGGAGAGGGAATTGCGCCCGCGAATGTTGACCACGGTGCCGTTCCCCACGCGTCCCGATCCCTGGGTGATGACCACGCCGGGAGCGCGGGCGGTGAGCACCTTGCCCACCTCATTGGCACCGGTGAGCGGGAGCTGCTCGGCGACCTGGATCGATGACACGGCGTTGCCGATGGAGCGGCGGGTGGCGGCCCCCGGTGTGCCCGTGATCACCACGTCATCCAGCTCGAGCGGTGCCTCGGCGAGCTGGATGCGGATCTCCGTGTCGCCCACGCGCACTGCCTGCTCGATGGCGCGGTACCCCACGCGGCGGACGCGGAGCGTGGCCTGATCGCCGGTCAGGTTGGTGATGCGGAAGCGGCCCTCGTTATCGGTGATGCTCCCCAGCTGGGTACCGGCGACCGACACCTGCGCGTTGGCGATGGGCGCGAGTGTGGAGGACGATGTCACGATGCCGGCCACCACGCCCTGTTGGGCCTGGGCGATGGCGGGGTAGGCTGCCGCGGCCAGGCCGGCGGCGAGGAGTGGGAGGGAGAGGCGGACGACGACGTTCATAAGCCGGGCTCCGTATGCGGGGAGGGCGAACATACGTGTACTAATGCGCCGACGATCTTGTATACAAGTATATGGGAAACGGCAAAAAGGAAGTCAAGAAGGGCGCGCCGGGCGCATGGCGCGTAGCGCGCTGCGCGTGGCGTGTCGTCGTGGTAGGTTACCGTCTCGTGACCAGTGTGTGTCTCCCCTCACGCCCCACCCCTATATGAAGACTGACTCCCAGGTTCGCCTGTTCCGGTGGAATGAGATCCCCAAGGAACGAGTCACCGATCAGCTCTCGCGCCGCCTCGTGACGGGCGAGCGGATGATGCTCGCCCACGTGTACCTCGACAAAGGGTGCATCGTCCCCAAGCACTCCCACGAGAACGAGCAGCTCACCTACATCCTCGAGGGCGCGCTGCGCTTCTGGATCGGCGACGACGGGTCGGAAGAGCTCATCGTCCGCGCCGGGGAGGTGCTGCACATCCCGTCCAACGTGCCGCACAAGGCCGAGGCGCTGGAGGACACGCTCGACGTGGACGTGTTCAGCCCGCCACGCCAGGACTGGTTGGATCACACGGACAGCTACTTCCACCAGAAGTAGCGATGGACCTGGGGCTCAAGGGAAAGGTCGCGCTCGTCGCTGCGTCGAGCCGCGGGCTCGGACGCGCCGTGGCCGAGGAGCTGGGAGCCGAGGGGGCCGATCTGGTGCTCTGCGCGCGCGATGAGGACGCGTTGCGAGTCGTCGCGAGAGAGATCCAGCGCCGCTCGACGGTGCGCGTACTGCCGCTGCGCGCCGACCTCACCGAGCCGGCCGACGTGCTGAGCGTCACCGAGATCGGGATGCGCGAGCTGGGCCGCATCGACATCCTCGTGACCAACACGGGCGGCCCGCCAGCCGGCCCGTTCGAGAGCCACTCCCCGGACGCGTGGCACCTGGCCGTGCGGCAGAATCTGGACAGCGTGGTGAATCTCACCCGGGCGGTGCTACCAGGGATGAAGGAGCGGCGCTGGGGGCGCATCGTCAACATCACGTCGATCGCGGTGAAGCAGCCGGTCCAGCACCTGATCTTGTCGAACAGCGTTCGTGCCGCGGTCACGGGCTTCGCACGCACTCTGGCGAACGAGGTCGCCCCCTTCGGGATCACGGTGAACAACGTGATGCCCGGGTACACGCGCACGCAGCGTGTGGAGGAGCTGGCCAGGAAGAACGCGTCCCTTCACGGCACCTCACCCGAAGAGGAGATAGCCGTCTGGGAGCGCGAAACGCCCATGGGCCGCATCGGCGAGCCCCGCGAGCTCGCCGCGATGGTGGCCTACCTGGCGTCCGAGCGGGCGAGCTTCACCACCGGCGCGTCGATCCCGGTGGACGGAGGGTGGATCAGGTCGCTGCTGTGAGGGGCGGGAACTGCAGAGGCGAGGGGTGAGCGGCGAGCACTTCCGCGGCGTCTCATGCCTCGTCACTCCCTCACCCCTCGCCCTTCTCGCCTCACCTGCGTCCTCGCCGTCAGGATCTCCTCGATGTCGGGACTACCATAAGGGATGGCCTTCGAGGAGAGGTTCGGTCGCCTGCTCGATGAGCACGGCGCGGCGCTGGGGCGTCTCGTGGCGGCGTACGAGAGCGACCGGCACGAGCGGGAGGACCTCCTCCAGGACATACTGCTCGCGATCTGGCGTGCGCTCCCTTCGTTTCGCGGCGAGAGCTCCGAGCGCACGTTCATCTACCGTGTCGCGCACAATCGGGCCATCACGCACCGGCATCGCCGGCGGAGCAACGTCTCGTCGCTTCACGACGTGCCCGAGCCCCCCGATCCGCGCGACCCCCCCGATCTGGCCCTCGCTCGCGCGCAACAGGAAGAACGGCTCTTCACCGCCGTGCGGTCCCTCCCGGCTGCCTATCGACAGGCGGTGATGCTTCGCCTGGAAGGGCTGTCGCACCGCGAAGTCGCCGAGGTACTGGGCACGAGCGAGAACAACGTTGCCGCACGGCTCAGCCGTGCTCGGAAAAAGCTGAGCGCACTGCTCGCCGAGGAGAGGCTCGCATGACGACCACCGACCACATCGATCCGCCCGACCTCTGGACGACCCTCGCCGCCGACTGGCAGGCCACTCGTCCACGACCGTCGATCGATGTCGCACAGTTGGCGGCACGCGTGCACGCGCACCGGCGGCGCATGCTGTGGCTCGTGGCCGCCGAGGTGGTGCTCAGCATCGGCGTCGTGGCCTTCGGCCTGTACGCGCTGGCCAGTCAACGGGGGCCGCTCGCAATCTTCCTCGTGGCCGACAGCTGGCTGCTCCTGGCGATCGCCTGGGCCTTCGCGATCTGGAACCGCCGCTCGACGTGGCGGCCGGCGACCGAGACGGTCGAAGCCTACCTCGAGCTGTCGCGCACGCGCTGCCAGCGGCAGCTCCGCGCGGTGTGGTTCACGATCGGCGTGATCGTGCTGCAGCTCGTGGCGGCCGTTCTCTGGCGGGTGCTCGGCGGAGAAGCGATGGCCGCTGGCCCGGTGGTGCGTTCGTGGGCGCTCATCGCGAGTACGCTCGTGGTGGCCGGGTACCTGGCTTGGGGCGCGTGGTATGGGCGTCGCTCCCGCCGCCAGCTCGCCGAGCTCGACCGGCTGCGGGACGAGCTGCGGCAGGGAGGCCCCGAGGCGTTGTAGAGGCCACAATCACGGTGCTCTTCGCGATTCGCGAATCGCGAAGACCGTGCGCAGGGAAGTTCACGTGCGCGGGAGCATTGCGCTGTCAGCTCCCCAGGCGCATCGAGACTACCTCCTTCGAAACGCACCGCGCCATGTGCGCACGAACGGAGGTCACAATGACTCGCTCCCTTACTCTCGCCTTCGCGCTTCTGGTCTCGGGAAGCGTCGCCGCGCCGGTGGGCGCCCAGCAGGTGACCGTGCTGCACGGCGCCACCATCATCGATGGAACGGGCGCCGCACCGCGACCCAATGCCGTCGTCGTCGTGCGGGATGGGCGCATCACCGAAGTCGCTGACGCCGCCGGCTATCGCCGGCCGCAGGGCGCTCGTGTGCTCGACCTTCGCGGGCGCTACCTGCTCCCTGGCTTCATCGATGCGCACGCCCACGTCAACCTCGGCCCGGTCTCGGTCGACAGCGCCACGGGTCACCCGATGGTCCACATCGATACGGCAGCCACCACGCTCAGCCTGCGCACGCTGCTCGCCTACGGCATCACCAGCATCCGTGATCCGGGCGCGCCGGCCGAGCGCGCAGTGAGCGTGCGCGAGCGCATTGCGGCCGGCACGCTGCTCGGCCCGCGTCTCGTCACGGCCGGCGAGGTTCTCGACGCCAGCGTGTTTCCGGGGATCGCTACGACGGTGCGCACCGAGCAGGATGTGCGCGCCGAGGTGCGCCGTCAGCTCGACGCCGGGGTGGACTACATAAAGGTATATGTCTCGCTTCCGCCCCCGCTCGTGGCGGCCGCGATCGCGGAGACACATGCGCGCGGGAAGCGCGTGCTCGGACACCTCATGGCGACGAGCTGGACGGAGGCGGCACGGCTCGGGATCGATGGTATCGTGCACAGCGTGCCGTCGTCGGCGACACTGCTGCGGCCCGATCGGCGCCAGGCGTACATCGGCGGCATGGCGCGCAACACACGCTTCATGTTCCAGTGGTTCGAGCACGCGGACCTCGAGTCGGCGGAGATCGACTCGATGGTGCGGGCCCTCGTCGAGCGCCGCGTGGTACACGACCCTACGCTGGTGGTCTTCGAGGCAATGGCCTGGGGTGACAGCGCGCGCATCACGCACAATGCGGAGCTCGCGCTCGCCGCGCCGCGCCTGCTCGAGAATTGGCGCACGGCGTTCACGCTGAGCAGTGGCTGGACGCGCCAGGACTACGACAGCGCGCGCGCGGTTTGGCCCACCGTGCTCCGGTTCGTGAAGCTGCTCCACGACCGCGGCGTGCTGCTCGTGGCCGGCACCGACGCCAACAATCCCTGGGTGGTCCCCGGCCCCAGCTTCCACCGCGAGCTGGAGCTGCTCGCCAGCGCCGGGATCCCGCCGCTTCAGGTGCTGCGCATCGCTACCCGGAACGGTGCCGAGGCGCTCGGGCGGCTGGACTCGTTAGGCACCATCGAGCGCGGGAAGATCGCCGATCTGGTGTTGCTCGAGGCCGATCCGACACGCGACATCACCGCCACGCGGCGCGTCGCGTGGGTGATGCGCGGCGGGATCATCCACCGCCCTGAGGAGCTGCTCCGCCCAGGAAGATCCCGTTGAAGAGGAGCTTGAAGGTGCCGTGCGGCTGCGCGCGGAAGGTGATCTCCGGACCGAACAGGTAGAGCGTTCCGCGCCCCACGCGCGCCTCCGCCACGGCGGTGGTGTTCTCGAGGTACTGCTGACCCCATGCCCAGCCGCTGCGGAGTGGCGTCGCGCTGTCGAACCACGCCACGCGACGTACGCCGCGCTGCGCGGCGTCGTCGGTCAGCCGGAAGGCCGGGCTCTCGTCGAAGAAGACGTCGGCGCGTCCACCCATGCCGTGCGCGATCGCCAGCGTGCTGTCGACGCGGATCTCCAGCACCGAGCCCGGCACGTAGTACTTGTCGCGCGGGAGTGGGCGCGTGGAATCACCGGCCGTCTCCACCAGTGCGTTCGTGATGGGCAGGCCGAGGTGGTAGGCCAGATTGGTGGAGCTGCCGATGGTGAGGATGGTGCCGCCGCTCTCGAGGAAAGCGCGCAGCTGCGGCACCGTTTTCGCGACCGTCACCCGCCCCATGCGCGCGCGCCATTCGTCAGGCACGGTGGCCGTGTCCAGGGTGCCGCCCCCGAAGCCACCCTGGCTCTGTCCGTCGCGCGCCGGAATGGCGCCATCGACGAAGATCAGCACGTCGTACTTCTGACGCAGGTTGCCGGCGTCGAGCTGTGGCGGATACACCACCTCGAAGGGGAACGCGTAGCGCTCGAGCAGCCAGCGCACCCATCCCGATGGCATCGACCCGCCGTACTGGTCCCACAATCCCACGCGGGGCTGGCGCATCCGTCGCGACGGTCCCGCCGGCCGCTCTCGCACCGCCTCGAAGCTGAGCCCGAGCTCCCGTGCCATGCGCTCGAGCACCGGCCTCGTGCTCGACCTGGCGGCGATGTAGTAGGTCCCGCCGGCGGTCCAGTGGACCTCGTGCCCGCCCTCGAGGAGCTGGTTCACCGCCAGCGCCGCGTCGTTCACGCGGTGGCTCAGCAGGTAGCCGGCGGCGTTAGGCAGACTGGTAACCGTGCCCGCTTGCGGGCGAGCTTCGCCCTCGATGGGTTGGAGCGGCCCTTCGATCTCGCCGAGGATCCGGTCGAACTGAATGCCCATCTGGTAGGCCAGCGTCCACCCGGCATTGTCATAGGGTGGAATGGGCGGGCCGCCCTGATACTGGAAGTCGTTCGGGTGATCCTGTGGCTCGAACATGTCGAGCACGTGCGGCCGGAACGCCTGCGCCGTCCTCACGACGTACGAGCCTTCGGGATACTGCTTGCCGTTCAACCTGAACGGCGCCGTGGCGCGGTGCACGGTGATGCCAGTCTTGATGAGTGCGTTCACGAACTTCGTGGCCGTGGCGAAGTCGGGCTGATTGCTGCGTAGCACGTAGCCGCGCGGGTCACGCTCCGCGGGATCGTGCAGCGTCTGCCAGAGCTCGAGGGGAAGCCCCCGCTCGCGAATGCCGCCACCCACCTGCACATCCGGGCGTGGCGCCGACGACCCGTCGGCCACGTTCCCCTGGCGCGCCTTCTCACGAACGCGCTCGATGTCCGATGGCGTCACGGTCCAGTGATCTCGACTTCCGCGCTCGATGGAGTTGCGGCCCATCCGATAGATGTCGAGCAAGAGCTGCTCGCGATGGCGCGACGCCAGATCGAGCACCGCCCTGTTGGCGGTGATCGAGTAGTCCACCGACTGCCGGAACCGCCACTGCTGCGGCGGAACCGGATACACGAGGTCGTTGCTCGCGAGCTGCCGGTTCGGAAGAAACGGAATCTCGATCGGCGTCGGATTGCCGATCGTCTCCGTGAGCAGCCCGATCATGTTGTGGAAGTACACCGTGGTTCGCAGCCCACCGTTCCACCACGTCGAGTAGTTCGCCCCACGACGCGTGGTCGCACCCGGCTTGTTCTCGGCCACGAAGCGCCGGTGCATCGCCGCGCCCACGAGATCGATCCCGGTGACGACGAGCGGATCGTAGAAGTAGTTGAACGGATCGCGGAATGGCGGAGCGAAGAGCACCGTCCCCGATGGCCCCGTCTGATGGTGGTTGTACACGATCTGCGGGAACCACTCGCGGTACATCACGCGCGCCATGTTCTCCGTCTCCGGCTGCGTGACCATGTAGAAGTCGCGATTGTTGTCGTGCCCGATGTACTTCTGGTAGAGCCTGGGGATTCCGGCCGTCGACCGCTTCGTGGGCACCTTCACCCGCATGTACCAGTCGGAGACGAGCTCCATGCCGTCCGGATTGGCGTGCACGGCGAGGATGATCACGTCGTTCAGGATGCGCATGGTCTCGGCGTCGGTGCCGCTCACCATCTGGTAGACCAGCTCCATGAGCTGCTGCGCACCGAGCACCTCGGTAGCGTGGAGCCCGCCATCGATCCACACCACCGCTTTTCCCTCGGCAGCGAGCTGCCGCGCCTCGTCTTCGCTCAGCCCATCGGCCAGCGCCAGCCGGCGCGCGATCTCCTTGAAGCGGTCGCGCTTCGCGTGATTCGCCGGGGACGTGACGATCGCCATGAGCTGCGGGCGTCCCTCCGCGGTGATGCCGATCGTGTCCAGCACCATGCGGTCCGACTCACGGGCGAGCTTCTGCCAGTAGCCCATGAGCGCCGTGTAGTCGGGCAGCACGTAGTCGGCGCCGATGTCGTGGCCGAACTGTGTTTGCGGACTGGTGACGGCGGGACGGGCCTGTGCCTGGAGGCTCGCTGCCAGCGCGATCGTGAGGAGCAGATGCGCCTGAATGCGGATCATTCGCTGCGACATGGGGGGTCCTCTCCCATCGTGTGAATGGAGCGGGATCATGTGCTACGCGCGAGGACGGGGAATCGCTGCGCGCTGCGCACGCCGTCGCGATCTCCCGCGCCAGCATGGCATCGACGCGCGTGGTGGGTGGCCGCCGCATGCGCTGCAGCGCGGCGGCGACCGCGTTCGCTGGCACCACGTTCACCGCCTCCGACTGGGCCCGCTCGATACGCACGAGCCAGATCGGTAGAACGCGTCCAGGAGGGGTCAAGTCAGCGCCGGCCGGGAAATCCTGCCGTCGCCTGCTCCAGTGGAGTGGCATCTGCAAACGGTAGCGGTGAGACGGGCCGGCCGCGGGCCGGCACCAGGAATCACCAAGCGGATGTCACGGAGTCGATGATGGATACGAGGAAGCACCAGGTGGCAGAAGCGGCGCACGTCCTGCTCCGCATCGGCGCGGGACTCTTCTTCATGATGCATGGAGGGCAGAAGCTCTTTGGGTGGTTCGGGGGCATGGGCGGCCAGGGCGGGACGGCGGAGGTGGGGTCCCTCATGTGGGTGGCCGGCATCCTCGAGGTCGTCGGTGGAACACTGATGATCCTCGGGCTGTTCGCGCGTCCGGTGGCGTTCATCCTGGCAGGCGAGATGGTGGTAGCATACTTCATGTCGCATCTGCCACGGGGGCTTTTCCCGCTCGAGAACAACGGCGAGCCGGCTGCGTTGTATGCGCTCATCTGGCTGTATTTCGCCGCGAGCGGCGCGGGTCAGCTGAGCCTCGATGCGCTGCGCGGTCGCGAGGGCGAGGTGGTGGCGACCGAGCCGGAGCGCGAGGAGGCCATGGCCACATGGCCGCAGGTGGAGCGGAGGCGACGAGCCGGGTAGCAAGTGGCGCGTGGCGCGTGGCGCGTGGAGCGTCGGAGCGTCGCGTGGCGCGTGCGCGTCCCCCTTGCGCGCGCAGTCTCGGGCGGCAGTCTTACAGGATGACAACGAGACTGCCGTCCGCCCCTTCGCTCGCACGATTCGCCGCGCGAGCGCCCGCCATGCTGATGGCGCTCGTCACCGTCCTGCCGGTCCAGGCGCAGGGCGCGCGGCTCGCGCGCACCGAGCAGCGCATGGTCGACTGGATCCGAGACCGGCACGCGGAGCAGGTCGAGTACCTCGCGCGCGTGGTGAACATCTCCAGTGGCACGATGAACTTCGCCGGCGTGAAGCGAACCGCCGACGTGTTCCGCGCCTCGCTCGACTCGTTAGGCTTCGAGACCCGCTGGATTCCGATGAGCGAGGTCAACCGCGCCGGGCACCTGTTCGCCGAGCGTCGCGGGCGGGCGGGCACCAGGACGCTCCTGCTCATCGGGCACCTCGACACGGTCTTCGAGGGAGAAGGGGAGCGGTGGGAGCACCAGGAGGGCGACACCGTCGCCAAGGGCGCGGGGAGCAGCGACATGAAAGGGGGCGACGTGGTGATGCTCTACGCCCTCAAGGCGCTGCACGCGGCCGGCGCGCTCACCGATGCCAACATCATCGTGGCGCTCATCGGCGACGAGGAGCTGGTGGGCAAGCCCGTCTCCATCGCCAGGCGCGACCTGATCCAGGCCGCGCGGCGCTCGCATGCGGCGCTCGGCTTCGAGTCCGGCGACCTCGAATCGGCCGTCATCGCGCGTCGGGGATCGAGCAGCTGGCGGCTGGAGGTGACCGCGAAGCAAGCGCACTCCTCCGGCATCTTCAGCGAGAACAGCGGCTACGGCGCGGTGTTCGAGGCGGCCAGGATCGTGAACGAGTTCCGCGAGCGGCTGTCGCGGGTGCCGAATTTGACCTTCAATCCGGCGATCGTTGCCGGCGGTGCCGACGTGGCGTATGACTCGGTGCAATATCGGGCGGCTGCGGCCAGCAAGACGAACATCATCGCGCCGCGGGCCGTCGTCGTCGGCGATCTGCGCTTTCTTCGCGACGAGCAGCGCGACTCGGCGCGCGCGGTGATGCGGGAGATCGCGTCGCGAAGTCTGCCCGGCACGTCGGCCCGGATCACGTTCATCGACTCCTATCCGGCGATGCCGCCGACCGAGGCCAACCGGCGATTGCTCGCTGCCTACAGTCAGGCGAGCGAGGCGCTGGGCTACGGCGAGGTGGAGGCCTTCGACCCCGGACGGCGGGGCGCGGCCGACGTGGCCTTCATCGCTGACGATGTACCCGCCGCCCTCGACGGTCTTGGCGCCGATGGGCGGGGCTCACACTCGCCGGATGAGCGGGTCAACCTCCGCTCGCTGACGCAGCAAACCGAGCGTGCCGCGGTGCTCCTGTACCGGCTCTCGCGCGAGCGAGCCGCGCCGCGCTCACGGGAGGCGATCCCATGAGGCGCGTTCAACACTGGATCGGCGGCACGCGGCACTCCGGAATTCCGGAGCGCACCGGCATCGTCTACAACCCGGCAACCGGTGCGCCAGGCGCGGAGGTGGCGTTCGCGTCGGCCGGCGAAGTCGACCTGGCGGTGGAGGCGGCGCAGCGCGCCTTCGAGGGTTGGCGCAACACGGCAGTGGGGAGGCGCGCGTCGGTCCTGTTCAAGTTCCGCGATCTGGTGGAGCGGCACAGCGACGATCTGGCGCGCATGCTCGTCTGCGAGCACGGCAAGGTACTGTCCGACGCGCGGGGAGAAGTGCAGCGCGGGCTCGAGGTCGTGGAGTTCGCGTGCGGCATCCCGCAGCTCATGAAGGGCGAGTTCTCCGAGAACGTCTCGGCGAACGTGGACAGTTATTCCATCCGCCAGCCACTCGGCGTCGTCGCCGGCATCACGCCATTCAACTTCCCGGCGATGGTTCCGATGTGGATGTACCCGATCGCCATCGCCGTCGGGAATTGCTTCGTCCTCAAGCCATCGGAGAAGGATCCCTCGGCGTCGAACATGGCGGCGGAGCTGCTGCGCGAGGCCGGACTGCCCGATGGCGTGTTCAGCGTGGTGCACGGCGACAAGGTGGCCGTCGACCGCATCCTCGAGCACCCCGGCATCGCGGCCGTGAGCTTCGTCGGGTCCACGCCCGTGGCCCGGTACATCTACGAGACGGGCACGCGACACGGGAAGCGCGTGCAGGCGTTAGGCGGCGCCAAGAACCACATGGTGGTCCTGCCTGATGCCGACATGGAGCTGGCCGCCGATTCCGCGGTGAACGCGGCGTATGGGTCCACGGGGCAGCGGTGCATGGCCGTCTCCGTGCTCGTGTGCGTCGGCGATGCCGCCGAGGCGCTGATACCGAGAGTGCGGACGCGGCTCGGGAACATCACGGTGGGGAGCGGCCTGGACCCGTCGAGCGAGATGGGGCCGCTCGTGACCAGACAGCACCTGGAGCGCGTGACACACTACGTCGAGCAGGGCGTGCGCGAGGGCGCCACGCTCGCCGTCGACGGACGCGACGTCGCGGTGGCCGGCGGCGAGCAGGGCTTCTTCCTCGGCCCGTGCCTGTTCGACGACGTGCGGCCGGAGATGTCGATCTACACGGACGAGATCTTCGGCCCGGTGCTCGTGACGGTGCGAGCCCGCACCTACGACGAAGCGGTGTCACTCGTCAACGCCAGCCCGTACGCGAACGGCGTGGCGATCTTCACCAACGATGGTGGCGCGGCGCGCAAGTTCCAGAACGAGGTCCAGGTGGGGATGGTGGGCATCAACGTGCCCATCCCCGTGCCGATGGCGTACTACTCGTTCGGCGGCTGGAAGAGCTCTCTATTCGGCGACGCGCACATGCATGGCACCGAAGGAGTGAAATTCTACACGCGCGGCAAGGTAGTGACAGCGCGCTGGCCCGCGCCCGAGCACCGCGGCAAGAACCTCGGATTTCCGACGACACGCTAGCGGTCGCTACCCCGCCGGTCGCGCTGTTGTCGAACGTCTAGGTATCCGGCCGTAGCGGCGCGATCGCGCGGCCAATTGTCACGGCGCGAACGGGCCGGATGCCGCCCCGGCCGTCCCCCGCACCTATGCTCCGCATCGTCCAACCCCGTCGCGATTCGCGAATCGCGAAGGGGTTGGGCTCGGAGGGGGTATGGTGCCCGCGCCGGCACCCGCCCGCGATCCAACCCGTGCATGGGGGGCCACCACCTTTGACGTACCCCTTTCGCCGGCACCCAACGCTCCGGCCCGGCGACGTGCCGATAGCGCTACAGCTCGCGCTCGTTCCCGGCCTCCAGTACGAGTTCCTGGCGCAATGCGTCCGCACCAGCGTTTCCCAGGCGCACGACGCGGTCAAACGCCTCGAGCTCGCAAAGCTCGCCCACGCCCGCACGCGAACCGTAGACGGCGAACGCCTGGAGAACTTCCTGTACCACGGGGTACCGCACGCCTTCCCGCCTATCCTGGGAGGGCCAGCGACCGGAGTGCCGCTTGCCGTTCCACCGCTCAGGGGTCGCTCGTCGTTGCCACCGGCCGATTCGATCGTGTGGCCCTGTGATGGCGGTCCAGCCGAGGGGATGGCATTAATGCCCCTGTACCGAGGAGCCGTGCGCCTTGGACGCACCAACCGCCGCCTGCACGAGCTGCTCGTTGCCGTCGATCTCGTCCGACTTGGTCGCGCCTCGAAACACGATCCGGACGTCCGTCTCGTCATTGGCTACGCGCTCAGCAAGGCATCCTGAATCTCTCGGCAGCGCCATCGCGCGGGTCGTGGTGGCAAGAGCCACCCTCACCACGCAATATTCACCACGTCAGCCGGTCATCTCGCTCAGCGCCAACGCCGGAGTCACTCGGATGGTCTCGCGCTCGCCTCGCCACTCCGCACTCGCCGTGGTACTCGTCATCGCTCTCGCCGTGTCGTTCGCGATGCCGCTCGCGGCGCAGCAGCTTCCACCACAGCGCACGCAGAAGCCGCCACTCCATGGCCGGCACTGGATGGCAATCACCGGCAAACCGCTCGGTGCCACGGCCGGCGCGATGATGTTCGCGAAGGGCGGCAACGCCGTCGACGCCGCGACCGCGATGCTCGCCGCGGTGTGCACCATGTGGGACGTGCTCTCCTGGGGCGGTGAGACCCAGGCGCTCATCTACCATCCGCAGCTCAAGAAGGTGATCGGCATCAACGCGCTCGGTGTCGCACCCTCGGGCGCCAGCACCGAGTACTACCGCTCGCGCGGGCATCGCTACCCGCCCGAGTATGGTCCGCTCGCGGCGATCACCCCGGGCACGCCGGGTGGCCTCATGACGATGCTCGCCGAGTACGGCACGCTGTCGCTGCGCGACGTGTTGGCGCCGGCGATCCAGATGGCCGACGGCTATCCCATCGATGCACAGACCGCGGCGCTCATGGAGCGACACAAGGAGCGCATCAAGCAGTGGCGCTACTCGCGCGAGATCATGCTGCCGCACCTCGGTCAGGAGCGCGAGGCGCCGGAGCCAGGCGAGATCTTCCGGCAGGCCGACCTGGCGTCAACGCTTCGCAAGCTCGTCGAAGCCGAAGAGCGCGCGCTGCGCCAGGGGAAGAACAGGAAGGAGGCGATCTACGCTGCGTACGAGCGCTTCTACCGAGGCGACATCGCGCGCGAGATCGCGAGGGGAACGCAGGAGGAGGGCGGACTCATCACCGTGCAGGATCTCGCCAACTGGCGCGTCCGCATCGAGGAGCCGCTCAGCACCACGTACAAGGGCATCACCGTCTACAAGCTTCCCATGTGGCAGCAGGGACCGGTCATGCTCCAGGCGCTCAACATGCTCGAGGGGATGGACCTCAAGAGCATGGGCTACAACTCGCCGCGCTACCTCCACACGCTGTATCAGGTGATGAACCTGGCCTACGCCGATCGCGACTTCTACTACGGCGACCCGTATTTCCCGCCGGAAGAGCCGGTGCGCGGACTCCTGTCCAAGGAGTACGCCCGGTCCCGTGCGCAGACCATCAACTGGACGCGCAACGACTCCACCGTGAAGCCCGGCGACCCGTATCCGTTCCAGGGTGGCACGAACCCGTTCGCCGATCTGCTCGCGGAGTGGACCGTCGTGCCCGCGCCCGATTCAGTGGAGAAGAGCGGTGGGCAGGACCGCCCGATCCCCCAACAGGGGGCCATGATCTCCGACTCGGCCTTCATGGCGCAGTTCTACGCCGGCACGACCAGCATCCAGACGGCGGACACGTTGGGTTGGGTCGTCTCCATCACGCCGAGCGGCGGCTGGGTGCCCGCGGTGATCGCCGGCCGCACCGGCATCGGACTCAGTCAGCGCGCGCAGCAGTTCGTGACCGATCCCAAGGATGGGCCCTACAACGTCATTGAGCCGGGCAAGCGTCCTCGCGTTACGCTCACGCCCACCATGGCGCTCCGGGATGGCCAGCCCTGGCTGTCCTTCGCCGTGCAGGGTGGGGACTCGCAGGACCAGAACCTCCTGCAGTTCTTCCTCAACGTGGTGGAGTGGGAGATGACGCCGCAGCAGGCCGCCGAGGCGCCGAACATCAACAGCTACCAGATGCGCTCGACCTTCGGCGCGCACGAGTCGCGCCCCGGCCGCCTGCTCATCGCAGCCGCCACCCCCGACAGCGTTCGCGCCGAGCTCGAGCGTATGGGCTACACGCTCGAGGTCGAGGAGCGCACCTCCGGGCCGATCAACGCGATCCTCTTCGACCGCAAGCACCGCACGATGTGGGGTGCGTCGAGCAACCACGGCGAGGATTACGGCATCGCCTGGTAGCGAGCCGAGGGCGCGTCTGGCGCCCGCACGACGCGGTGCAATAATTGATGGATGGACGACCTGTCCGATCTCCAGGCCGCCGTGTCGGGCCGGTACGCGTTGGAGGCGCCACTCGGCATCGGCGCGACCGCCACCGTGTACCGCGCTCGCGACCTCAAGCACGACCGACTCGTCGCGCTGAAGGTGCTGCGCCCGGAGGTGAGTCACGCCGTCGGGTACGAGCGCTTCCTCCGCGAGATCCGCGTCACGGCGCGCCTCGACCATCCCAACATCCTGCCGCTGCTCGATTCCGGCGATGCGGATGGGTACGTCTACTATGCCATGCCGTACGTCGAGGGAGAGACGTTGCGGCAGCGCCTGACGCGCGATGGACAGATGCCGCTGGCCGACGCGCTGCGCATTACGCTCGAGATCGCCGATGCGCTGGAGTACGCGCACGCCCGTGGCATCGTGCACCGGGACATCAAGCCCGAGAACATTCTGCTCACCGGGGCGCACGCGCGCGTCGCTGACTTCGGCATCGCCCGCGCGCTCGAGATCGCCGGCGGTGAGGCCCTCACCGAAACCGGTCTCGTGGTCGGCACGCCGCTGTACATGAGCCCGGAGCAGGCCGCAGGTGAGCACACGGTCGACGGCCGCAGCGACATCTACGCGATCGGCTGCGTCGCGTACGAGATGTTGGCCGGCCATCCACCGTTCGCGGGAGGAAGCTCTCGCGAGATCCTCGCCCGGCACGCGCTCGATCCAGTGCCCCGGCTCGCTCCCGCCCGACCGGGCATCGCGATCGAGGTCGAGCGCGCCATTCTCACCGCGATGGCGAAAGCGCCCGGCGACCGCTTTCCCACGGCGGCGAGCTTCGCCGCGGCGTTGGCGAAGGCGCCCGATGCCGCATCGCGCGCGCGGGCTCCACGCCGTCGCCGTGCGCTGATGATGTCGATGGCTGCCGCGGTCATGCTCGTCGGCCTCTTGTTTGGCTTGCGCGGCATGAGCGGACGCTCCGCACCCCGCTCGCCGGCGCACGATCGCACGTCGATCGCCGTGCTCCCGTTCGAGAATCTGAGTCCAGCCGCGCATCACGCGTACTTCGCGGGCGGACTGCATGACGAGCTGTTGACGCAACTCTCGCGCGTCGCGTCGCTCAAGGTGATCAGCCGGACGTCCGTCCTGGCGTACGCGGACGAGCGGAGGAACGTGCCGGCGATCGCGAGCGAGCTGGGGGTGGGCAGCATCGTCGAAGGTACCGTGCAGGTCGTGGAGGGACGGCTGCGGGTGAACGTACAGCTCGTCGACGCGGCGACCGATGCCCAGGTCTGGTCGCAGCGCTACGACCGCACCCTCGACGACGCGTTCGCGATCCAGAGCGAGATCGCTCGACAGGTCGTCCGCGCGGTCGGCGCGACGCTGCGCGGCGTCGAGCGAGATGCGCTCACTGCGGCGCCCACGGCGGACGCGGAGGCATACCGGCTGTATCTCCAAGGGCGCGAGCGGTATCTGCGCCCGGGGCGGAACCGCCAGGACATGGAGGCGGCGGAGGCGCTGCTGCTGCGCGCAATCGCCCGCGACACCGCATTCGCGCTGGCACGCGCACAGCTCTCGATCGTGCACGGCACGATGTACTGGTGGCGCTACGATCCCTCCGCCGAGCGAGCGGCTGCGCAGCGCCGCGAGGCCGAGGCCGCGCTGCGCCTCGACCGGCGCTCAGCCTGGGCGCACGCGGCCATGGGACTCGCGCACTACTGGGGAGCACGCGATTACGAGGCCGCTCTCGCCGAGCTCAGCGTCGCGCGTGACGGGCTGCCGAACGACGCGCGAATCTGGGGCTGGATCGGGGCCGTTGAGCGCCGCCTCGGAAACTGGAACGGCGTCGCCGCCGCGTACCGGCGTGCGACGCAGCTCGACCCACTCGACCCCAATCTCTTTCTCGACCTCGGCGGAACGAGTCACGAGGAAATGCGCCGTTACCCGGAAGCGGTGGCCATGCTGAATCGCGCGCTGGCGCTCGATCCCGATCTGCACCTGGCCGCCGTGTTCAAGGGCGGGGTGTACATGCGCTGGCACGGTCAACTGGACACCCTTGCTGCCGTGCTTCGCCGACTGCCGCCCGACGCCGGCCTTGGTGCCCACGGCACGGTGCTCTCGTCTCGCCTCCACACTTTCCTGATGCGGCGGGAGCCAGATAGCGTGCTCCATCTCGTGACGCCGTCCCCGGTGGGCGTTCTCGAATCGCAGGTGTTCTACCATCCGGCAGCGCTGTACGCCGCGTGGGCTCATGACATGCGAGGCGATCGAGTCCTGGCGCGCGCCGCGTTCGACACCGCTCGTATGATGCTCGACAGCGCCTTGCGAGTCCTTCCCTCGGACTGGCGTCTGCACGCAGCGCGTGGGATGGCGCTCGCCGGACTGGGGCGTGCCGAGGATGCACGACGCGAGGCGGAATGGCTCCGGAGATCTGTCGTGTATCGCCGCGATGCCTACGAAGGCCCACGCGTGGCCGAGGCGCGGGCCAACATTCTGGCGCAGCTTCGCGACGAGACGGAGGCGCTGGCCGAGATCGAGCGCCTGTTGACCATCCCATCGTGGGTCAGCGTTCAGACCTTGCGCCTCGATCCCTTCTGGGACCCCATCCGCGCGCTGCCGCGCTTCCGGGCACTGGGACAGTCGGCCACCACACCGTGACCGCGCGTGGCGGCCGCTACTCCTGCTTGAGCGCCTGCACCGGCTCCACCCGCGTAGCCCTCCACGCGGGGATGTAGCTGGCCGCGACCGCCACCACGCACAGGAGCGCCGCCACAACCGCGAACGTCAGTGGATCGCGAGGGCTCACCTCCGAGAGTAGCCCGCTCATGAAGCGGGTGACGGCGAGCGCCGAGACGAGACCGACACCAAGACCGACCACCACCAGCACGACGGCGTCACCCAGCACGGTTCGCAAAATGCGCCGCGCGTCGGCGCCTAACGCCATGCGAATGCCGATCTCCCGACGGCGCTGCGTGGTGGCATAGGCCATCACGCCGTAGATGCCGAGCGCGGCCATGAGCAGCCCGAGCGCGGCGAAGATCCCGAAGAGCAGCGTGCCCAGCCGCTGCTGCGACAGCTCGTCGTCGTAGAGCCGATCGATGGTGGCGACGTCGAAGATCGGAAGCGCGGGGTCGATCTCCCAGACGGCCCGCCGCACGCCGTCCAGCTGCGTGACGGCGCCCGGTGTGCCGCGCACCACCAGCACGACGCGCAGCGTCGACCACGACACCGGTGTCCCGCGCGAGCCCTGCGCGTAGGGCAGGTACCACGTCTCCGGAATCTCATCCTCGGCCACGTTCCCCACGACGCCAACCACGGTGAGCCACGGGCGATCCTCCTGCGTGCCACCCTGCCGCACCCGTTTGCCGATCGGGTCCTCGCCGGGCCAGTACCGCTGCGCCATCGCCTGATTGACGATCACCACGGGGAGCGCGCCCTCGCGATCGCCCTCGTTGAACGCGCGGCCGCGCATCAGCGGCATCCCCGTCGCCGCGAAGAATCCGGGGCTCACCAGACGATGGTTCACGCTCGGCTGCACATCGCGCGTGGCCGGACGATCCTCGATCGCGATCGACGCGAGCGTGTTGCCGCTGCCGAAGGGGATGATCGTCGTCACGCCGGCGGCGCTGATTCCCGGTACCGCGCGCACGCGCTCCTCCACCTCGCGCACGAACGACATACGTGCCGATGCATCGGCATATCTGGATTCGGGGAACGCGATGTTCATCGTCACCAGGCCTTCGGTCGCGATGCCCATGTCGATGCCGAGAAGGTGCCGGAGGTCGCGCAGCATGAGGCCGCCGCCGGTGAGCAGCACGACCGCGAGCGCCAGCTCGGCGACGACGAGCCCGCGCAGGAGTCCGTGCTTGCCCGCGCCGCCACTCGAGCGGCCGGAGTCCTTGAGGACCTCGTGCAAGTCGGCGCGCGACCCCTTGAGTGCCGGCACGAGGCCGAAGAGCACCGCGGTCAGCACCGAGACGAAGGCCGCGAAGCTCAGCAGCCGCGCGTCGATCGCGACCGCGGGCAGGACGGTGCGCATGTTGTCGGGGATGAGCACGCCCAGCCACTCGGTGCCGAGCAGGGTAAGCGCGATTCCGGCAACGCCACCGGCCGCGGAGAGCAGGACGCTTTCGGTGAGCAGCTGTCTGATTTGCCGCGACCGGCTCGCGCCCAGCGCCGCCCGAATGCCCACTTCCGCGCGTCGCGCGGCAGCGCGCGCCAGCAGGAGATTCGCGACGTTGACGCACGCGATGAGGAGCAGGAAGCCGACCGCGGCGAAGAGCACGAGGATCACGGTGCGAAAGTCACCGACGAGCTCGGTGCGCATCGTCCTTGCCGTGAGACCTACCATCTCCTGATTGATGGGGTGCTCGAGCGCGAGCTGACGGCCGATCTCCGCCAGCTCCCGTTGCAGCCGATCGAGCGTGACGCCGGACGCCATGCGCGCCGCCACGTTGAGATCGCGCGGAGTACCCGCGGTGGGATCGAGGCGCATCGGGAGCCAGAGATCGGCTTCGTACGGAAAGTGGAAGCCACGTGGCAGCACGCCGATCACGGTATGCATCTCGCCGTCGAGCTCGAGCTCGGTCCCGATCGCGTTACGGTCGCCGGCGAGGCGGCGGCGCCAGAGACCGTCGCTCACCAGCACCACACGACTTGCCTCCCCGGCCTGCTCTTCCTCCGGCGAGAAACCACGTCCCAGCGCCGCCTGAACGCCGAGGGTCGTCATCCAGCGCTCCGACACACGGATGCCGACCACGCGCTCCGGCTCGCCATCGCCAGCGGCGCCGGCGATGAAGCTCCGGAATCGGTGGGCCACGGCGCCGGTGATGAGCCGGCTGCGCTCGCGCATCGCCGAGAAGTTGAGCGCGGAGACGCTCACCTCGCGCGTCGAGCCGTCGGGGCTTTCCAGCGTCTGCACCACGCGCACGAGGCGATCGCCGTCGGCGAAAGGCAGCGGGCGCAGCAGGACCGCGTTCACGACGGTGAAGACGGCGGTGGTCCCACCGATCCCCAGCGCGAGCGTCAGCAGCGCGGCGACGGTGAAGCCGGGGTTCCTGCGAAACGTGCGCGCGGCGAAACGCAGATCCTGAATCAGCGTGTCCATGTAGCCTCCGTCGAGCCGACAATTCTTTCGTCGTGACGCTCGCCGGAAAGACACCGGAGGCAGGATTTGCGAGTTCCTGACGAACCCTCGAGGTCCTGACCCTGTGGTCAGCTCTGTGTGCTGGTCGTGGACCTCGCTACGTCGCGCGCAGTACGCGCCTGAAGACGTCCACCGCCTGGCGCATCTCCTCCATCGTGCCGATCGAGATGCGTGCCTGCGAGACGAGTGGCGGGAAGGGACGGCCGACGAGGATGTCGTGCTGGCGGCAAGCGGCCTGGAACTCTCGCGAATCGCGGCGCACGTCGACCATCACGAAGTTCGTCTCCGACGGGCCGACCTTGAAGCCCATCGACTCCATCGCGCGGCGCGTGAAGTCGCGGGCTTCGCGATTGAGCGTGCGCTCGCGGTCGATGTGCGCGCGGTCGGTGAGGGACGCGAGCGCGGCGGTGGCACCGAGCACGTTGGCTGGATTCCCGAGTCGATGCCGCCGCATGCGCTCGAGTGTCTCCGGACGGGCGATCGCGTAGCCGATGCGCAGCCCGGCCATCCCGAACACCTTCGAGAAGGTGCGGACGACGACTACTTCCGGCCGCTCGAGGGCCAGCGGGATCGCGGTCGCGTAGCCGGCGTCTTCCACGTACTCGTGATAGGCTTCATCGACGAGAACGATCGCCCCCGGTTCGGCGGCCCGCGCGCGCAGCACGAAGTCCTTCACCGCGCTGGCGGAGTGGACCGTAGCGGTGGGGTTGTTGGGATTGCAGAGGAATAT
This sequence comes from Gemmatimonadaceae bacterium, assembly GCA_035249955.1. GTDB lineage: Bacteria > Gemmatimonadota > Gemmatimonadetes > Gemmatimonadales > Gemmatimonadaceae > DATFFQ01. The sequence goes on from DATFFQ010000048.1 coordinate 48,592, forward strand.
CAGCCCCGCTCCGGGGACGCGCGCCAGCATTGCCGCGAGATCGAGCTTGAGGTCCGCATCGACCGGGACCGCGCGCACCCACGCCCCGACGCTCTCGGCGTAGCGCGTAGGATCCTCGAACGTGGGTGCGCCGGTGACGAGCGCGCGCGAGGGTGACGTGAACGCCAGCGCCGCCATGCGCAGTAGGTCGCCCGAGCCACAGCCAAGGACCACGTTGTCGGGGCTGACGCCGTGGGAGCGCGCGATCGCATCGCGCAACTCGTTCGAGGGATTGTCGGGATATCGCGCCGATTCACCGAAGGCGCCGCGGATCGCATCGAGAGCCGCCCGCCCCGGTCCGTTGGGGTTCTCGTTGCTGTCCAGGCGAATGGCCGAGGGGGCGACACGCCGATTGGCGGCGATGACGTCCTCGCTCCAGGGACCTGCTGGAGCGCGCCCGTCGGGCCACTCACCCCGCAGCGCTTCGGCGCCGCGCGCGGTGATGAATGCGGGTGCGCCGAAGGCGCCGAGGCTTCCGGCTCCGACCACTTCCATGAAGCGGCGGCGGGTGAGCATGGGCAGGATGTTCGTGCGCACCGGTGCGGGACGCAAGAGGAGGCGAGCGATGGGTCGGTTGCCACCCGTCCGTCCGGCGGCTATGTTTCGACATGCGACGTTCGCGCGCCTGCGCGAGCACGAGTGGACGGCCGGCTCGATGATGTCGAGCCGGCCGTCCGACTTTTTCACGCCGGACGCCGCACTGCCAGCGGTGGTGGCGTGCACCAGGAGTGTACATGGTAGAAATCAAGCTCGACGACAGCGATCGCATCGAGTGGGCGCTCAAGGCGTTCAAGCGAAAGGTTCAGAAGTCCGGGATTCTCAAGGATCTTCGTCGCAAGCGGCACTACGAGAAGCCCAGTGTGGCCCGCGCACGAAAGGCTGCCGCCGCGCGGCGCCGGAGCAGGGACACAAAGAAGTAGCAAGGCGAAGGGTGACCGCAGGGACCCGAGTGCTGTGAGTGGAGGCCCTTCACTCACCGCACTCGCATCACTCCAGCCACCCTTTCGCCCTCGAAGTACGCTTCTTGCGACCGCTCCTCCCCGCGACGCGAGATCGCGTCGGGACAGTGACTTACGTGGGAGGAGCCATGCGCGGGAAAAAAGCAGGCAACTTAGGGGCGGTCGTGTCGGCTGTGGCCATCTTCGGCCTGCTGGCCTGTCAGCCAGGGGACGATGAGGTCGCCATCACCGACACCGGCCTTGCCGTGACGACGGATACCGGCCCTGCCGCGACCGGCACCACCGGTGCGACGGGAGCCGCCGACACCATGGTCGCGGCCGGCGCGCTTCGGCGCGAGTACACCAACGAGAACATCGTCGGCTTCCTGACAGCCGCCAACGCCGCCGAGATCGAATCGGGGGAGACGGCCCAGAACATGGCCACGAACGCTCAGGTGAAGGACTACGCGCGCACGATCGAGCGTGACCACACGGCGGCGCGCGATCGCCTGTCGCAGCTGGCCCAGCAGCTGAACATTCGGGCGGCGACGCTGGGCGATGACGATGACCTCGTCGAGGACCACAACGAGGCCATGCAGGACCTGCGGAGCAAGACCAAGGGTGAGGACTGGGACAAGGCCTTCATCGAGCACCAGATCGACGCTCACAAGAAGGTGATCGACGAGGTGGAGGACGCGATCGAGGCCACCGAGAACGCC
>DATFFQ010000049.1:0-41569 GCA_035249955.1 Gemmatimonadaceae bacterium
CGGCATGGGGGGCTGGGCGCTGGCGGCCGCTGGCGAGCGCCGGGCGCGCCAGCGTTGAGCTGGGCGCCCGGCGCCGCTGTCTCGAAGTTGGTCGACCGCGCCGGCTAGAAGATGGTGTAGATGAACGGCGCCAGTGCCGAACCCTGCGCGAAGACGAGCAGCGCGCCGACCATGACCAGCACGATGATGATCGGCATGAGCCACCATTTCTTCCGAACGCGCATGAAGGCCCAGAGCTCTCCGACCAGTGAACGACTCGCCATGAGATTCTTTCCCCTAGAATTGACGGGTGAGATCGCTGCGCCGACTGTCGGGCGCGCGTGACTGCCAAACCGTTCGACCGTTGTCCCCGGTAGCCGCCGCGTGCACGAGCGGATTTCCGCCGGTCGCGCGACGAATGAGGGCGATCGGAGTGATGACGAGGAAATAGACGATCCCCATGAACAGCGGCGTCGTCACCTTGGAGATCAGGAGCGCGAGCCCCATCCACGCTCGGTACACGAGGCTCAGCTGCCCAGGAAGGATGAGTCCGGCCAACAGGAGCACCGCAGCGAGCGCGGCGAACACCGTGGCGACGCGTTCGTGCCCGCGCCACCACACAACACCGCCGAGCACGAGAAACGCCGTGCCGACCGTGAAGGCGAAGCGGCGCCCCTCGGCGGGGGTCAGTCGAGCTGGAATTCTTTCTGCCATTCGTGTGTCTCCTCCCACGCAGGCTGCGCTCCCTTCTGCAGCAGGAACGGTCCGAGCACCAGCGCATCGATGTGCGTGCGCATGAAACAGCGGTACGCATCTTCGGGCGTGCACACGATCGGCTCGCCGCGCACGTTGAACGACGTGTTGACGACGACGGCGCACCCGGACTGACGCTCGAACTCGGCGATGAGATCGTAGTAGTCGGGGTTGGTCTCCCGGTCCACGGTTTGAATGCGCGCCGAATAGTCGATGTGCGTGACCGCCGGAATGTCGGAGCGTACCACGTTGAGCTGGTCGATGCCCCACAACCGCCGCTGATCCTCCGACATGGGGATCTGTCGCACTTCCTTCACCGGCGCGACGAGCAGCATGTACGGTGAGTCGCAGTCCATCTCGAAGTAGTCGCTCACCCGCTCGCGCAGCACGCTCGGCGCGAATGGCCGGAAGCCTTCGCGAAACTTGATCTTGATGTTCATCTGCGCCTGCATGCGGGGGCTGCGCGGGTCTCCGAGGATGCTGCGGCAGCCGAGGGCGCGGGGCCCGAACTCCATGCGGCCGTTGAACCAGCCCACGATCTTCTCGTCGGCGAGAAGACTCGCCGTGCGCTCCAGCAAGGTCTCGCGGTCCAGACGCACGTAGTTGGCGCCGGTGGCCTCGAGAAAGCGCTCGATTTCTTCGTCGGAGAACTCCGGGCCGAGATACGCGCCTTTCATGGAGTCGCGTCCCGTTGTAACGCGGCGTGGCTGCTGGAGCTGGCGGTGCCAGATGAGCTGCGCCACACCAAGAGCGCCGCCGGCGTCACCGGCAGCCGGCTGGATCCAGAGCTGCTCGAACGGACCTTCACGCAGCAGGCGCCCGTTCCCCACGCAGTTCAGGGCGACGCCACCTGCCAGGCAGAGGCGTCGGAGCCCGGTTTCGCGATGAGCCGTGCGCGCCATGCGCAGCATGATCTCCTCACACACCACCTGCACGGAGCGCGCGAGGTCCATCTCCTTCTGTGTGAGCTTCGACTCCGGAACGCGCGGCGGCCCGCCGAACAGCTCGTCGAACGCCGCGCTGGTCATGGTGAGACCGGTGAGGTAATTGAAGTACTTCTGATTCAGCGTGAACGACCCGTCCTCGTGGAGGTCCATGAGCTCGGAGAGGATGAGGTCGACGTATTTCGGCTCGCCGTACGGCGCGAGTCCCATCACCTTGTACTCGCCGGAGTTCACCTTGAACCCCGTATAGTAGGTGAACGCGGAGTACAGGAGCCCCAGCGAGTCTGGCCAGTGCAGCTCCTTGAGCATCTCGATCTCGTTGTCGCGACCGAGGCCGATCGATGCCGTCGCCCATTCCCCGACGCCATCCATGGTCAGGACAGCCGCTTCCGTGAACGGAGACGGGAAGAACGCGCTCGCAGCGTGCGACTCGTGGTGCTCAGCGTAGAAGATCTCGCCGTCGTAGCCAGGCAGCCCATCGCGGAGCTGGCGCTCGAGGAAGAGCTTCTCCTTGATCCAGAGCGGTCCGGCCATGAGGAAGGAGCGAAAGCCGCGCGGGGCGACCCCGAGATACGTCTCGAGGATCCGCTCGAACTTCAGGATGGGCTTATCGTAAAATCCTACCGTCGCGAGATCGGCGGTGGTGATTCCAGCCTGTCGCAGACAATACTCGACGGCGCGGGCCGGGAAGGCGGAATCGCCCTTCTTGCGCGTGAAACGCTCTTCCTGAGCGGCAGCTACGATCTCGCCGTCGCGCAGCAGGGCGGCAGCGCTATCGTGATAGAACGCCGAGATACCTAGGATGAACTTCTGGGAGCCTTTCGGCACGGCGCTGTCTCCAGGGTCTGATGCAAGCGCCCGCTAGTGCAAAACCCAAGCAAGCGCCGGAATGCCGATCTGGGCGCGTACCGGCTCCGCTCGCGCGGCGAGAGTGAGGGCAGGCGCTAGCGCCCTCGATGACGTGCAACATATTGTTGTGACCGCGCATCACCGGTGGCAAGTGCACCCGATGTCAAATGTAGCAGGTGATTCGATGACGAACCTCTCGATCTACTCCCTCGGCTTCCGGCACGCGTCCTGGACCCGCTTCGCGGCTCGCTCCGCCACTGCGCTGGCGGCAGCCGCCCTCGTCGGGACCGGCACCCTTGGCGCGCAATCGCCTCACCCCGCCACGCCACTTCGGTATCCCGTGACGCCGACCGTCGACCAGGTAGACAACTACCACGGCACCAACATCGCCGACCCGTATCGGTGGCTCGAGACGACCGACTCTCAAGAGACGAAAGCGTGGATCCAAGCGCAAAACGAGCTGACATTCGGCTACCTGGGGTCCATCCAGGAGCGTGAGCGGATCGAGGCCCGGCTCACGGAGCTGTGGAATTACCCCAAGTACGGCGTGCCGTTCAAGCGAGGTCGGGACTACTTCTTCTTCGAGAACTCCGGGCTCCAGAACCAGTCGGTTCTGTACGTTCAGCGGTCGCTGCGCGGACAGCCTCGCGTGCTGCTCGACCCCAACAAGCTCTCGACCGACGGCACCGTCGCGATCACCGCGCTCGATGTCAGCGACGATGGTGAGTACCTCGGGTACGGTCTGTCCGCGAGCGGGTCGGATTGGCAGGAGTTCCGGATCCGGGAGGTCGAGTCGGGGCGGGATCTGCCCGACCGGCTGCGGTGGATCAAGTTCTCCGGTCTGTCGTGGACCAGGGACGGCAGGGGCTTCTTTTACTCGCGCTACGACGAGCCGAAGGATGGCAACGCGCTGTTGAGTGTGAACCGGAATCAGAAGCTGTACTACCACGTGCGAGGCACGCCACAGTCCGAGGACGTGCTCATCTACGAGCGGCCCGACCAGCCCGACTGGGGGTTCCGCGCCCAGGTGACGGACGATGGGCAGTATGCGATCATCACCGTGTGGCAGGGAACCGACCGGAGAAATCGTCTCTACTACATCGACCTTGGGAGCGCTCGCTCACCGAAGGTGGACAATCCAGTGGTGAGGCTCCTCGACGACTTCGACGCCTCCTACGAGTTCGTCGGCAACACCGGCACGATGTTCTACGTGCGCACCGATCTCGAGGCCCCGCGTGGCCGCCTCCTCGCCATCGACATCGACCACCGCGCGCGCCAGAACTGGAAGCCGATCATCCGCGAATCGACCGACGCGCTGACCGATGTCTCGCTCGTTGGCAACCACTTCGTGGCGAACTACCTGCGCCATGCGCGGTCGCACATCCGTTTGCACACGTTGACCGGCGCGGTGGTGGACACGCTGGAGCTCCCTGGTCTCGGCACGGTGGGTGGGCTCAACGGCCGGCGCGAGGACTCCGAGATGTTCTACTCCTTCACCTCGTTCCTGCAGCCAACCACCATCTTCCGTTACGATTTCCGCGGCGAGCGAAGCGAGGTCTTCAAGCAGCCGAAGCTCGACTTCGACGCGAGCCGGTACGAGACCAGGCAGGTCTTCTACACCACCAAGGACGGAACGCGGGTGCCGATGTTCATCACGGCGCGGCGGGACATCGCGCTGGATGGCACGAATCCCACGTACCTGTACGGGTACGGCGGGTTCAACATCGCCATGACGCCCTCGTTCGCGGCACACCGCCTCGTGTGGCTGGAGATGGGCGGGGTCTATGCGGTCGCGAACCTCCGAGGTGGCGGTGAGTACGGGAAGGAGTGGCACGAGGCCGGGACGAAGGATCGAAAGCAGAACGTCTTCGATGACTTCATCGCTGCCGCCGAGCATCTGATCGCGGAGAAGTACACGTCGCCGTCGAAGCTGGTGATCCAGGGTGGATCGAACGGCGGGCTCCTCGTGGGCGCGGCCATGACACAGCGCCCCGAGCTGTTCGCCGTCGCGCTCCCCGCCGTCGGCGTGATGGACATGCTCCGCTTCCACAAGTTCACGATCGGCTGGGCCTGGGTGTCCGATTACGGATCGGCGGACGACTCGACGCAGTTCGAGTACCTGCGCAAGTACTCGCCGCTGCACAACCTGAAGCCGGGCACGCACTATCCCGCGACGCTGGTGACGACCGCCGATCACGACGATCGCGTGGTGCCTGGACACTCCTTCAAGTTCGCCGCGGCGCTACAGGCGGCACAGGCCGGACCGGCGCCGGTGCTCATTCGCATCGAGACCAAGGCCGGCCACGGTGCAGGAAAGCCCACGTCCAAGGCGATCGAGGAGCGCGCCGACGAGCTGGCGTTCGTGGTGCGGAACCTGGGCATGTCGGTGCCGCTGACGCCCTGACGCCGAGTGGATGCCTTCCTTCTCACCTTCGAGGCGCTCATCGGCTTCCTGCGGGTGGCGCTGTTCGCCATCGCGGCCGTGCTCTTTGTCGTGTTCGCCATCGACTGGCTGGTGCGCACCAGGCGCATCAGTCCCTTCAGCCCCGTCGCGCGCTTCTTTCGCCGCACGGTGCATCCCGTGGTGACGCCGATCGAGCGACGCGTGGTCCGTGCGGGCGGCCTGCCATCCAGCGCGCCGTGGTGGGCACTGGTCGTGGCCGTGGTGAGCGGTATTCTCCTGCTGCTCAGCCTGCAGTACGTGCGCGATCAGGTCGCATCCCTGGCGATCGCGTCGGGCTACGGAGCGCGCGGCGTGATCGCGCTGCTGGTCTCCTGGGCCTTTGGCATTCTGCAGATCGCCCTCCTGGTGCGCGTGATCGCCAGCTGGTTCCGCATCTCGGAATTCAGCAGGTGGATCAGGTGGGCGATCGTGATCACGGAGCCGATCATCCGGCCGCTGCGGCGCGTGATCCCGCCGTTGGGCATGATCGACATCACCCCATTGGTGGCGTGGCTGCTCCTGAGTCTCGTCAAGCAGCTGGTGGTGGGGAGCATCCTGTGAGCGACCTGATCGTGCAGCGGCGGCAGCACGGCGTGCGATTCACGGTCCGGGTGCAGCCACGGTCGTCGAGGAACACGATCGACGGCGTGCACGCGGGAGCGCTCAAGGTGCGTCTCACGGCGCCGCCGGTGGATGGGGCGGCGAACGACGCGCTGGTCGAGCTGCTCTGCCGGCACTTGCGCGTCGCGGCGAGGTCGGTGCATATCGTTTCGGGCGGTACGTCGCGTACCAAACTGGTGGACATCGAGGGAGTGGAGCCGGATCAGGTCCGCTCGCTCGTGGGGTAGTAACGCCGAGCCATGGTCAGGCGCATGACGACGATTCTGTTGATTGGCAGCGATGTGGCCCTGCTCGAGGGACTGTCGCAATCGCTGGCGGCCGGCGGGTACGTGACGCGACTCTCTCCAACACTTGCCGAAGCAACGGAGCTGGCCTCGGTGCAGCCCCCGCTCGTCGCGGTGGTGGAGCGCGCGCTCGCGTCACGGGACATGGCGGTGCTCCGTCTTCCGCTGGCGCAGGGCGGCGCCCTCGTCCTCTATCGCCCGACCGTCGAGGACGCGGGTGCGCTGTCGCCTGCGCTTCAGCGCGCGGTGCTCGCCGATCTCACGCTCCCGCTCGAGCGCCATCGCCTGGTAGCGCTCATCCAGCGCGTTGAGGAACGAGCGCGAGCGACGGGGCGAGGGCAGACGCCGGCGCCGGAGCAGCGAGCTCCCTAACGACCCACGGCCGACGGGTGCAGAGCGCGCACGACGATCTCCAGCGCGCGCTCGAGGCGACGGTAGCAGTGGCGCACTGCCTCCTCATCCTCCATGTACGGATCGGGGATCGCGCAGTCGCTCTCGTCCGGCCGCCGCCCGAACGCCCCCAGCAGTCGGACCTTCGGCGCGGCGTCGGGGAACCGCGCCAGCAGTTCGCTCTCGTTCAGGCGATCCATCACGAAGATGAGCTCGGCGGCATCGATGATCTCGCGGGAGAGTGGGCGCGCGGAATGCCGCGCGAGGTCGAGCCCGAATTCCGGAGCGAGCGCGATGGCACGTCGATCGGCTTCGCGGCCGGCTCTGGCGTGCGTCCCGGCTGACTCGATCGTCAGCGCACCAGGCGCCAGCTCCTCGGACTTTCGCCTGAGCATCGCTTCGGCCATGGGACTCCTGATGATGTTGCCGTGGCAGACGAACAGCACTCGTCGCGTACCGGAGAGCGGTGCGATGGCATGGTCGTCGCGTACGCCGAAGGCGCGCCTCAGCTGGCGTGCGAGATAGGTACGTCTGGCCGCCGAGGTCACCGAGCGCATCTCGCCGATGCGGGCACGCAGGCGGTGGGGCACGAGCTGTCGCAGGAATCGCTTCACTGGCACATGGGCGGGTGTGGGGCTGGCACCGGCAGGCGGCTGGACCACGGTACCGCCAACCGGACGACGATCGGCACGAAGGATTACCGATACTTGCCCCTGCGCGTCAATTCTGTTAGTGATCTATGAGCAGACACAAACGAACCCGTGGCGATTTAACGGCAACTTGCGGCCACGTTAAACAATCCGCTAAAGCGCCGGCCCCGTGCCAGTGCGCGCCGGGCCTTTTTCTTTAGCCGTGACATGAAACAGCCGACCTTTCGATCACCATACCTGGAAGCGCTCGAGCGACGCGTTCTGGTCTTCGATGGCGCCATGGGAACCAACATCCAGCGGCACCATCTCACCGCCGAAGACTTCGGCGGCAAGGCGTACGAAGGGTGCAACGACTACCTGGTGCTCACGCGTCCGGACGTGATCCAGGGCATCCACGAGTCGTTCCTGGCCGTCGGATGCGACGTCGTCGAAACCTGCACGTTCCAGAGCACGCCGCGACGCCTGCACGAATGGGGGCTGGGCGATCGCGTGCACCAGGTGAACGTGCGCGCCGCGCAGCTCGCGCGCGCCGCGTGCGCCAAGTTCGCGTCGTCCGATCAACCCCGCTTCGTCGCCGGCTCGATGGGACCCACCGGCATGCTCCCATCGAGCAGCGATCCGACGCTTTCGGCGATCAGCTTCGAGGACCTGAGCGAGAACTTCTATCAGCAGGCGAAAGGGCTGGTGGAGGGTGGAGTCGACGTGCTGCTCATCGAGACGTCGCAGGATATTCTCGAGGTGAAAGCGGCCATTGCCGGCATCGAGCGCCTGTTCACCGAGCTGGGACGTCGCGTTGCGCTGCAGGCACAGGTGACGCTGGACACGAGTGGGCGCATGCTGCTCGGCACCGACATCGCCAGCGCGCTCACGACGCTCGAGGCGCTCCCCGTGGATGTGATCGGCCTCAATTGCTCCACCGGGCCGGAGCACATGCGCGAGCCGATCCGCTTCCTGGGTCAGCACGCCTCACGCCCGATCTCCTGCATCCCGAACGCGGGCCTGCCGCTCAACACGGGCGTCGGCGAGGCGGTGTATCCGCTGGAGCCGGAGCCGATGGCGCAGGCGCTCGCCGAGTTCGTGCGTGACTTCGGCGTTCGCGCCGTGGGCGGATGCTGCGGCACGACGCCCGATCATCTCACGGCGATCGTCTCGGCGGTGAAGTCGGCGGAGCGCCACACGCCGAGCGTCGCGCCACACGCGCCAGGCGCCACGCGCCGCGCGCCACGCACGCACACCCCCCGAGTGTCCTCGGCCATGCGGGCCATCACCCTGCACCAGGACCCGCCACCGCTGCTCATTGGCGAGCGCGTGAACGCGCAGGGATCGCGAAAGGTGAAGCGGCTGCTGCTGGACGACGACTATGAAGGCGTCGTCGCCGTGGGCCGCGACCAGGTGGAGTCGGGAGCGCACGTCCTCGACGTGTGCGTGGCGCTCACCGAGCGCGGCGACGAGGCGGAGCAGATGTCGAAGGTGGTCAAGCTCCTCTCGATGAGCGTGGAGGCGCCGATCATGATCGACTCCACGGAGGCGGAGGTGATCGAGCGCGCGCTCGAGCACATTCCCGGCCGGGCGATCGTGAACTCCATCAACATGGAGAACGGGCGGCAGCGCATCGAGGCCGTGCTGCCGCTGGTGAAGAAGCACGGCGCCGCCGTGGTCGCGCTCACCATCGACGAGCAAGGGATGGCCAAGACGCGCGACCGCAAGCTCGAAATCGCACGCCGCATCCACGATATCGCCGTGAACGAGTACGGGCTCGCCCCCGAAGACCTGATCTTCGACGATCTCACTTTCACGCTGGCGACCGGCGAGCAGGAGTGGGTGGACTCGGCGAAGGAAACGATCGAGGGGCTTCGCGCCATCAAGCGCGAGCTCCCTGGCGTCTTCACGAGCCTGGGTGTGAGCAACGTGAGCTTCGGCCTCGCCCCCGACGCGCGCGCCGTGCTGAACTCGGTGTTCCTGCACCACTGCGTGCAGGCGGGCCTCGACATGGCCATCGTCAACCCGGCGCACATCCGGCCCTACGCGGAGATCTCCACCGAAGAGCGAGCGCTCGCCGACGACCTGGTGTTCAACCGCCGGCCCGACGCCCTACAGCGCTTCATCGAGTACTTCGAGGGACGATCGGCCGACGCGTCCAGCCGCGGCACCGAGCGCGACGATCCAACGGCCGGGATGACGCCCGATCAGCGCATTCACTGGCAGATCGTGCACCGCAAGAAGGACGGGATCGAGCAGTCGCTCGACGAGGCAGGCGTGCGCGAGAACCCGGTGCGGGTGCTCAACGAGGTGCTGCTGCCGGCGATGAAGGAGGTTGGCGACAAGTTCGGCGCCGGCGAGCTCATCTTGCCGTTCGTCCTCCAGTCGGCGGAAGCCATGAAGAAGGCGGTGCGCCACCTGGAGCAGTTCCTGGAGAAGAAAGAGGGATACACCAAGGGTCGGGTGGTGCTGGCCACGGTGTACGGCGACGTGCACGACATCGGCAAGTCGCTCGTCAACACCATTCTCTCGAACAACGGCTACACCGTCTTCGATTTGGGGAAGCAGGTGCCGGTGAACACGATCATCGACAAGGCCGTCGAGGTCGACGCCACCGCCATCGGACTGTCGGCGCTCCTCGTCTCCACGTCGAAGCAGATGCCCATCTGCGTGCAGGAGCTCGACAAGCGCGGACTCACCTTCCCGGTGCTGATCGGCGGCGCGGCGATCAACCGCCGGTTCGGCCGCCGGGCGCTGTTCGTGGACGGGGAGCGGCCGTACGAGCCCGGGGTGTTCTACTGCAAGGATGCCTTCGAGGGGCTCGATACGATGGAAGCCATCATCGACGAGGCCCGTCACGGGCAGCTCGTCAGGCAGAACCTGGAGAGCGCGCGGAACGACATTTTCCTGCGCACACAGGTTGGGAAGGATGTGTCGACCGGGACCGATGCCGGCGCCAGGAGCGACGTGGCCGCCGACAACCCCGTCCCATCGGTGCCGTTCTTCGGCACGCGCGTGCTGCGCGACATCCCCCTCGCCGAGGTGCTCGACCTGCTGGATCTCGACGAGCTCTTCCGCCTGCAATGGGGCGGGCGCGGGTCCGGTGAGAAGTACGAGCGTATGGTGCGCGAAGAGTTCGCGCCCACGCTCGAGCGGCTGCGCAACGAGGCGATGCGTGACCGATGGCTCACCCCACAGGCGGTGTACGGATTCTTCCCCGTGCACTCGCAGGGTAACGATCTCATCGTCTACGATCCGGCCGCGTACGAGAGCGATGGCGGATCGCTGCGCGAGATCGCGCGATTCCACTTCCCGCGGCAGGAGGGACGCGAGCGGCTGTGCCTCGCGGACTACTTCCGCAGCGTCGACTCGGGCGAGACCGACGTGGCCGCCTTCCAGGTGGTCACGGTCGGCGATGAAGCATCGCGCCGATTCGAGGAGCAGCAGCGCCGCGGTGAGTACAGTGAGGGCTACTACATGCACGGCGTGGCCGTGGAGGCCGCCGAGGCGCTGGCCGAGTGGGTCCATCGCCGCGTCCGGCGTGAGCTCGGCATCGCCCCCGATCAGGGGAAGCGCTACTCATGGGGCTATCCAGCGTGCCCCGAGCTGGAGGACCATGTCCAGCTGTTCAAGATCCTGCCAGCCGACGAGGCGCTCGGGATGCAGCTCAGCACCGCGTTCCAGCTCATCCCGGAGCAGTCCACGGCGGCCATTGTGGTGCACCATCCGGCCGCCAAGTACTACGCGGTGCGCGGTGTCGGCACCTCGGATGCCGAGGGTGCGGCGAGCGTCGCCTCCGCGCAGGGAGCGACGGCATGAGCGAGCCTCGCAATGCCCGCGCGCTGCTCGACCCCGACCGCGTGGTGATCTTCGACGGTGCGATGGGGTCGATGCTCTACGCGAAGGGAGTGTTCATCAATCAGTGCTACGACGAGCTCAACGTTCGCTCACCCGAGCTGGTGGTCGATGTCCATCGCGCGTACCTCAAGGCCGGCGCGGAGGTGCTGGAGACCAATAGCTTTGGCGCCAACCGGCTGAAGCTCGCGCAGCATGGCCTCGAGGCGCAGGTGCGCGAGATCAACCGCGCGGCCGCCACGATCGCACGCGAGGTGGCAGGCGCCAATGCGCTGGTCGCCGGCGCGGTCGGACCACTCGGCGCGCGCATCGAGCCGTTCGGCCCCACCGGGGTGCTCGAGGCGCGCAGCTACTTCCGTGAGCAGCTGGAGGCACTGCTCGGCGGTGGCGCCGACCTCTTCCTCCTCGAGACCTTCGGAGACCTGAACGAGATCGAGCAGGGCATTCTGGCCGCGCGGGAGGTGGACTCCAGCGTGCCGCTCATCGCCCAGGTCACCATCGGTCCAGATGGCCGCACGCCATTCGGCGCCACGCCGGAGGATGCCGCGCGCGCGCTCGACGAATGGGGAGCCGACATCGTGGGGCTCAATTGCTCGGTTGGCCCTCAGGCCATCCTCGAGGCCATCGAGCGAATGATCGGCGTCACGCAACGCAAGCTCAGTGCGCAGCCCAACGCCGGCATGCCGCGCGACGTCGGCGGCCGCACCATGTACATGGCCAGCCCGGAGTACATGGCCACCTACGCGCGCCACCTCATCCAGGCCGGCGCCAAGGTGATCGGCGGCTGCTGCGGGACCACGCCCGAGCACATCAAGGCGATGGTCGAGGGCATCCGGCCGCTGGTGCCAAGGAAGCGGGGTTTGGGAGCTGGGGATTGGGGACTGGGCAGTGGGGGCAGTGCATCGGGCGTCGCCGTCGACACGCCCCGAGGCGACGGTGGCAGTCGCCAGTCTCCAATCCCCCATCCCCAGTCCTCCAAGGCCATCGAGCCCGTCCCCCTCGCCGAGCGCTCTCGCTGGGGTGCAAGGATCGCGGCCGGTGAGTTCGTGACGTCGGTGGAGATCGTGCCGCCGCGTGGCGTGGATGCCACGCGGATGCTCGAAGGCGTGACCGCGCTCAAGTGCGCGGGAGTGAATGCCGTCAACGTTCCCGATGGTCCCCGCGCACAAAGCCGCATGGGCGCCCTCATGACCAGCTTGCTCATCGAGCAGCGCGTGGGCATCGAGACCGTCACGCACTACTGCTGCCGCGACCGCAATCTCCTCGGGATGCTGAGTGATCTCCTCGGCGCGGCGGCGATGGGGCTGCGCAACTTGCTGATCATCACCGGCGACCCGCCGAAGATGGGGCCCTATCCGGATGCGACGGCCGTGTTCGACATCGACTCCATCGGGCTCACGAATCTGGTGGATCGCCTCAACCACGGACTCGACCCCGGCGGGAATGCGCTCGGGAGCCCGACCTGCTTCACGATCGGCGTCGGTGTAAACCCGGCGGCGCTCGATCCGACGCACGAGATCCGGCGCTTCGAGTGGAAGGTCGATGCGGGTGCCGAGTACGCCATCACGCAGCCCGTGTTCGACGTCGAGCAGCTGGAGCGGTTCCTCGAGCGCATCGCGCACGTGCGCATCCCGATCGTTGCCGGCATCTGGCCGCTGGTCTCGGCGCGCAACGCCGAGTTCCTCGCGAACGAGGTACCCGGCGTGGTCGTGCCCGAGGCGATCATCGCTCGCATGCGCGCCGCCAATGCGCGATCCAAGGAGCACGCGGTCGCGGAAGGAATCGCCATCGCGCGCGAGATGCTGGAGCGCGTGCGCAGCTCGGTGCAGGGCGTTCAGGTGTCGGCACCGTTCGGGAAGGTGGAGCTGGCGCTCGAGGTCTTTCGCGATACCGCCAGCCGAGTGGATTAGCAGGCACGGCGAGCGACCACGTTGAAGCTGTGCGTGAGTATGGGCATGCGGCCGAAGATCGCTCCCGCACGGCGGTTGAGCCGCACCAGCGCCCCGGTAATCGCCGAGAGCGGGGTGCGAGAGTACGCGGCCGGCTCACACAGCTCCACTTCCCAACCATTCTTCTCCAGGATCAGGCGGGCCGAGCGCGGGGTGAAGCCCCAAAGGTGCTCCGCCGGGAGGATGCTCCGCGCCACATCGTCGGCGGCCTGGAAGGAGGCGCGAACGAGCGATGGTAGCGCGTTTCGCAGGCGAAGCAGCAGGCGCCCGCCGGGCGGGACCAGCCGTCGCATCGACGTGAGGTCTCTGGCCGGGTCGTGCGTGTAGTAGAGCGTATCGAGCGACACCACGAAGTCGAACTGGCCAACGCGCTCGTGGATCCGGGCAACGGAGCGCTCGATCAGCTCGACACCGAGTCGCTCCCTGCCGATGCGAACGGCCGACGCGGAGATGTCGCAGCCGGTGGCACGAAGTCCGCGATCGCGGACGTGCCTGACGAAGTGCCCGTACGCGCAGCCGACGTCGAACACGCTGCGCGCGGAGTAGCGACGCAGCAGCCGCAGGGCATCGGCGAAGACGGAACGCCGCCGCCTCCCCCAGAACTCGACGTTCCGGTGATCGAAGTAACTCTCATCGAACAGCGCGCGGAAGACGTTGGCCGTGAGACGCGGAGAAACGAACAGGGTGCCGCAATCGTCGCAGCGGCGGGTGCCGAGCAGGTTCCAGAAGACGAAGCGGTTGATGAGCGTCGAGCGCCGGCTGCCGCACAGGCAGCGCTCGACGTGCTCGATCGGCATGAACTTGAAGTCGCCGCGCACCGCCTGGGACAGCCAGAGGCGCGCATCCTCCACGCTGGCCCCGTGTCGGCGAAGGTTATCGAGCTGCCGCTCGACGGCGGCGCCGCCGTACCGCCGTCGCAGCACGGGGACGAGGTCGGCGAGGTCGCGGTCGGCGAGGTCGCGGTCGGCGAGGTCGCCAATGAGGTGGTCGATGGCCTGTTGCGGTGACATCTTTCAGCGATCCGTGATCCCAGCATCTGTTCCGACTCCCCCGGTCCGGGTCGCGGGCGAGCGTCTACACCAAAGGTTAGCGAGGTCAGATGCGCGCGATTCTGCTCATTGACCACGGCTCGATGAGGCAGGAAGCGAACCACATGCTCGACTGCATGGGAAACCTCGTGCAGCTCATGGCCGGCAACGCGGCGATCGTGCGCATCGCGCACATGGAGCTGGCACCGCCCACGGTGGCCGATGGGTTCGCCGCGTGTGTGGAGGCGGGCGCGACGGACATTGTCGTGTTCCCCTACATGCTCTCGCCGGGCAAGCACTCCACCCGCGACATTCCGCGCATGGTTGCCGAAGCGGCCACGCGGTACCCGGGCGTTCGCTATGTGGTGTCGGCGGCGTTCGGGGTGAGCGAGAAGCTGGCGGAGGTCATTCTGGAGCGAGCCGGCGTGGCGCCCCTGCCTCCGCGCCCGGAGGATCGGTGCGTCCGGCCACCAGGCAGCCCACCGCGCCACTGCGGTGAAGGCTGCCGTGAGCTGGCAGAGGCGCCGGTGAAGGCCGACGCACTCATCTAGCAGCTTCACCATTCCACGAGGCGGCTCGCGCGGCACGTGGCTATCGGGGACCTGTTCGTTCCGCTCGAATACCTCCTGGGCGCGGTCATCCTGCTCGTGGCGGTGATCGTTCTCGCCGCGAGGCGCCGCGAGGCCGCACGCCATGCGAGTGACGACGCGGTGCTCGAGGAAGCGGCATCGGGGCGAGGCTTCCGGCTCTCGATCCGGCGCTCTGGCAGGCGCACCACCTACCACTTCAGCGGAACGACCGACGACGTGGCGTGGGAAGTCGATTCGGTGCTCGTTCGTGAGTCACCCGAGGCGGCCGCGCCAGCACGAGCGTACACGCGGTGGCGGAGTGCTTCGTCGCGACTGGAGAGCGGGGTGATCGAAGGCTGGCCCGAGCTCGGACGCCCGCTGCAACAGGGAGTCCGCCTGGATGCGGCGAACTCCGTCGACAAGCTGATTCCCGGTCCGGTCGGTGACGCGCTCGACCTGAGGAAAGCACGCGTGGCGCTGCTGCTGGACGTCGAGCCGGTCGCGCACGTGCCTGCGGAGCTCGCGGGCCGCATGCGATTTCTCGCCAGTCCCGGGGTCGACCCCCGGCCGATGCTCGGCGAGTCGGGCTCACGGGCGATCGCGGAGTACGTCGATTGGTCGGGTACGCGTGAAGGCCAGCTGACGCCCGGAGCGCCGCTGACGCTCATCCTCCTGAGCGGAGACGGGCTCACGATTCTCACACACGGTACGGCCGCCGATCCGGAGGTCGTCGAGCGGATCGCGCGCCTCGGCGCGGCTCTCGCGAGCGGCTCGCGTTCGAGCGTCCCTGCCACCGAGCCACTTCGAGATTAGCTTTCCGTCCATGACGACAGATCTCATCTCCACTCGGCCAGCACTCACCGTTCTCTCCGACGAGGAGACGATGTTTCGTGATGCGGTGGCCGAGTTCGCCGAGGAGCAGGTGCGCCCCCGCGTCCAGGCCATGGACCGCGACGGCCAGCTGGATCGGGAACTCATCCCGAAGTTCTTCGAGCTGGGTCTCATGGGGATCGAGGTACCGGAGTCGTTCGGCGGCGCCGGTGGCTCGCTCCTCATGGTGACACTCGCGGTCGAGGCGATCAGCCGCGTCGACGCCTCGGCGGCGATTCTCATGGACGTACAGAACACGCTGGTGAACAATCCGATCAACCGGTACGGATCGGATGCGCAGAAGCGCACGTATCTCACGCAGCTCTCATCGGAGAAGGTGGGTGCGTACGCGCTGTCCGAGCCGGGGTCGGGGTCCGATGCGTTCGCGCTCGCGGCCCGCGCGGAGCAGCAGGGCGACCGCTGGATCCTGAACGGCCGCAAGATGTGGATCACGAACGGCGCCGAAGCCGAGATCTTCGTCGTCTTCGCCAACGTGAATCCGGCGGCGGGCTACAAGGGGATCACGGCGTTCATCGTGGAGCGCGGCTTCCCCGGTTTCGCCGTCGGCAAGAAGGAAGACAAACTGGGGATTCGAGCGTCGAGCACCACCGAGCTCATCCTCGACGGATGCGAGGTCCCCGGGTCCAACGTGCTCGGCCCCGTGGGACAGGGGTACAAGATCGCCATCGAAACGCTGAACGAAGGACGAATCGGAATCGGCGCGCAGATGATCGGCATTGGACGCGGCGCGCTCGATGCGACACTTGGCTACGTGCAGGAGCGGCGGCAGTTCGGCAAGACGATTGCGGACTTCCAGGCAGTCCAGTTCCAGCTCGCGCAGGCCGCGACCGAGCTCGAGGCAGCGCGCCTGATGGTGTACAACGCCGCCCGCCTCAAGGATGCCGGCCAGCCGTTCACGCGCGAGGCCGCCATGGCCAAGCTCTTCTCGTCGCAGGTATGCGAGCGCGTGACCTCGCTGTGCGTCGAGTTGTTCGGCGGATACGGTTACACGAAGGACTACCCTGTGGAGAAGTTCTATCGTGACGCGAAGATCGGAACGATCTACGAGGGCACGTCGAACATGCAGCTGCAGACCATCGCCAAGCTGCTGCTGAAGTAAGCGCTCCCGACGTGGAGCCCAAAGGTTGCCTCACTGGGCGGTTCACCGTCGATTATGGCGGGACTGACCGCTCCGGTCACTCGATTGCAAACCGAAATAGGGCAGGCACGTTGGCACACCGTACCATCGAAGAGGCATCAACCCGGCGTGACGGCGCCGAGCCAGGATGAGCCGGGTCACGTAGCATGCGTCTGATCTCCGATATCGATACGGAGCGCGTTGCCGCACCACATCGCGTCGACGCGCAAGACTCCACGCCGCTGGATCGCGCGGAGCGCATCGTGACCGGGTCCCCGCTCGCCGCGCCGGATGGCGTCCAGGGGCCACCACGAGCGCCGTCACGCACCGGGCTCCGCATCGGGGTGCTCTGCGAGTTCGCGCCACGCAAGCTGGGCTCGTGGGAGGGGTGGCTGGTGGCGGTTGCGAACGAGGTGAAGCGGCGCGGACACAAGCTCGATGTGTACGGGCGCGAGCCGATTCACCACGACGTGCGCAGCGCGTTCGAGGACGTGGGCGCGCGATGGCGCCTGCTCGCCGAGCTGGAAGGCCAGCCGGCCCGCGCGGTGCGCCGGCTCGCCAGCGAGTACGATGTGCTCCACCTCAACTACATGGCGCCCCGTCAGCTGGCAGCGCTCCTGGCGTTCGCGGCCGCGCCGACCGCCGTCCTGTTCGTGGACCACAGCTCCATCAACGACCTGGCCGCGGTGTCCGGCCGCTCGCGCTTCGCGCGTTTCGTCGACCGCGTCACCCTGTCACGCATCAAGTATCACATCGGCGTTTCGAATTACGTCGGCAGCGTCGCCAGGCAACGCTATGGCCTGCCCGCCAACCGCTTCCGTGTGATCCACAACGGCGTCGACATCGCGCGCTACCATCCACGCGGCGGCCCGGCCGACTGGAACGAGTTCCGCATCCTCGCCGTTGCCAACCTGATTCCCGAGAAAGGCGTCCAGCACCTCATTCGCGCGTTCGCCGCTCTCTCCGTTCCGCGTGCGCGGCTCATGGTCGCCGGCGATGGCCCGCAGGAGAGCAGCCTGCGAGAGCTGGCGGACGAGCTTGGCGTGAGCGCTCGTACCACCTTCCTCGGCCTTCGCGACGACCTGCCCGACCTGCTGCGGACGACGGACGTGTTCGTGCACTCCGCCGTCTGGCAGGAAGCGTTCGGCCTCACCGTGGCTGAGGCGATGGCCAGCGGCTGCCCCGTGGTGGCGTCGCACATCGGGGCCATGGAGGAGCTCGTGGACGAGAGTTGCGGCGTGTTGCTGCCGCCCGGAGATGTCCCGGCGCTCGCCGCCGCGTTGCACCGGCTGGCGCACGACGCCCCGTTGCGCCAGCGTATGGGCGAGCGGGCGCGGCAACGTGCGGTCGATCTGTTCGGCCTCGACCGGTGTATCAAGCGCCATCTCGATCTGTGCGAGGAGGTCGCCGGCTAGCTCGATCGCGATCGGCCCCTCGCGACACCGAACTCGTTCCGGGGCTCTCCTTGCGACACCTGCTTCCCGTCCCGCTCGCGCTGGCACTCTGGACCAGCGTCCTTCTCCCGCAAATCCCGCAGCAGGAGCACGCCCAGCGGCGCGCGGCGCTCATGCGCGACCTGGACAATGGCGCCCTCGTCGCCTTCGGAGCGCGCGAGCCGGTACACGACTATGAGACGTTCACGCAGTCGTCGAGCTTCCTGTATCTCACCGGCATCCGCGAGCCCGACGCCGCTCTGGTGATGATCAAGCGCGGCTCGAGCGTGACGGGCACCATCTTCGTCGCGCCAAAGGACCCGGCACGCGAGGTGTGGTCGGGAATCCGCTTGGGGGTCGAGCAGGCGAGAAGGCACACCGGATTGAACGCTCGCCCCACGCAGGAGCTGCGACAGGTACTCGACTCGCTGGGGCGTGCCGGCACGCCGCTCTCCGTGGTCGGATCGTTCGGCACGCAGGGCGCACTGACGCTCGACGGCCAGCTGCTGGCATCGCTGCGGCAACGGTGGCCCCGGCTCGAGATCGAGGATGTCACGTCGAGGGTGGAGCAGCTTCGTGCACACAAGAGCGCCGCCGAGCTGGCCCTGCTCCGCCGGGCTATCGACATCACGGTCGCCGCCCAGCGTGAGGCCATGGGTGCGCTCGAGCCGGGGATGAACGAGTTCGAGCTCCAGGCGCTCATCGAGTACACGTTTCGTCGCAACGGTGCCGACCGCCCGGGCTTCGCGACGATCGTGGGCTCGGGGCCGAACTCCACCATCCTGCACTACAACGCGAACGACCGCTTCACGACACCCGGCGACGTCGTGGTGATGGACATCGGTGCCTCGTATCGCGGATATACGGCCGATGTCACGCGGACCATTCCCGTGAGCGGCACCTTCACACCGGAGCAGCGCGCGATCTATCAGATCGTGCGCGATGCACAGGCGGCCGCCGAGCGACAGCTGCGCGTCGGGGCACCGGCGCAGGCCATGGATGACTCGGCACAGGCGGTGATGGCCGCCGGCCTCGCGCGACTCGGCCTGATCGAGTCGCCCGACGCCACGTACGATTGCCCGGGCGCGCAGCAGACGGGCTGTCCGCAGCTACGGCTCTTCTACCTGCACGGGCTCGGCCATGGCATCGGGCTCGACGTCCACGACCCGGCCCGATACTACTATGAGCCCCAGCGCATCCAGCCGGGCGACGCGTTCACCATCGAGCCGGGCATCTACGTGCGGGAAAATCTGCTCGACATCCTCCCCGACACGCCGCGCAACCGCGCCCTGATCGAGCGCATCCGACCGGCCGTGGTGCGCTACAAGAACATCGGGGTTCGCATCGAGGACGACTACTTCATCACGGAGCGCGGCGCCGAGTGGATATCGCGAGCGCCGCGCGAGATCGATGAAGTCGAGGCGCTCATGCGCGCGCCGTACGCGGGACCGGCGGCGCGGCAGGCCGACGTCGTGGAGGACTACCGGCGGATGGTCGAGCCGTAGATTACCTAGACTATCTATGTATCGGGGGTCACGGCCATCGACGCGTCGTCGGCCCGCCTCGTCTCGCCGCGCAGGATCCCGGCCCGGATTCGCACCGCCTTCTCGCCCGCGGAAGGATCGGGTGCGAGACGCGGCTCGAGCCGCGTCTCGACCTGGATGCGACCGGTGAGCACCAGCTCCTGACCGTCCCGGCGCACGACGATGGGAAGCGGCGCCCCCGGTTGGCCTTCGAAGGCGGCACGGAATCGCTCGGCAAACCCCTCGTCGTCAACGGGGATGTCGCCGATCGTGATCAGGTAGTCGCCAGGCTCGACACCGGCCGCGCCCATCGTCCCTTCCGGATCCACCGACGTCACGAGCACGCCGCCGCCCGGGTCGGGCACCGTGGTGATGCCGAGGCGAATCTCGCGGGCCGTATCGGTGAGCAGCCGCATGCCGGCCAACGGCAAGATCTGGCTCCAGGGGAATGGCTCCCGGCCATCGACATACCGCGCGTGAAAGTCGGCGAACGAACGGCCGCCGGCCGCCGTGGTCGCCGCTCGCCAGAATTGCTCGGTGGTGAATCCCCGACCCTGTTGATAGGTCTCTCGATAGAGAGCTCGCATCACGTCATCGAGCGAGGCGCGGTTGTCGGTAGCATCGCGGATGAGGATGTCGAGCATGAATCCGGCGAGCGAGCCTTTGGGATAGTAGATGTACGCCGTGCCATCGGTCGGCCGCACCCAGGTGGCGAGGGACGCGTCCTCCAGCGCGACCGTCGGCGCGTCGGCAACTTCATCGATCTTTCCGGCCGTGAGGTCGAAGAACTCCGTCGAGTCGATGACGCCGCCGCGCACGAGCGAGATATCGGCGTAGTAGTCGGTGATCCCCTCGCTCATCCACAGGAGCGGCGTCGGCTGCTCCTCGGCGTACTGATACGGCCAGAGCTCCGCCGGCCGCAGCCGCTTCACGTTCCAGGCATGGAAGATCTCGTGCGCGGTGATCGAGGGAAGCACGACGGTCCCGACGACGAAGGGCGAGTAGATACCGAGGTGCGAGCTCTGATGCTCGAGCGCGCTCGCGCCCCCGTAGGCCGAGTCGAAGACGGCGAGCGTGGTGTAGCTCTCGTAGGGCACCTCACCGAAGACGGCGATCTGGGGCGGGATCATCTTCTGGATCTGCTCCCAGAAGCGGGCGCGTTGCGCCCCAGTCAGCGCGCGAGGCGGGTAGGTGGCCAGCCGCGTCCAGCGATCGGCTACGAGCGCGCTGTCGTAGTCGAAGCGGCCCACGAAGAACGGCATGTCCACGAGATCGTGGTAGCTCGACGCCTGATACGTGAACGGGGCGCCCGTGGCCCGCATGCCGGTGGCGACTCCCCAACCGGGGGTCGTGCGGATCGTGACCGTGGCGGCGAAGTCGAGGGGATGTTCGTCCGGGAACGGGAACACGTTTGTCCCGTTGAAGAACGCGAAATCCTCGCGCGCCCATGACATCGCGTTGTCGAGCGTGTCGGCGTGATAGTCGTACGCCAGCGTGATGTTGCGCGCGCCTCTGGTGTGCAAGCGCCAGCTATCGTGATCCGCCTGCTCCCAGTGGATGGGCCGCCCGTCGCCGGTGGCGGCAACGTTGCCGGCCCAGCGGGCGAAGTAGGTGATCTCGTAGGCGCCGGGAGTCCACGCGGGCAGTGACAGCACCACGGGACCGTCTCCGGCCGTCGTGAACTCCATCGCTACGTGGAGCGTCCGGTTGACCGCGCTCGCCTGATCGAAGGTGACCGAGTAGCGAACATCGGAGATGACGAAGGCCGGCTCGCGCTGTCCTCCTGGCGGCCTCACCGACGCACAGGCAAGCCCGGCAAGGAGGAGGGTCAGCGAGGCGAGCGGCACGTACCAACGTGGCATGCTGTTCCGGTGGAAGCGGTCTGGCCGTCATCCCGCGCAACACGCGGCGTTCCAAATATCACCGGAGCGCCGAGCGGGAGAAAGCCCGGGATGGCACGTGTCTGCGTCGTGACACGACATGCGGGGACTATCCCCGGGGCCCCTGTGCAAGCATTCTCTCGGCGGGCGTCTCACGAGGAAGGCACCCGGCGCGTCAGCGTGAGACCGGAGTTGCCGCCCGGACATCCAACGAGGATCCGATGAATAGACGGCTGGCAGTGGCGCTGTTACTCGGAGCGGCGAGTGCGGCGTGCGAGGGTGGTGAGCGAGCCGCGTACGATTCGGCGTCGTCGTCACTCCCCGGCAGGGCACCGTCAGTGGAGCGCGCGCCCGCTCCGGCGGCGGAGGGCGCGACCGCGAACGCGGACATGTCGCTCGCGGCGATCAAGCAACAGCCGCCGACCCAGACCGCCGGCACCGCCGCCGACTCGATCGCGCCGATGCTCATTCGCACCGGCGATGCCCGCGTCGAGGTGGATTCGCTCGAGCCGGCGGTCGTCCAGGTGCGCCAGCTCGCCCAGCGCATCGGCGGCTACGTCGCCAACACCTCGATGCAGACCGGCGACGAGCAGCTGCGCCAGGCCACGATCGAGCTGAAGATGCCGGCGCCCCGCTTCGATCAGGCGGTCAGCGGACTCGCATCCATCGGCGAAGTCGAATCGGTGAACATCGCCACACAGGATGTGGGGGAGGAGTTCGTGGACGTGAGCGCTCGGGTCGCCAACTCGCGCCGCCTCGAGACGCGCCTCATCGAGCTGCTCGGTAACAGAACCGGCAGGCTTCAGGACGTGTTGAGCGTGGAGCGCGAGCTGGCCCGCGTGCGTGAGGAGATCGAGCGCTACGAGGGACGCCTGCGCTACCTGCGCAGTCGCGTGGCGGTGAGTACCCTCACCGTCACCGTGCACGAGCCCGTACCGATTCTCAGCGCGCGGCCAGGATCGAGCGTGATCGGCGATGCCTTCCGCGGCGCCTGGCGGAACTTCGTGCTGTTCATCGCCTGGCTCATCGAGTCACTCGGCGTCCTCATCCCCGTGGCGGCCATCGCCTTGCTGGCGCGGTGGCTCTTCGTGCGATACGCGCGGCGCCGTCCGCCCCGCACGCCTGGCGAGGCAAAAGCGTAGGGCGGCATATTCCGCCATGCGCATCGTCTCGCTCCTTCCGGGCGCCACCGACATCGTCGCCGCGCTCGGCGCCGGCGACACGCTGGTCGGCGTTACTCACGAATGCGAGGCACCAGCGCGCGCATCGCCGGTACCCATCGTCACGCGATCGGCTATCCCGTCCCACGCACCGGCCGGTGAGGTGGACCGTCTGGTGCGCGCGGCCAGCGAGCGCGGCGAGGCACTCTACGCGCTGGACGAAGCCCTGATCGCCGCCCTTGCGCCTGACGTCATTCTGACGCAGGCGGTGTGTGATGTATGCGCCGTCCGGGAGGGCGACGTCCGCGCGCTGGCCGATCGCCTGACGGGAAGTCCGATTGTGGTGACGCTCGGCGCCGGCACCCTCGACGGAGTGATGGATGACATCCTGAGCGTAGGTCGGGCGCTGGAGCTCGAAGGACGGGCGCGCACGGTCGTGGCAGCGCTCGTAAACCGTATGCGTGGCGTGCACGAGGCACTTGGCCGGGCCGCCGCGCCTCGGCCGCGCGTCGCGGTGATCGAATGGACCGATCCGATCTTCACGGCCGGCCACTGGGTACCGGAGATGGTGCATCGGGCGGGGGGCATCGAGGTCATGGCGCGCGCGGGTGAGCGCTCGCGTGCGGTCGCCGATGCCGATGTGGCGTCCGCGTCACCCGACGTGGTGATCATGGCTCCGTGCGGCTACGCGCTGGAGCGCGCAGTCGCCGAGGGTCACGCGCTCGCGCACACGGAGGCGTGGCGGTGGATGGCGCGCGCTCGCGTGTGGGCGGTGGAGGCCAGGGCGCTGCTCAGTCGGCCGGGCCCTGGACTCGTCACTGGTGTCGAGACTCTGGCGGCCATCCTGCATCCGGCAATCTTCCCGCCGCCGGATACCGATCGCGCTGTCCTGCTGCACAGTTGAGGCAGCGGCGGCCGCGGCCGTTGCCCGTCGCGTTTCGTGAAGGTCGGCACACCT
Source organism: Gemmatimonadaceae bacterium (assembly GCA_035249955.1). Lineage (GTDB taxonomy): Bacteria > Gemmatimonadota > Gemmatimonadetes > Gemmatimonadales > Gemmatimonadaceae > DATFFQ01. Next base: position 23,256 of record DATFFQ010000049.1, read on the forward strand.
GAATCGTCCAGTTAACGTCTATGCTCTCAGACTCTTCGCTCGCCTTTCTCAAGCGATTGCTCGACACACCGGGCCCGTCCGGCTTCGAGGCCGCCGCGGCCACCGTCTGGCGCGACGAGGCCAGGAGCTTCGCGCACGAGGTGAGCGGCGACGTTGCCGGCAACAGCGTCGCCGTCGTCAACCCGGACGGCTCGCCCACCATCCTGCTCGCCGGACACATCGACGAGATAGGTCTCATCGTCACCTACATCGACGACGATGGGTTCGTGTACGTGCAGGGGATCGGAGGGTGGGATTCGCAGGTGCTCGTCGGGCAGCGGGTGCGCTTCGCGGGCCGCGGCGGCGATGTGTTCGGCGTGATCGGGAAGAAGCCCATCCATCTCATCAAGAACGAAGACCGTGAGCGGGCGTCGAAGATCGCCGATCTGTGGGTCGACATTGGTGCCACCTCCCGCGCCGACGCCGAGGGGCGGCTGAGCGTCGGGGACGCAGGCGTGATCGATGCGCGGTCGATGGAGTTCCCGGGCAATCGCCTGGTCTCGCGCTCGATCGACGACCGCGTGGGTGCCTTCGTGGCGCTGGAGGCACTGCGCCGCTACGCCAGGAAGCCGGGCAAGGCCAAGGTCGTCGCCGCGGCGACGACGCAGGAAGAGATCGCCTGGCACGGCGGGGGCGCACTCATCTGCGCCTCGTGCATCGACGCGCGCATGGCGATCGTCATCGATGTCACCTTCGCCACCGATCATCCGAACATGGAGAAGAAGGAGGTCGGCGAACGGTCACTCGGGAGTGGGCCGGCGCTGGCGCGCGGCGCGATCCTGTCGCCGGTAGTGTTCCGCCTGCTGCGCGAGAGCGCGGAGGAGAAGCGGATTCCGCACACCGTGCAAGCGGCAGCTCGCGATACGGGGACGGACGCCGATTCGATCCACATCGCGAGGCAAGGCGTGGCCACGGGACTGGTGAGCATCCCCAACCGCTACATGCACTCGCCGAACGAGATGGTGAGCCTCGACGACATCGACCACGCGGCAGAGCTCATCGCGGTCTGCTGCCGCGCGGTGGCCGACGGCACGGACTTCACGGCGCGCTGAGCGCGCCCCGACTCACCCGCCGCGCTTTCCGTTCCCTTTTCGGCGCCCCATCATCACCCACGAGGCGGCGCCGCGCACTTCCTTCTGCTTGTCGCGCAGCAGGTCGTGCAGTGCCGAGCTGGCCATCTCGCTCTTCACCTCGCCCAACGCCTGCACCGCCGCCACCCGCAGCGGCGTACCGCGCCGGCGGAAAATGCTTCCTTCCCCCCTCGCCACTTCGATGAGCTTGTCGATCGCCTCGGGTGATGCGATCTGCCCGAGCGCGGTGAGGAGGGCCATCTGTACGCGAGGATCTTCTTCGCGATCGAGCGCTCGCGCGAGCATCTCCGTGGCCTCCGGGCCGCGCGCGCGGGAGAGCGTCTCGGCGGCGCGCTCGCGCACGTCGGCGGAGTGCGCATCGCGCAGCGCCGCGCGCACTCCCTTGGCGCCCTCTACGCTGTCGAACTTCGCCAGTGCCGCGGAGGCAGCTGTCCGCACGCGATCGTTCGGGTGCTCCAGCAACCTCGTGACCTGGGGAGCGGCCTCGGCAAAGCGCATCTCACCGAGCAGCTCGACCGCGTTCCGGACCACGTACCACCGCTCGTCACCGAGCATGTAGACCAGCGTCCGCAGCCCGGACTTCAGCTTGAGGAGCGCGTCGAAGTACGCGCGACGGTCGGCGATGGAGGGCGCGGAGATCAGGGAGTCCACCAGCGCTTCCACCCCGTCATCCCCGACGCGGCGCAGGATGGTCATGTACTGGTCTTCGTTCTCACGACGGCGTGGCAGCAGTCGCGTCACGCATTCCATGATCGCTGGCTTCGTGAGCCGGCGTATGGCCATGCCGAGCACACGCCTCTTGGCGCGATCGGTGGCGTCGGCCTCACGGGTGACCAGGCCGTGGAGGACGTCGGACACGATGTCCACGCGCGACAGCGACGCGGATTCGGTCGCCAGCTTCACGAGTGCGTCCAGCTGCCGCACCATCTCCGGATCGGACCGGCTGGCATCGAGCTCCTCGAAGAGCTTGACCATCGACCCCTTGGGCGTCTCCACCGCGGTGAAGACCTGATACAACTGGTCGGGATCCTGCTCGTGGATGAGGTCGTCATCCTCTTCCTTCGCCGTGTCGCCCGCTTCCGCCGCCACCGGCGCCGCATCGGATGCGGTCATCTCCAGGCGCACGCTGACCTTCGTCGCCCCCAGTGCTGCCAGCCGTTCGGGCACCTCCTGCCCGCCATATCCTGGCACGGGCTCACTGGCCAGGATGCGCGCGAGCCCCAGGATGTCGCCTGGCGACGCGTGCTGATCGATCGTCAGTTCGGCAACCGAATGGCCAATCAGCTGAGCGCTCAAGTCCTGCGCGCCGGTGAAGCGCTCCGGCAATGCCGCGCCGTTCACGCACAGCTGCCACCCCTGCGTGCCGAGGGTAATCGAGCCCTCGGCCGAGTTGTCCACGAGCGCCCGGAGGGTGGCCATGTGCGCGTCGTACGACGATTCGCCTTCGTTGATCTGCAGCCAAACCAGGCGGGCGAAGTGACGCGCGAAGGTGAGCGAGTAGGACATGGCCGTTTGCGGGTTGCAGGTTGCGGATAGCGACTGGTGCCTAACGCGGAGAGGGGCCGTGATGCGGGTAACGAGAGTTGGATGGAGTGACAACGACCAGAGCGAAGCGCATGAGGGCAGAGTGATGGGTTCACCAACCACGCATGCCCTCACTCCAGGCTGTGCCGCTCACTCCACTCCCATCACGATCGTCATTGGACCGCCCCGCTACCCGCTACATATAGACGAGGCGACCACCGTCCATGGTAACGGCGGCGTCGCAGACGCGGCTGGCGAAGTGCGCGTCGTGCGTGATGATGGCGGCGGCGCCCCGTTCCCGCTGGTAAGCGATGGCGCGGGCGATCTGGGCTCGGCCTGCGGCGTCCTGGCCGGCCGTGGGCTCGTCCAGAATGAGGAGCGGAGGGCCCGATGCCAGTGCGCAAGCGATGGCCAGGAGCCGTTGCGCCTGCGGGGAGAGGTCTGCCGGGTGTGTGTGCTCGCACTGCTCCAGCCCCACGAGCGCCAGCGCCTCGCGCGCCAAGCGGTCCGCGTCGGTTCCGTGGAGTCCCAGCGCCCGCGGGCCGAACAGCACCTCATCGAGGAGCGTCCTCGAGAAGAGCTGCCGTCCGGGATCCTGGAATACCATCCCCACGTAGCGGGCACGCATCTCCACCGGGAGCGATCCGATCGAGACGCCGTCCACCTCGATCGTGCCGGCGCGATGAGTGACCAGACCAATGATCGTCCGCGCCAGAGTCGTCTTCCCCGCTCCGTTGCGTCCCAACCACGCCATGGCCGTACCCCGCGGCAGGTCGAGCGTCACACCACGGAGCACCTCGCGGTCGTCGTAGCCGGCGATGAGATCGCGCACACGCAACAGCGTGGCGTCCTCTCGCCTCGGCGCCGACGCACGGGCTACGTCGTTAGGCGGCACCAGCTGCGGAAGGGCGCCAAGGCGCGGATCGAGTGGCGGCCAGCGATCGAGGATCTCGCCTGCCGATCCGGCCGCGAGCGGGGTGCCATCGGCGAGGACGAGCACGCGCGATGCGACCGCGCGCACCAGTTCGAGGTCCTGCTCGATGAGGACGAGCCCCTTGCCGGCGGCGGCGAGGGATCGCAGCAGGGCCGCAAAGGGGCGAGAGGAGTCGGGGTCGAGCTGCGACGTCGGCTCATCGAGCACCAGCAGAGGCGTGTCGAGAGCGAGCGCCGATGCCAGCGCCACCCGCTGCACCTCCCCTCCCGACAGCTCATAGGGAGCCCGATGCGCCAGCAACGAGACCTGCGCGGTCTGGAGGGCGGCGTCCACCCGGGACCGAATCTGTTCCGTGGACAGTGCCTGATTCTCCGGGCCGACGGCGATTTCCTCCTCCACCGTTCCGCCGAGCTCCGTGAGCTGCGTCCATGGATTGGCGAACACGAAGGCGGCGGCGGGATCTGCGCCGGCCGGATGCACGATCTCACCGTCGATGCGCGCCGGAACGCTGCGCCCGAGCAGACCGGCGGCGGCCAGGGCGAGGGTCGTCTTCCCCGCCCCGACGTGCCCCACGATGCCCACGATCTCACCACGAGCCACCTCGAGCACTACGTCGCGCAGCGCATCGCGGCCCGCGCCAAAGCTCACGCGGCGCAGATGCACCGAGACCAGCGGCTCACCCGCCGCGCTCAACGGGCGAGATTCCAGATCACTACCGCCGCCAGCGAAAGCCACAGAAGCGCGCGGAAGGCGCGCTCCCCTGGATGGTCGGTGATCGGTGTGAGCGCGCCACGCCGTCGGTTTGCCACGAAGCCGCGCGCATCGAGCGCCAGCGCTCGCTCCTCCGACTCGGTGACCAGCGACACCAGCACGGGGCCGGCGAGCGACGTGAGAACACGTGCGCGATGCAGCACACCGCCGCCAACGGTCAGCCCCCGGCAGCGCTGCGCGTCGAGCACCTCTTGCGCTCGCCGTCTCGCCAGAGGAACCGCCTCGAGCGATGCCACCACGACGTATACCGCCCACGCCGGCAGCCCACGCTGCGCGAGCGCCTGAGTCAGCTTGCGGTGCGACACGCCCGTGATGAGCCATCCCAGTGAGGCGACCGCGGCCGAGAGTCGCAGACTGATCTCCGCCGCATCACGCGCCGCATCGGGCGCGACACGAAGGGCACCGATCCGGATGACGTGGTCGCTCTCGATCGCCGCCACGCCATTCATCACGAAGAGCAGCAGAAACGTCGGAAGCCCCACTGCCACCGCGAGTCCGGTCACGCTCTTGCCGGCACCGCTGCTCCAGGCCAGCGCGAGCGCCAGGACGAGCGACACGATCGCCGCCGCCGGCTGGCTGCCGCCGTACGCGACGGCCACCAGCAGCAGCGCGCCCGCGAGCGGCGTGAGCGGGTTCCAGCGATCCAGCGCCGCGCTCACGTTGCCTGCGTCACGCCGAAGCGCGCCGTGATGCGACGAGGGAGTCTCGTGATGACGAGCGCGACGATGGCGCAGGCGATCGTCTTATCGACCACGTCGGTGGCGACACTCGCGATCCCTGCCGCGAGCGGCAGCGGCAGACCGAGCGCCCGGAGGATGATCGTGACCACCCCAGTTCCGCTGGCGGTCACCCCGCCGAACAGGGCGATCACGATGGGCACCGACGCGGAGCCGGCGGCGAGGCCGATCACCGCTCCGGTGACGATGGCGCGCGCGGTCGTGCGAAAGGCGCCCCGTCGACCGGCGACGCCGGCGAGCGCACCGATGATCGACGCCACGGGGATGAAGGCGAAGAAGATCGGCGACGAAAGAACGCCGAGCACCGTGTTGGAGGCAATGCCCGTCACGATCCCCGCCCACGGCCCGGCGAGCGCGCCGACGAGGATCGTTCCCACGCTATCGAGGTACACCGGCAGCTTGATCGCTGCGACGATGGCGCCGAGCGCGAGGTTGAGCGCCACGGCGCGCGGAATGAGTGCGAGAGCGAGAGTGGGCACGATACCTTTGCGGGGCGCCGTATGAGCCGATAACATACGAGAACGATGCTCACCCCCACCACACCGGTCCCGTCACGCCTCCTGGCGCGCGCCATTACCCTCGCTGCCGCGGCGCTCGTCGCGCTCGGCTGTCACGCGAACGCGAGTACGCCGGTGCGCACCGGCGCCGACAGCGCGTCCGTTCGTCGGGACATCACGTACCTGGCCAGCGACGCGCTCGAAGGGCGCGCCACGGGTACCGCGGGCAACGACAGCGCCGCGGCCTACATCGCCCGGCGCTACGAGATGCTTGGCCTCCAGCAGCTGTGCGTTCCGGCTGAGGCGGCGCCCGCGTGCGAGCGCGGATGGCTCCAGCGCTTCAACGCCACATCGGTCGCGGCGTCGCGGGCTGGGCTCTCCGCCAGATTGCCCACACAGAACGTAGTGGCGCTCATTCGCGGCAGCGACCCCTCCATGCGCAACGAGTACGTCGTGCTCGGCGCGCACTTCGACCATCTGGGCCGGGGCAGCTTCGGTGCGCTCGACCCCGACCGCGGGGCCGAGATTCGAAACGGCGCCGACGACAACGCGTCGGGCACGGTCTCCGTCATGGAGCTCGCGCGTCTCCTGGCAGCGCGTCCGCCGCGCCGCTCGGTGATCGTCGCGCACTTCTCGGGCGAAGAGCTGGGCCTGCTCGGCGCCAGAGAGTTCGTCAACCGGCCGCCGGTGCCCATCGACAGCGTGGTCGCGATGATCAACTTCGATATGGTCGGACGCATGCGCGACGACAAGCTGATCATCTATGGCACCGGCACGGCCACCGAGCTGCCGGCGCTGGTGGACAGCGCCAATGTGCCCAGCGGCCTCAGCCTGCGCACGATCGGCGACGGTTTCGGACCATCGGATCACAGCGCGTTCTACGCGAAAGGGATCCCCGTGCTGCACCTCTTCACCGACCTGCACGAGGACTACCATCGCGCCACCGATGATGCCCACAAGATCAACATCGAGGGCACTACCCGGGTGATCGAGTACGCCGAGCGATTGACGCGGCTCATCGCCGACGCGTCGAAGCTGACGCCCATTCGCACCGCTCCGCCGGCACCGGTGGCGTCCTCGGGGCGCGGCTACGGCGCGTACTTCGGATCGATCCCCGACATGGGCGCCGTCGATGTGAACGGCGTTCGCGTCACGGGCGTGCGCGAGGCGAGTCCGGCCGACTCGGCGGGCGTGCGCGCGGGCGACGTGATCGTCGAGTTCGGCGGGCGGCCGGTGAAAGACCTGTACGAGTTCACCGACGCGCTACGCGCCCACAAGCCGGGTGACACGGTGAATGTCGTGGTCGTGCGCGACGGGCGCCGCATGACCTTGCGCGCGACGCTGCGACGTCGCGGCTGACCACGCCGCGATCGGCGGCTCACACTCACAGCGAGGGAAACATGCTCATGCCGCACCTACGCGCCGCGCTCCTGGGGCTGCTGCTCGCGGTGCCTTCCGGCGTCGTCGCCCAGGAGGCGAAAGGCTCGGGGACGGTCGTTCTTCGCGCCGCGCGACTGATCGACGGCACCGGTGCCGCGCCCGTCCGTAACGGCGTGGTGGTGGTGACCGACGACAAGATCGTCGCCGTCGGGCGCGCGGAGAGCGTGAGGATTCCCGCCGGAGCGCGCACGATCGATCTGGGCGATGCCACCCTGCTTCCCGGCTTCGTCGATGCACACACCCACGTCATCGGGCGGGTTCTCGGCGATCCGGGTTGGGATGCATCGTCGGTGCGCGACTATCCATCGTTCGGCGCGATCCTGGGTGTGCCCAACGCGGAAAAGACCCTGATGGCCGGCTTCACCTCCATCCGGAACGTGGGCACGGGGAACTTCGATGACGTGGCGCTCCGCCACGCGATCGAGACTGGACGGATTCCAGGGCCGCGCATGCAGACGGCAGCGCACTCGCTCGGCATTACGGGAGGACACTGCGATGACAACGGATATCGTCCCGGCCTGCTCGATGGGACGGTGAAGGACGGGATCGCCGATGGTCCCGACCAGGTGCGTGCCGCCGTGCGCTACCAGGTGAAGTACGGCGCCGACGTCATCAAGACGTGCGCGACCGGTGGCGTGCTCTCGGAGGGTGACGCGGTCGGCGTGCCGCAGTATACCTACGACGAGCTCAAGGCGATGGTGGACGAGGCCGGCAAGCTCGAGCGCAAGGTGGCGGCGCACGCACACGGCACGGAGGGGATCAAGATCGCCACGCGCGCCGGTGTGGCGTCCATCGAGCACGGCTCGTTCCTGGATGTCGAAGGCGCGCGGCTGATGGCCGAGCGCGGGACGTTTCTGGTGCCGACGCTGATGGCGGGTGAGGCGGTGGAGCGCGCCGCGGACAGTGGGGTGCTCACCGGGCTGCGCGCCGAGAAGGCCAAGGCCGCGGCGCGCGCGATGCGCGCGGGTATCAAGATCGCCGTCGCCAACAAGGTGCCGATCGCGCTGGGCACCGATTCCGGTGTGATCCCGCACGGCACGAACGGCCACGAGTTCACGCTTTTGGTGCAGTGGGGCGGCATGTCGCCCATGGATGCGATCGTCGCCGGCACCTCGAACGCCGCCAAGCTCCTTGGTTGGGAGGAGCGCCTGGGTACACTCGCCGCGGGCAAACTGGCCGACATCGTCGCCGTTCCCGGCGATCCCATGCAGGACATTCGCACCATGGAGCGCACGGTGTTCGTGATGAAGAACGGAGTAGTCTACAAGAGTCCCACCGATGTAGCGGCCGCGGCGGCGATCCCTTGAGTGCGCTCCGGCCACACTACTAGCACGGCCGTACCGCTCTACTGGGCGGCGTACGGGCCGGAAGGAGCGCCCAGGCTGCTGGTGCTACACGGCGGCCCGGGCGCGCACCACGACTATCTGCTGCCTCAGATGCTCGCGCTCGCCGACGAGTACGAGCTCGTATTCTACGATCAGCGTGGCGGCGGACAGTCGCGCACCGATCAGCGGGACCCAATCACCTGGCGCACCCACGTCGACGATCTCGCGCTCGTGATCGCCGAGCTCGATCTGGAGCCGCTGACCCTCGTCGGGTACTCTTGGGGTGGGCTGCTGGCACTGCTCTACGCAATCCAGTCGTTCGAGGCAGACGAGGGAGGACGGCTGCCGCAGCCGTGGCGGATGGTGGTCATCGATCCGGCTCCGGTGTCGCGCGCATATCGCCGGCAGTTCGAGGCCGAGTTCGCGCACCGTCAGAGCTCGGCCGAGATCCAGCGGCTGCGGCAGGAGCTCGGCGCGTCCGGCCTGCGGGAGCGCGATCCCGAGGCCTACCGGCAGCGGCTCTTCGAGCTCGGCGTGGCAGGCTACTTCGCCGACCCGGCTCGAGCCCACGATCTGACCCCGTTTCGCGTGATGGGCCGCGTGCAGCAGTCGGTGTGGGACAGCCTGGGCGAGTTCGATTTCACCGCGCAGCTGCGGGCGATCACGTGCCCGGTGCTGGTGGTACACGGCACTGAGGATCCGATTCCGCTGTCGTCCTCGCGCTCGATCGCGCACGAGCTTCCTGACGCCGAGCTGGTCGTACTCGACGGCAGCGGCCATGTGCCGTACGTTGAAGCACCGGACGAGCTGTTCGCTGCGATCCGTCGATTTCTCGAGACGACTGCCGGCACTGGCCGCGGATGACGACCATGCAGTTCCCCGAGGAGACCGTGCAGCCCCACATCGCCACGATCAACGTGGGCGGAGTGCGGTACAACGTCTCGGTCCGCGTGTCGTACGATGGGGTGGAGTTCCTGGGACGACTCTGGTTCGCCGAGGCGGAGTGGGAGGACGTGGGGATTCCCGACCGCGCGATGCTGCCGGGACGAAGCAAGGACGAGGTGATGGCGCAAGCGCGCCGTCTCAGCGAAGACGAGCTCGTGGCGCGCCACAGGCGCGCCGCCGGCAACCGCCGCCGCTATCTGGCGCTCCGCGCCGTCACCGAGGAGGCGCTGCGCAAGATACGCTACCTCAATCAGGTGGCGGTCTCCATGCGCGCGGGACTCATCGACGTGAACGCGGCGGCACAGGAGATCGATCTCACCGAGCGACAGCTGCACGAGCTCGTTCGCCGGCTGCGAACCGTGGCCGGTGCGGAGGAGCAGCCGGCCTGAATCGTGCCCGTTGAGGCGGCGTGACCGCGCGCATCACGCCGTACGAGCTCGTCCTCGAGCCGCTCGAGATCACTGCCTTTCCGGCCATCCGCGCCGAAGCCGAGCAGCGGGGGCGCGACACCCGGCGCCGCGATCAGTTCGTCCTCCTCGGGCACGTCGGCGCCACGCTCAAGGAGATCGTGCCCGATGACGCACCACCGGATTCGCTGGAGGAGTTCGCCGAGCTCCTGTACCACGGATTCCAGTTCTGGAGCTTCGGCCGGCGACTGTACACCTTCGACCCCGAGGTGGTGGACCTCCTCACGGCGCCGCACGCGAGTCTCGAGGACTGGCGGCTGGCCGGCTGCCCATCGTGCTACCTACAGCTGCCCGAGCAGCGCATCTGGGCGCGCGTGTCGGTCGATGCGCCGTACGAGCCCGCCGACGGGATATTCGTCGTCGTGGACGACACCGAGCCGGCACCGGAGACGGGTGTCCACCTGCGCGCGCAGCTCGTGCTCGGCATGCGTCCGGATCGGGCCGGCCTGTCGCTCGTGTCGTACCGCACCGATCTCGACCCGCGCTCGGCGCCGGCGCTGGCCGAGCATCCGTGGCGCGAGAACGACGCGCCATTCGCGGACCTGACGCCAGGCAGCGCGCGACACGGCCACCTCACGCTGGCCACGACGAGCGAGCTCCAGGCGCTCGTGATCCGCGCGCTCCACCACATCGACCGCAACACCGACCAGCTGATCGCCGAGTCGGGAAGCGCCGCGGACGGCGAGAGCAAGCTGCCGCACTTGCGCGTGGTGCGTGGCGCGTAGCGCGTGGCGCGTGGCGCGTGGCGCGCGAGGGCGGTAGCTGGTCCGGGTACCCCACGCGCTACGCGCTACGCGCCACGCGCAACCTGCGTATCTTTCGGTGATGGATGCCCGCACCGTCGCGCACGTGCTGAACCAGATCGGCGATCTCCTCGAGCTGCGCGGAGAGAACCGATTCAAGTCGATGGCCTACCGCACGGCGGCGCGCGCCGTAGGGTCCGTCGAGACGGACGACCTGGGCCCGCTCTACCGCTCGGGCGGGCTCGCCGGCATGCGAGGCATCGGCCCGGCGACGCTCTCGGTGATCGGCGAGCTGGTGGAGACGGGCGAATCCACGTACTTCGAGCAGCTTCGCGAGGATACGCCTGAGGGGCTACTCGAGATGCGACGGGTGCCGGGGCTCGGCACGGCGAAGATCCACGTCATCCACCAGGGACTCGGCATCGAGACGCTCCACGAGCTGGAGGAAGCGGCGCGCGATGGCCGGCTCGCCACGCTCCCCCGGTTCGGCGCCAGGACCGCCGCCAAGATCCTCAAGGGAATCGCGTACCTGCGCGAGACGCGGGCGTACGTCCTGTTCCCGCACGGGGCGATCGAGGCGCGCCGACTGCTGGCCGCCGTGGAGCAGCACCCGCACGTGGATCGCGCGGCGATCGCGGGATCGCTGCGCCGGCGCCGCGAGGTCGTGCGCGACATCGACATCGTTGCCGCTTGCACGGATGCGCCCGCGGTCGTCGCGGCCTCCTTCGCCCGCGCCCCCTCGGTGCGCGATGTGATCGGGATGGGCGGGCGCTCGATTTCCATCCGCTTCGTCGATGGCACGCTGCTCGACCTCCATTGCGTGGAGCCGGAGCGGTTCGGCGTCGCGCTCTGGCGCGCGACGGGAAGCACCGAGCACGAGCGCGACGTGCGATCGATCGCGAGGGAACAGGGGCTGGCCATCGTCGAAGATGAGCTGCGCGCTGCCGACGGCAGGGTGCTCGACGTGCCTGACGAGCTGACGTTCTACGCCGCGCTCGGCCTGGAGTACATCGAGCCGGAGCTGCGGGAAGGACGCGGCGAGGTGGCCGCCGCCGGCCGCCGCTCGCTGCCGGAGCTGATCACAGGTCGTGACATTCGCGGTGTCCTGCATTGTCACTCGCAATACTCCGACGGCAAGGCGACGGTCGCCGAGATGGCGGCGGCGGCCAGAGCGCGCGGCTGGAGCTATCTGGGAATCTCCGACCACTCGCAGTCGGCCTTCTACGCCGGCGGCCTCTCGCGCGACGCGGTCGCCGCGCAGCGCGATGAGATCGATCGCGTCAACGACGAGCTCGACGACTTCCGCGTCCTCAAGGGCATCGAGGCCGACATCCTCGCCGACGGGCGCATCGACTACGAGCCGGAGCTGCTCGACCAGTTCGACTACGTGATCGCGTCCATTCACTCGCGGTTCGGCCTGGACCAGGCGGCGATGACCGAGCGCGTGCTGCGCGCGCTGGACGACCCGCACATGACCATTCTCGGCCATCCGACGGGTCGCCTGCTGCTCACCCGCGAGCCCTACCCGATCGACATGCAGGCGGTGCTCGAGAAAGCTGCCGAGACGGGCGTGGCCGTCGAGCTGAACGCCGATCCGCATCGGCTCGATCTCGATTGGCGGCTCTGCCACGACGCCAAGCTGCGCGGTGTAACGATCGAGATCGGACCCGATGCGCACTCCACGCAGGCACTCGATAACGTCGAGCTCGGCATCGGGATCGCCAGGAAAGGGTGGCTCGAGGCTCGCGACGTGCTCAACACACTGAGCGCCGACGAGGTCGTTGCGCGCGCCCGACGGAGGAGGGCTCGATCGTGAGGAACGCGAAGCGGAGCACGGCGAAGACGCCACGCCGGCCTCGGATATCCCCTGCCGCGCGCGCCGCCGAGTACCTGACGCGTCTCAAGAGCGCCTACCCCGACGCGCGGTGCTCGCTCCACCATCGCGACGCGTTCGAGCTGCTGGTGGCCACGATCCTCAGCGCGCAGTGCACCGACGCCCGCGTCAACATGGTCACGCCCGCGCTGTTCGCCCGCTTCCCCGACGCTCGAGCGATGGCCGACGCCGACACCGAGGAGCTCGAAGCGCTGATCAAGAGCACGGGCTTCTTCCGCAGCAAGGCGAAGAGTTTGCGCGGCATGGCCCGGGCGCTCGTCGAGCGCCACGACGGCCAGGTGCCGTCGACCATGGACGAGCTGACGAAGCTGCCGGGTGTCGGGCGCAAGACGGCGAACGTGATCCTTGGCAACGCGTTCGGGCGCAACGAGGGCATCGTCGTCGACACGCACGTGACGCGGTTGAGCCAGCGGCTCGGGCTCACGCGCGAGACCGACCCGGTGCGCATCGAGCAGGCGCTCCTGCCGCTCTTTCCGCGCGACCACTGGACGGTGCTGGCACACCTGCTCATCGACCATGGCCGCGCGATCTGCGAGGCGCGCGCGCCCCGCTGCGGGGAGTGCTTCCTCGCCGATCTGTGCCCCTCGGCGCGAGTGTGACGGCTCGCCCGAGTCGATTACCTTTCCGGGATACATCCTTTCCAGAGGTCCCCTCATGCGTGCCACGTTCGAGACGACCCGCGGTACCATCGTCGCGGAGCTGTACGACAAGGACGCGCCGATGACCGTCCAGAACTTCGAGAAGCTGGCGAACTCCGGCTTCTACGACGGCGTGAAGTTTCACCGGGTCATCCCCGATTTCGTGGTCCAGGGCGGCGATCCCTACTCCAAGGGTGGCGAGCACGCGAAGGGACCTGTCGGCACCGGCGGCCCTGGCTATACGATCAAGTGCGAGACGGCGAACAACCCGCGCAAGCACGAGGTTGGCGCGCTCTCCATGGCGCACGCCGGTAAGGATACCGGCGGCAGCCAGTTCTTCATGGTGCTGAACGAGCCCAACACCCGCCACCTGAACGGCGTGCACACCGTGTTCGGGAAGGTCGTCGAAGGGCTGGACGTGATGAAGCAGATCAAGCAGAACGATGCCATCAACTCGGTGCGGGTGAAGTAACCCACGACAGATCACCTCCGCACCACGCACCACGCGCATACTTCACAGGAGACGGCACCCAGATGTCAGCACCGCCGCGTCCAGAGGATTTTCGGTCAGGCTTTCTTGGCTTGCTCGTCGCCCTCGTCTTCCTGGGCGTCGTGACGTTCACGATCGTGAAGCTCACGAACGCGAAGTTCGCCGCCCACGCCGAGCCGGCCGCCGCAGCAACGCACTGACGCGTGACGGCTCACGGTGCTCCGTGAGCGAGACCGCGCCCGATGTCCCGCCCCAAGACTTCCAGCACGCGCCATTCGCGCGGAGCCCGCATGACCACCGATTCCCTGCCCTCGCGCGCGGATGCCCTCGCGCTCATGCACGAGTACACGGCGAGTGACTCGCTCCGGAAGCACATGCTGGCGGTGGAAGCCGCCATGCGCGCGTACGCCGAGCGCTTCGGCGAAGACCCGGACCGCTGGGGGCTCGCCGGCCTGCTGCACGACTTCGACTACGAGCGCTACCCCAACCCGGAGCACTCGCCCACGGATGGGCACCCGGCCTTTGGCGTCCGGCTGCTGCGCGAGCGAGGCTATCCACCGGATGTGCTCGAGGCCATTCTCGGCCACGCCACGTACTCGGGCGTGGCGCGCGCCTCGCGCATGGCCAGGGCACTCTTCGCCGTCGACGAGCTGACCGGACTGATCACGGCCACGGCGCTCGTTCGGCCGAGCAAGAGCCTGCACGAGGTGGATGCCCGCTCGGTGCGGAAGAAGATGAAGGACAAGGCATTCGCGCGCGGCGTGAATCGCGACGACGTCCTCACCGGAGCCGCCGAGCTGGGCGTGGAGCTCGACGAGCACATTGAATTCGTGATCGGGGCGATGCGGCGCGAGGCGTCCGCGCTCGGCCTCGCCGGCTGAGTCGCACCGGCCCGCACAGCGTCACAACTTCCAACGTTCCGGCCTCGGCGCACGTAATGATTGCGAGAACGTCCTGTGACCTCGATGACGGCCGTGCCATCCCTCTCGATCGCCCCGGTCTTGGATCCCGGTGATTCGGGCGCTCGCCGGCGCGAGCGGGAGCTGATCCGGAGCGCGCAGCGCGGCAGCCACGATGCGTTCGCCGAGCTGGTGCGCCTCCATCAGCGGCGCGCATATGCCGTGGCCCGGGCGATCACGGTCACGCACGAGGATGCCGAAGACGCCGTGCAGGATGCGTTTCTGCACGCGTACCGGGCGCTGGACCGCTTTCGACCCGAGCAACCGTTCGGCGCCTGGCTGCATCGCATCGTCGCCAACGCCGCGCTCGACCTCGGCCGCCGGCGCAGGGTCCGGGATGCCGATAGCCTCCCCGACTCGGTGGCGCTCCCGTTCCGGGATCCGGCCGAGTCGGACGAGCTGAGGCGGCGGCTCATTGCCGGCCTGGGCGACCTGACCGCGCGGCAACGGTCGGTGATCGTGTTGCACGACGTCGAAGGCTTCACCCATGCCGAGATCGGCGAGATGCTCGGCATGCCCGAGGGGACGGCTCGATCGGACCTTCATCACGCACGCGCCGCGCTGAGGCGTGCGCTTGACGATCTCTGGAGCGAACGATGAGTGGGACATGGCGAATCGGCCCGAATGGGCGTGAAGATCCGGTGACCGGCACGCTGCGCGAGCTGTACGCGGCGCCGGCCGATCCGGCCTACTGGCACTCGCTGGAGGCCAAGATCCTGGCGCGGATCGCGCAGGCCGATGCATGGTGGCAGCCGTACACCGAATGGGTGCGCGTTGGCCTCATCGCTGCCGGACTCTCGGCGCTGCTGGCCGGTCTCGCGCTCGTGCGCTCCCGGGAGGCCGAAGCGCGCATGGCGTATGAGACCATCATCGAGACGCCGCGCACCCTGCCGCACCAGATGGCCACCGAGACCAGTCCGCTGCCTGCCCGCGAAGCGACTCTTCGGTACGTCATTTCACCCTGAGTGGAGAACGCAATGCAGCGCTCGAAAAACGTCGCAATCATGTTCCTGCTCGGAACGCTGCTCGTGGGTGGCGTGCTCGGCTTCACGGCCGACCGCGTCATCGGGCGGTCGAAGAGCTGCGACCGAGTGTCCCTGCGTGCGGATCTCGCGGGGCGATTGGGACTGAGTGAACAGCAGCGTGCTGCCGTCGACAGCATTCTGGACAACCGGCACCAGGTGATGAGTGCCGCCATGGCAACCATCCGGCCCAAGATGGACTCCATCCGTCAGCACGCGCGCAACGAGATCGCGAGGGTGCTCGACGACCGGCAGCGCGCGCTGTTCGAGCAGATGGTTCGGGAGTCCGAGGCGAAGCGGCAGCAGAAGCGTGAGGGCGAAAAATGAACCGGCTGGTGATCGCGCTCGTGGTGCTCTGCCCCGTCATTCTGCCCGCCCAGGTGGCGGTGGGCAGCGCACGTCCCATCACCCTCGATGAAGCTGTCGCCATGGCGCAGCGCAACGCCCCCGCCGCGGTGCAGGCGCGCGGTCAGATCCGTAATGCCGGCGCGGGCGTGACGCAGGCGTATTCCGCGTTCATCCCGAACCTCAACGTCTCCGCATCGCGCACGCATCAGGGCGGTCAGGCACGGCGCGTGGAGAACGGACAGGTGATCGAAGGAGAGGATCCCTGGTCGACGTCCATGGGGATCCAGGCGAGCCTCGACCTCTTCGACGGCGGCCAGCGGTTCTTCGACCTGCGCGCCGCCCGGGCCAGCGCCGACGCCGCCGAAGCGAACGACGTGGCCCAGCGGTTCGACGTGGCCTTTCAGGTGAAGCAGGCGTTCTACAACGCGCTCGCCGCCAGGGAATCGGAGAGCGCCGCGCTCGCGCAGCTCGAGCAGGCCGAGCAGCAGCTGCGTGCCGCGACGGCGCGGGTGGCAGCAGGGGCCGCGACCAAGTCCGACTCGCTTCGCTCGGTCATTCAGGTCGGTGATGCACAGCTCGCGCTGCTCACCGCGCGCAACAATCTCGTGTCGGCTAACGCGACGCTCACGCGTCTCGTCGGCGCGCCCGAGACGGTGACGGCCGAGCCGTCCGATACGCTCGACGTCGCTCAGTTCACCGCCGACAGCATGGCGATGCTGGCGCTCGCGCTCCAGGGGCCGGCCGTGGACCAGGCCGAAGCCAACTACGAGGCCTCGCGGGCATCTGCCAGAGCCGCGCGCACTCCGTACCTGCCGACGATTGGCGTCTCCTTCAACCGCAACGCCAACGGTCCGGACCTCCGGTTCGGACTCGGCGAGCCGTTCCGCTACAACACGACCTGGCGATTCAGCTTCAGCTATCCACTGTTCAACCAGTGGACGCGGGAGGCCAATCGCGTGCGCGCCGACGTGACGGAGGAGAATGCCCGCGCCGCGCTTCGCGACACGCGCCTGGCGGCACAGCAGGAGCTGGTGCAGGTGATCGGTGCGCTTCGCACGGCGCAACAGCGCGTGACGGTGCAGACGGTATCGGTGGCGGCGGCGGAGGAGGACCTGCGCGTGCAGCAGCAGCGGTACGCCGTGGGCGCCTCGACGCTGCTCGACATGCTGACTTCTCAAACGCAGCTCAACCAGGCGCGCGCGGCACTCATCCAGGCGCGCTACGACTACCGCGTGGCCAAGGCGCAGCTCGAGGCGCTGGTGGGACGCGAACTTTGAATCGGGGCAACTCGTGAGGAACCTCAAGGTACTCTGGGCGCTTTCCGTGCTTCCTCTGGCGGTCTCCGGGTGCGGCAGGAAGGAGGCCCAGGCGGCCCCCATCCAGACCGTGGCGGTCGAGCGGCGGGACATCGTCATCAGCGCCGAAGCGACGGGCGTGGTCGAGCCGATCAACGTGGTGGAGGTGAAGTCCAAGGCCTCCGGTCAGATCGTGCGGATGCCGGTCGAGACCGGCACGCAGGTGCGGCCTGGCGATCTCCTGGTGCAGGTGGACACGCGAGACGTACGCAACCAGTACGAGCAGGCGCTGGCCGACGTGCGGTCCGCGGAGGCGAACCTGTCGGTTGCGGAGGCGCAGAAGAAGCGCTCGGACGACCTGTTCCAGCAGCGGATCATCACCGCGCAGGAGCACGAGACGGCGGCGCTGTCGTATACGCAGGCACAAGCGCAGATCGTGCGCGCGCGCACGAACCTCGATCTGGCGCAGCAGCGGCTGGAAGACGCCACCGTGCGCGCCCCCGTGGCCGGCACCGTGATCGAGAAGACGGTATCGCTCGGTCAGGTGATCACCTCGGCGACGGGCGCGTTCGGCGGTGGCACGACGCTGCTCAAGATGGCCGATCTCGATCAGGTGCGCGTGCGCGCCATGGTGAACGAGACGGACATCGGCAACGTGCAGGCCGGCCAGCAGGCGACGGTGACGGTCGACGCGTATCCCGACCGCCCGTTCCGCGGCGTGGTCGAGAAGATCGAGCCGCAGGCGGTCGTGCAGCAGAGCGTGACGATGTTCCCGGTGCTGATCAGCGTCTCCAATCAGGAGCGGCTGCTCATGCCGGGGATGAACGGCGAGGTGTCGGTGCTGGTCGAGCAGCGCGACAACGTGCTGGCCGTGCCGAACGACGCGGTGCGCAATCCGCGTGACGTCACCGCGGCGGCCACCAGCCTGGGTCTCGACCCGGAGCGGGTGCGCGAGCAGGTCCAGCAGCAGATGGCAGGTGGCACGGCACCGGGCGGTGCGGCGCCACCGGCGCCGGGGGGCACCGGAGCAGCCCGCGTCGACACGGCGCGCGGGTCCATCGCCCCCGAGCAGCAGGAGCCGGGATCGCAGCAGCCGCAGGGAAGGACGCGGCGCGTGTACCGAGCCTCGACGACGCAGGACCCGGCCGCCACACC
>DATFFQ010000050.1:0-7909 GCA_035249955.1 Gemmatimonadaceae bacterium
TGCGCGGCGAGGCGTCGATCCCGGCCACGCCGCCCGCCGATGTGCGGCGCGCAAGCTCGAGCGCGAGGTCTCCCGTTCCGCACGCGAGGTCGAGCACGCGCGATCCCGCGTGAACGCTCCCCTCGACATCCGACAGGAGCGCCTCCTTCCACCGGCGATCCATGCCGAACGAGAAGAGCTGCGTGAAGCGATCGTACCTCGGCGCGATGAGATCGAAGAGCGGCGTGACGAACCGCTGCTTGAGCGCCGGGTCGCTCAGGTGCGCGTCGAGATCGAGCCCGCGAAGCGCCGGCCGTGCGCGCCAGTCATCACGCCCGATCATCCGCATCGCTCTTGCATTTCATCCGCCCTGGCACGTATGTCAGACGAGTCGACCACTCTAGGGAATCTCTCATGACGAGCGCTTGCATGCGTGCGCTGCTCCTGGCCGGTGGCGTCTTCCTGTGCGCCTGCACCACGAGGCCAGCGAGATCCGCCGACACGGCATCGGGGAGTGACCTGCCGGACTCCGCCGCACCGCCTACCGATAT
This sequence comes from Gemmatimonadaceae bacterium, assembly GCA_035249955.1. GTDB lineage: Bacteria > Gemmatimonadota > Gemmatimonadetes > Gemmatimonadales > Gemmatimonadaceae > DATFFQ01. The sequence goes on from DATFFQ010000050.1 coordinate 531, forward strand.
TCAACAGAAGCTCGCGAAGTACACCACCGTTCGCCTCACGGCCGACCTGGGCGTCCTCTCGCCACGCCAGCGGGAGATGATACCGCTCCTCATCGACGCCGCGAAGGAGATGGACGCGATCTTCTGGATGCAGGCCTACGGCAACCGCGACTCGCTCCTCGCCTCGGTCTCGGACTCCTCGCTACGGCGGTTCATCGAGATCAACTACGGCCCATGGGACCGGCTCGATGGCAACGAGCCCTTCATGCCCGGGGTCGGCGAGAAGCCCAAGGGGGCCGCCTTCTATCCAGCCGACATGACCAAGGAGGAGCTCGAGCGAGCGGGCGATGCTTCCGACGGTGGCACGGCACTGCGCAGCCTGTACACACTCGTGCGGCGCGGCGCCAATCGTGAGCTCGTCACCGTGCCGTACAGCCAGGCGTACGCCCCACAGCTGCGACGGGCCGCCGAGAAGCTGCGCGCGGCGGCGCGTCTGGCCGAATCCGCGGCGCTGCGGCGCTACCTGGAGCTGCGCGCCGCGGCCCTCGTCAGCGACGACTACCAGCCGAGCGACATCGCCTGGATGGAGATGAAGGACAACGACATCGATGTCGTGATCGGCCCCATCGAGACGTACGAGGACCAGCTGTTCGGGTACAAGGCGGCCAACGAGGCATTCATCCTGATCAAGGACAAGAGCTGGAGCCAGCGGCTCGCCCGGTATGCGACGATGCTGCCCGCTCTGCAGCGCGGCCTGCCGGTGTCCGACGAATTCAAGCGCGAGACGCCGGGCGCCGAGTCGGAGCTCAACGCCTACGACGCGGTGTACTACGCCGGCGATGCAAACGCCGGATCCAAGACCATCGCCATCAACCTCCCGAACGACGAGCAGGTGCAGCTCCAGAAGGGGACGCGTCGGCTTCAGCTCAAGAACGCGATGCGCGCCAAGTTCGACAAGATTCTGGTGCCGATCGCGAGTGAGCTGATCGACGCCGATCAGCGCCGCTACATCGACTTCGACTCGTTCTTCTCCAACGTGATGTTCCACGAGGTCGCGCACGGGCTCGGAATCAAGAACACCATCAACGGCAAGGGCACGGTGCGCGCGGCGCTCAAGGAGCAGGCCAGCGCGCTCGAGGAGGGCAAGGCGGACGTGCTCGGCCTCTACATGGTGAGCAAGCTGCGCGAGAGCCGCGACATCACCGACGGGAGCCTGGAGAACAACTACGTCACGTTCCTGGCGAGCATCTTCCGCTCGGTGCGCTTCGGCGCGTCGAGCGCGCACGGCAGGGCGAACGCGGCGCAGTTCGGCTTCCTGCTCGAGCGCGGCGCCTTCACTCGCGACGAGCAGACCGGTACCTACCGCGTGGACTTCACCAGGATGCGCTCGGCCCTCGATGCGCTGGCCGAGCAGATTCTTCGCTTCCAGGGAACGGGAGACTACGACGGTGTCGCGGCCTTCATGAGCGAGAAGGGACGCATCGCTCCTACCCTGCAGGCCGATCTCGACCGGCTCGCGTCGAAGGGGATCCCGGTCGACGTCGTCTTCGAGCAGGGATTGGAAGTGCTGCAGTGATCGCGCGCTGGTTGGTCCTCGCTCAGTTGCATGCGCAACAGCCGACTCCGGCACCGGAGCCGCCGATTCCGCCTATTCCGCCGGAACCGCCCATTCCACCCGAGCCGCCGCTCCCGCCGGAGCTCCCGATGCCTCCCGATCTCCCGTTCGAGGTCGTTCCCACCCTGCCACCCTCGGTGGTCATCATCGCGCTCTCGTTCTTCGCGATGCTGGTGCTGATCGCCGTCGGAATCCCAATCGCGCGCGCCTTCGCGCGACGCATGGACCGGCAGGCGATCGAGCCGCCACGAAGCACCGAGATCTTCACGCGCCTGGACAACATCGAGCGCGCGGTGGATTCGATTGCCATCGAGGTCGAGCGCATCTCCGAGGGGCAGCGCTATACCACCAAGCTGTTCACGGAGCGGTTGGGGGGGTTACGGGCCCTCGCGAGCGGAGTCGAGGGGGAGAGAAAATGACAGCGGTGACTCGAGTGGAGTGAGTGACAACGACGAGGGTGAAGCGCATCAGACCTGGTAATGGGTTCAACACCCGATCTCATGCCCCTCACCCTGGCCCCGGTCACTCACTCCACTCTCGTCGCCTCTCTCTCACTGATTAGAACCCGATGTTCACCCCGAGGCTCAGCGCCACGTTGTGCGCCGTCTTCCGCTCGAGGCCGGGGATTACGTCGGGCACCTCGAGGCCGAGCTTGCCAATGTAGTCCTTCGCCATGAGCCGCACACCGAACGAGCGGCTCACCTGGTAGTCGAGCCCCAGGCCGGCGTTGAACGCGAAGTCGGTGGAGCTCGCATCGATCAGGCTGTTGTCCAGCGAATACCGGATCGCACCCGCGCCCACCTGCACGAGGGGCGTCACGCTCGACGCGGCGCCGAGCGTCGGCAGCTTGAGTTGCACGGACCCATCGTACAGCCAGACGGACGCGTCGCCTAACGACAGGCCCCCCACGATGGGGGCGGCCACCTGCCACTCCGACTTCGAGTACCCCACGTTCCCCACCAGCGACACGTTCCGGGTGAGCGCCAGCTCGAGCTGGCCCCCGTAGAGCGGCGCGTTCTTGTTCGTGAGACTCGTGCCCAACGGGCCGTCGAAGTAATCGCCGAAGATCATGTAGCCCGCGTAGGGCGTGACCCGGATCGGCGAGGTCGTGGTCGGCGCCGTGTACTGTGCCTGGAGCGGCAACGCCGCGGCGGTGAACGCGGCGACAGCAACAGCGCGAACGAGGTGATTTTTCATGGGTGGTTCCTGTGATGTGTGGTGTCGATAGCCTGCGTGGTCGCGGCACTTCGTCGTGCCTTCCACCGCTCATAGGCACGGCCGGTGCCAGGTACAGCCGCCAGCGTGAGCAGCTTAAGCTCTTGATTTACAACGAGATACCTTCAACCCAGACAGGGGGGCTTCCGCCCGTGTCCTCGCGACGAGACATTTCTGTCTAGCTCGCGGGATCGTCATCCCCGGGCGTGTGTTCCGGCTCTCCCCCTCCCATTGGCACCACACCCGCAGCAAGTACCACCGCGCAGCGCGCGTTCAGGAAGCGCCCGTTGAACACGGTGCAGTGTGTCGTTGAACACGTCACGCCCCTCGGAGCGGGAATGTCGAACGCACGGGTATCGGTATGAGAGTTCGAGAGCGGAGAGTCCGCGGTCTGCGGCGCCGGCGATGGGCGTTCCCCGCCGCGCTGGTGACGCTGTTCGTCTTCTCCGTCGCGGCCATGGTGAGTCTGCGCATGTGGATGCTCCAGCAGGCCGAGCTCGAGCACGCGCCGCTGCCGCCGAGCGGACTCGATAGCGCACTCATTCGCGACTCCGGCAACGCGCGGCTCGTGTCGCCGGCCATCGCGCAACGCGCCGAAAAGTATCGGCGCATGATGGCGCTCCTCACCGCCGACCAGCGACTCGCGCAACGCGACATCGTCGTCGGCACGACCGACATCGCCGCGGACCAGCTGCGCCTGAAAGCGGGCCGCCGGGATCGGGATGCGGTCGACGTCGTGGTCGTCAGGCCGGACTGGATGTCTGTGCCCGACGACGAGCTCGCCGATCTCGTGGCCAGAGAGATCCTGCGGCGCGTGCGCTGATACATTCCGTATCAGGTCGATCGTCGTAACGCTTTCCCGCCCCCGCGTGACGGTGGTTGCGCTCCGGCGTGTTAACGTCTTCCAGCCACAATGCGCCGGGAGGCAAGTTGATCTCGCCGAACTTTTTCACCGACCGGTTCGATACGCTGGACCATCTGTTCGATGCGCTGAAGTCGCTCGAATTCGGCGGCGGGGTGGTGCGTGTGCACCCCGGGCACTTCGCCCAAGGTGGCATCACGCACCTGATGGCGACGCGTGAGCGAATGAGCGCGTGCGGGCTTCGCTTGATCGTTACGCCCGCCGTCGGTATGGAGTGCGTCGAGCTGCGCCGCCGGATGGCCTGAGCGCTCGCCGAACAGCGCGCGCTGCTCCGGCGCTCGTGATCCTCTTCCCGATCGTGCGGCTGCCCGCGGACGACAGATGCGTCATCACCACGGCGCCGATGACGAGCACACCGGCCGCGGCCGTGAGCGGCGAGAATGGCTCGTCGCCAACCGCCCAGCCGAGCGCGAGGGCGAGGACGGGGTTCACGAACGCGTACGTGCTGGCGGCAACCGGTGAGGTAGCTGCGAGGAGGAACGTGTACGCGCCGAACCCGAGTACGGTGCCGCCGATGATGAGGAACGCCAGCGCGCCGATACCGCGCGCCGTGAGGCGATCGGTGCTCCACCCGGCGAGCTCCCCCGTCGACGCGCTGAGCAGACACACCACGAGCGCACCACCGGCGAGCTGGAGCGCGGTCGCATCGATCGCCGACGCCGGTCGCGCGCCATGTCGCCCGATGAGCGAGCCCACGGCCCAGAACATTGCACTGGCCGCGAGCGCCGCTCGCTCGAGCGCAACGCTGTCGCCGGCGCGGGACGCACCCGCCTGAATCGCTCGCGGCTCGGGCGCGCCGAGCACGAGGATCGCGACACCGGCGGCGCCGATCGCCACCGCCGCGAGCACTCTGGGTGACGGCGCTCGGCGCTCGAGCCAGGCACCGATCGCGACGATCCAGAGCGGCGTCGTCGTCATCCACAGCGCCGCCTGCCCCGACGTCACCCGCTGCTCGGCCCACGCAAGAAGACCGTGCCCGCCGAGAAAGAGCACCGTGCCGGCGAGGAGCGCGGTGCGGAGCTGCGCACCGGTCGGACGGGTGAGCTGGCCACGCGCCGCCTGCCAGGCGAAGAGGATGCCCGCGCCCGCGGCGCAGCGAATGGCGATGGTGAGCAGCGGCGGAATCTCGGCGACCGCGTACCGGATCGCGAGAAAGGTCGAGCTCCAGAGCACGTAGATCGCCGCGAAGGCGAGCACGAGCTGAAGGCGCGTCGCCCGTCCGGAGGCCGCGCGCTGCATCGTCATCCTCCCACATCCGCCCGGAAGACCATCTCGAAGTGATCCACGTGGCGGTCGCGATCGACGAGGAAGGAGTCGTCCTGCGGATAGAAAACGGCGGCAGCGATGTCGTCGCCCGCGAAGCGGCGGATCGCGCTCTCGGAGTCCCAGAACGAGATGAGAAGGAACTCGGCGCGGCCGTCGATGATCCGTCGGAGAACCAGCGCCCCGAGGTTGCCCGGGGTCTGTCGATAGGCGTCGAGCCCGGTGGAGTGGAGGTAGTCCAGGTAGCGGTCCGCGTCCTCCGCCCTCGTCGAGCCCCGCCAGGTCCGGGCGATGATGGCTGGCCCTGTTGATTCGCGGTGAGCAAACCCGCTTCGAGCCTCCCGGTCCCTCCGCATACCTGGACCCTCCCATGCACCAGTATTATCATTGATACTGGTGCGAACGATAGGGCCTGGTTCCGCACCTGTCAAGACCCGCATACTGGTGACATCTTTCGACCATGCGATACTCCCCCGCGTCCCTCTCCGTTGCTCCGGAAAAGCCATTCCAGTACGTGGGTGGTGACCCCAGTCTGGACCTCGTCAATACCGTGGACTGGACCCGCCGCGGATTGGACCTCGACAGGCTCACCGGTTACGAGCGCTTTACCAGGTGGGCGGAAGGTGCCGGCGTGGTGGACGCCAGGGCGGCGAAGCGACTCAGAGCGGCTGCCGAGCAGCGGCCGAGGGAGGCGGAGGCCGCCTATGATGCCGCGCTCACGCTCCGCTGGGTGCTCCAGCGAGTGTTCTTGGCCGCCGCGAGAAGCGAGGGTCCCGGCTCGGCACTGGAGGACCTCAACGAGCTCCTCAGGGATGCGCTTCGGCACCTGCGCCTGTCGCGTGTCGACGGACGCCTCGAGCTGACGTGGCGTGGAATGGGGGATGATCTGGCGTCGCCTCTCTGGCCCGTCGTCTGGTCGGCGGCGACGCTCCTGGCCTCGGAGGAGCGCGAGCGCATTCGCACCTGCGGCGGTCCCGACTGCGGGTGGATGTATGTGGACCGCAGCCGCAATCACCTGCGGCGATGGTGTCAGATGGAGACCTGCGGCACGCGGGCCAAGTCGCGGCGTCGCGCCGCGAAGGCGGCGACAGAGTGACCGGCTTCCACCTCGTGGTGCCCGCTGTCGGCTAGGCCCGCAGATCCCGCTGGCGACCGGAGAACAGACCGTCGCTGTAGTAGGCGTCGAGGGCGATGGTGAGCGCGCGATCGTGGAGGATATCGTACGACGCGCGGTCCAGGTGCTCGCGCGCCGGCTGGAGGTACCGCTTGAGCTCTACCACCAGCTCCTGCGGCGACAGCGTCCGCCGGCGCGCCGCCCTCGCAAACGAGATCAGGCTCTCGTGCATCTCTGCGGTCGTGGCGTCCATGCCCCGCTTCACACCACGCACAGCCGCCGCCAGGTCGTCGCGCGCCTGAACGAGCTCCTCCGAGGGACGATCAATCGCTGGGTCCATCTCCCTTCCTCGGGCTCGTGGTCAGCCGATGGTGCCGCCACCGACTCTTCGGGCTGGCGCGGTGGGCTGGCACACTCCGTCAAGACTCGTGCCGCCAAATACGTGTGTTTTCAGCCCGCTATCGCACGAGGTCGAGAGCGCCGCTACCACGCACGTGTGAGCAGGACGGAAACGGGAACAGCAGTTGCGATCAGCGATGTACTCTCATTCCAGAGCTGGTGACGAACGTGCTTGCGGATAGCAGCGACTGGCTGAACGAGCGCGAGGAGGCGATACACGCCTTCCTGCACCGCGTATCCGAGATGTCGCTGGAGACCTGGAGCTCGGTGATCGAGCGATGGCGGAAGGTCGTGGTGGCGCCTCAGTGGCACGACGGAGATCGCGCGATCGCCGAGGTGCTCCGCGGCGAGAAGGCGCACGCCATTCAGGAGCGGTTCCTGGAGGAGATCTTCACGATGTTCCAGCGCGCTCCCTGGTTCACCCACCGCGAGCCTGGCGCGCACATCCGATCTACCGACGCGGCCGCCCAGTACATCACCACGACCGCCTGTCTCGCGCTGCTGGTGCGTCCCTGGATCGCGCAGAGCTACTTCGAGACGTTGTATTATCCGTTCGAGGAGCTCGCACCGGCGCGGGAGATCGACGCCGCGTGGCACCGAAGGCGGCGACTGCACGCCCCTGCCGCTCCGGCCGCTCGCGAACCAAGAGAACAGGAACATCCGGAGCCCTGAGGCCCTCGGCGCCGATTACATGTCGTCGTCGACCGCGCGGTGGGAGACGGCGCCCTCACCGCGCAGCGACTGACCGCGCGTCAGGTCCCACCCGCGTATGCCGACAAGAGCAACGCCAGCGCGCCCGCGGCGACCAGAACACCGGTGACGCCACCGACTGCCGCCGCACGACGCCGTCGCTGCCCCAGTCGCTCCTGGTA
>DATFFQ010000051.1:0-24508 GCA_035249955.1 Gemmatimonadaceae bacterium
AGCTCGGCGAGGCTGGCGGCGTCATCGCGGCGTCTTTCGGGCGACGCCCATCGGTTTGCCGAACTCGTAGTAGATGAAGTCTGTGACCTCGCCTCGCCCATCGCGCCGAAAACGTCCCTCGCCGTCATAATGGATCGCCAGCAGCGACTGGCTCCCCACGGAGACGAGTACGTGTCGCTGGCCGTTGGCCTCGCTGACAAGCGAGGCCCCTTCTCGGGTGATCGTGACCACGTGATCGGGGCGAGTCACGAAGCGGTATTTGCCCACGTACTCATCCAGCAGGCCGTGGCTCACGCGCTCGAGGAACTGTTTCGACGGCGCGAGCCGAACGAAGTCGGCGCGCACTGATCGCGGGAGCCCGCGGCGGATGCGCAGCCGGGCCGAGTGCAAACGCTTACCCACCGTTCCCGGCTTCAGCCGCAGGAGCTTCGCGATCTGCGGCATGGTATACCCGAGGAAATAGAATAGGACGGTGACGTCGCGCTCTCCGGCCGGAAGTCGTGTGAGTGCCGAAGCGATCACCGACTGGTAGTCGATCTTGCCATCGGCCGGTTCGACGGTGGCGAGCAACGCACGCTCCTGGGGCTCCTCCCTCCTCTTCCGTCGCTGTCGGGTGCACGCAGTGGCGGCGATGCGTCGCAACCATGGAACGAGCGCAGCGGGATCGCGCAATTGACGCAGACGATGCCATGCGCTGACGTACGCATCCTGCGCGGCGTCTTTCGCGTCCTCGACGTCGCGCAGGGATGCGAGGGCCAACCCGAACACGATGTGCTGCGACCGGCGAACGATCTCGCCGAACGCGGCGTGCTGCTCGTGCAGCGACGCGGACGGGTCGCGCGCTTTCTCAGCGAGTCGCGCAAAGGTGAGCGAGTCTCTCACCTTTCCGACATGGCGGCAACCGTCGGCGGACGGCGCAAGAAGAAGGGCTTGCGACGCCCCAACGCAACCATCGTGGACAAGAAGAGCGGAAGGATCTCGCTGGTGACCTGGCCGGGGCGTCCCCAGTAGATGTGCGTGCCCATCGCCCCGAGCATGACCACGATGATGATGGCGGCCCCCGCAAATGCAGTACGGCGCGTCAGAAGGAGTAGCGCAGCGCTCGTCTCGAGCACCCCGATGAGGATGCGAAACCAAACCGGGAAGTGCCACACCCGGAATGCACGCGCCCACCCGCTGGTGTCAGAAAACTTGGCAATGCCCTGCCGAATGAAGACCCATGCGAGGAAGAGCGCGAGGATCCACAACACGATGTCGATCACAACGTCTCGCCGGCTTCGCATATAAGCCCTCATGAGGGGTACCCTCACAAGAGCCACCCGCAGCAAGAATCGTTACCGACCCACTGGCTAGAGTTTGGCGCCCCTCAGCCGTCTCGAAGCGGGCCGCGCAGCGGACCGACAGGTGCAAGGCCTCGTTAGACCGCCGCTTCGTCCCGCTGCGAGCCACGTCGGTAAGTGATGTGGCGAGAGTCTGGGAGCGGGGGCTTGCTTGAGAAACGCTTGTAAAACGCTTGTAGGCCCCCAAAACGCAGGAAGCGCGACACGCAGTAATCACGCATCGCGCTCCAGAGTTGCCCCTCCTGGGCTCGAACCAGGACTCTCCTGATCCAGAGTCAGGCGTGTTGCCAGTTACACCAAGGGGCAGTGCTCGAATTGTCCTCCGCTCGCGCAGAGTCTTTCAAAACTAGCCCTTACAACACCCTCCATCAACCCCGCCTGCGAGAGAGGGATGAGGGGCGAGAACATCGGCAGTCTCACTCGCCCCTCGCCCCTCACCCTCGCGACTCGTTTGTCCCCTTCCAATCACCCGCGTGCCCATCGAGATTGCGGAGTGTCTCTAGCCACCCATCGCCGCCGGTCGATCGCCCTCGCCGCGGCGGTTGCGATTCCTCTCCTCTCCGCCTGCAAGGATCCGGCGTCCGCTCTCGGACGGACGCCCGCCTCCGCACGCACCAACGCCAACGAGCTCTTCGGATCGCTTGCCGCCCGCTTCGGGCCGCAGGTGCGCGAAGATGGCTACGCCAATCTCCGCTCGGTCATCTCGCAGTACGCGCTCATCCCCTCCAAGATCGCGGACAACACGGGCCTCTGGTCGAGCGTCTCGGGCGACGATCGACTGCTCTTCGTGTGGGGGGGCGGAGCACAGGGCGACTACCACCTGCGCGTGGAACCGGGCGCGAAGCCGCCGCAGCACCCGGCCGAGTATCTTCGCACGGCGCGCCTGCGCGTGCTCGGCGACAACGAGTTCGAGTGGCAGGTGCGCGACGAGCTCGCCGTGGGGCCGGTGACCGGCAACCAGCTGAGTGCCGCGCTCGGCGCCGCGTTCGGCGCCGCCCAGGTGAGCACCGAAGACGAGATCCGTGCCGCGTACCGCAGCATGATGCCGCGACTCACCGAGCGACTCGGCCTCCTCGTGACGCTCGACACCATTCGCACGGCGCCGCTCGAGCGTGGCGCGGTGCTCGTCATGATGTGGGCGTCGCTGCACCCCGACCGGCTCGAGGACGATTTCCCGAATTTCGCCCGGTACATCGAGAAGTACATCGGGCCGGCGAAGGTGCAGGCGGTGGTCTATGACGATCTGGGCGGCCGCTGGTGGGAGCTGGAGCTGGACGACGAGCGCCTCATGCTGCGCGCGGCGGTCCGCAACGGACAGCTCGTGCCACTCAACGCCACACCGCGCCAGATTCCGCCGCTGCTCCGCGTGTACGTCGACGCATCGACCAGGTTCGGGCTCTTCGGTGTGGGGTTCCGCCGCCTGCGCGGCAACGTCACGCTCACCCGCGAGCCTAACGAGAAGGCGTTCACGGCACGGTTCAACGAGGAGCCCGACTGGAAGTTGCCGCCGCTCGTGGAGCGCCTCATCCGCTCGCCGCTGCGCCGGCCGTTCGAGGGCGACGGGGCGCTGCTCGCAATGCACATCACCGACCAGCGGGGCTCCCAGACCCTCATCGCTCGCGATTACCAGGTCGCGGTGAAGGAGAGCGCGATCATGCGCTGGCTGGGCGGACTGGGCCGCAAGGCGCTTGATGAGTTCCGTCGCGGCGCCGAGCGTGAGGCGGACATCTACTATGGGCAGGTCCTCGCCGCGCTCCAGGCCGACGTCCTCGCGATGCTCGGCGAGCCGGTCGTGCAGACGACGACGGGGCGTTAGGCGCGCGAGCCGCCCTCCTCCCCGGCGTGCGAGCGGGCCGGACCGGTAGGCCGCTCGGTCCTGCTCTCGACGACCTTCCCCTGCTCGTCCAGCACGAACATGAGCAGCAGCCGGTCGTTGGTCGCGTTCCCATCGGCGCGGCTCTGCAGCGCGATCTCGATCGTGTACCACTCGCCGAATCGCAGACCGAGCGGAATCGACGGGAGTGAGAGCGTCGCCGATGCCGGCCGGCGGATGATCCGGCCGCGCACCGCGCTGCGCGCACCCGACGCGATCCCGCGCGGCACGCTCACCGTGCGCCCGACGGCGCGCGAGCAGTCGGCTCCGCAGGGCTCGGTCAGCGGCTCGACCCCGCGGTCGGGTGTTCCGCGAGAGAGTGCGAAGGTGAGCGTCGCTTCCCGGCCCCACACGCCGTGCCCCATGTTCACGAGCTCGGCGTCGATGTCGAGCGCCAAGAGCTCTCCATCACGCATGCGCATGCCGGCGACACTCGCGTGCATGACGGCGAGATCGGCGACGCGCTGGCGAGACTGAGCCGGTGCGGCCGACGGACCGGCGAGGAGCATGCCGGCGAGCAGTGGGATCAGGAAGGGTCGAGTCATGGCAAATGAAAAACGCCGCGAGCGCGGCGTCTGGACTCACCTTCTGTTGCGGATTCCGCGCGGGTGTGCCACGCGCGCCGTCATTGGAACTCTCCGTCCTACCGATCGGCGGCGGGCAGCGACCCTACGCAGCGCGGATTGCGACACCCCGTCATTGGAACTCTATGTCCTACCGAGCGGGGGCGCATTCCGCATAATTCGTTGGCCGCGACCTGAAAAAAGCAGATCGCATGCCAGCAGCGACCCATGGAGCTGAGGGGGATCGAACCCCTGACCTCTGCAGTGCGATTGCAGCGCTCTCCCAGCTGAGCTACAGCCCCGTCGTCACCGCGCGACGGGGCCGAGCCGCACCCATCGCACGGGTGAGTACAAAGGCCCCGCAAGCGTTCGCGGGGCCGCGGTAACTTGTTGAATATTAACCGCTTTTCCGCCTGATGCAAGCTCCTGCAGAAGACGCTCGTGTATCGCGCCGGTAACGAGCGCGGACGCATGACCGCCGGCAGAATGCGCCCGTGTACACGGTGGCGAGCGAACCCCACCGCCACGTCAGAGCTCGGCCCGCGGTGCGCCCAATTGCCGCACGCTGGTGTACGCTGGATCCCACATCAGCTGTCGGCGATAGCCAACAGCCATCGCCTTCCGTTCGGCCAACCGTGGCTTCAGCGGGCGCGCCTCACGGACTACGTTTCCTCGGTGTTTCGCGACCTCCGCCCAGTCGACGTCTTCGCCGCCGCGCGCCGTCTGAATGGCGTGGCGCATCGCACGCCGCTGCGTCACTCGGCCGCGCTCAGCGCGCGATCGACGGGCGACGTCTCGCTCAAGCTCGAGAACGAGCAGATCACCGGCTCGTTCAAGCTGCGCGGTGCATTCAACGCCATTGCGGCGCTTCCCGAATCGGTGCGCTCGCGTGGCGTCATTGCCGCATCGGCCGGCAATCACGGACTGGGCGTCGCTTACGCGTCGCGGATGCTCGGTGTGGCGGCGACCGTGTACGTGCCGTGCACGGCGCCGGACGTCAAGCGACAGGGGATCGCGTCGCTGGGCGCTACCGTCGACGCAACGGCACCCGACTACGATGCCGCCTTCATCCTGGCGACGTCCGCAGCCCGTGATCAAGAGCGCGCGTTCATCGATCCGTGCGCCGGCGATGCGCTCATCGCCGGCCAGGGGACGATCGCGCTCGAGGTGGTGCAGGAGCTGCCCGAAGTTGCGTCGATCGTGATGCCCGTGGGCGGCGCGGGGCTGCTGGCCGGGATCGCGAGCTTCCTGCGCGCTGTCACGCCTCAGGTGCACATCGTCGGCGTGCAAAGTGAGAACACGGCAGCCATGGCACGATCGCTCGCCGCGGGACGCGTCGTCCCGATTCCGTCGGTGCCGACGCTCGCCGATGGCTTGGCCGGCGGCATCGATGAGCTCGCGCTCGACGCCGGGCGCCACGCGCTCGATGAGATCGTGCTCGTCACCGAAGAGGAGATCGAGCACGCGATCTCCTGGCTCGCGAGGCACGAGGGCGTGGTCGCCGAGGGCGCCGCGGCAGTGAGCGCGGCGGCGATCCTCGCCGGCAAGCTGCCGTCGATACCTACGCCCGCGGTCATGGTGATTACCGGTGGCAACATCGACCCGATGGTGCATGCGAGGATACTGCGGGACGCGGAACGCGGAGCGCGAACCGGGAGAGCCCTTAGTCGGGCCACCGAGCAACGGACTAACGGTAGTAACTACCAGTAATTCAGTACTGAATATGAGAGTGAGAGGGTAAAGGGGCACACCCTTACGCTCTTACTCTCTCACGCAGTACTGAATCACTGGAAATTACTACCGTTAGTCCCTCGCTAGTCGGCCGAACAGAGGGCTCCCCCTGTTCGCGTCCCGCGTCCCACGTGCCGCGCTCCGCGTCCCGTCTCCCTATATTTCCCCCATGCTCTCCGTCCACTTCCTGGGCACATCCGCTTCGCGGCCAACCGTCGAGCGCAATGTCAGCTCGATGGTAGTCGTGCGCGAGGGTGAGACGATGATGTTCGATTGCGGCGAGGGGACGCAGCGGCAGATGATGCGCTACGGCGTTTCGTTCTCGCTGGAGGACATCTTCTTCACCCACTTTCACGCCGACCACGTGCTGGGTGTCGTCGGACTCATGCGCACCATGGCACTCCAGGGACGCGATGGGCCAATGCGCCTGTGGGGGCCGCGTGGCGCGGCGCGCGTGCTGCGGCGGGCGGCGGAGTTCGGTGTGGAGCGGGTGGGATTCCGCGTCGACATCGAGGAGCTCGAGCCGGGCGCCACGATCGTGCGCTCGGGATATGCGATCGTCGCCTACCCCACCGACCATGGCGGACCAGCGCTCGGGTATGCGATCGTCGAGGAGGAGCGGCGCGGTCGGTTCAACCCGCAGCTCGCACGCGAGCTGGAGATCCCCGAGGGTCCCCTGTGGGGCAAGCTGCATCGCGGTGAGTCAGTCACGCTCGATGACGGGCGCGTCATCCAGCCGAGCACACTGGTCGGTCCCACGCGACCCGGGCGGCGTGTGGTGATCTCGGGTGACACGCGGCCGTGTGATGCCACCGTGGAGCTCGCACGCGGTGCCGATCTGCTGGTGCACGAGGCTACGTTCGCCGATGAGGAAGCCGCGCGCGCGATCGAGACCGGGCACTCGACGGCCCGCGAGGCGGCGATCGTCGCCCGGCGCGCCGGTGCGCGGCGGCTGGTGCTCACGCACTTCAGCGCGCGCTATTCCCGCGACCCGGGCCAGCTCGTGCAGGAGGCACAGCAGGAGTTTCGAGAGGTGGTCGCCGCGCGCGACGGGATGGAGATCGAGATCGCGTTTCAGCAGGAGGCGCCGGGGACCAGCGCCGGTGCGACGCACGCGGGGGCGGGAGCGGTGAAGGCGAGGGAGTCGCTCGGGTAATGACGGGGATGGCCAGCCCTGGCGGCTGGTGCACGATCGCAACCCGGGCTGTGGCGCGAGAGCCGCAAGGTGGACTCAGGTGAGCAGTTGGCGCACATCGCGACGAGATTACGCGGGTCCGGCGGGCGCGCTTCGGCCGTCCCGTGCGGTCTGATACTTGCCGCCTTCCGGCAACTGTCTGGGCCCTTGTCCATCGGCTGGTCCGATTCTCACTCCTTCAGGAAGACCCATGAAGGCCGCCACCACGGTTACGCAGCAGCGACAGTACGCTTCCACCGCCACGCCGTCGCCATCCGACCTCGCCGGCCGCATCGCCGGCATCGCGCAGGAGCTCGAGGAGAAAGGGATCGTCATCCTCCCCGGCTTCGTGCAGGGCGAACAGCTGCGTGGCATGCAGCGCGCGTTCTCGGCGCGCCTGCGGCGACTGCGCTGGAACAATGTCGATGGATTCGAGAAGACCGAGCGTTACCGGCACATGGTGCAGGACGTGCTCACCCTCGATCAGGGCTTCGTGGACGTCGCACTGCATCCGCTCGTGAAGGGCGCGATCGCCGCGTACATCGGCACGCCGTTCGAGCTGTGTGAGGCAAAGGGGTGGCTCACCCTGCCGACGAACGATTTCCACGGCTGGCATGGCGACGCCTGGTACGACAAGACCAAGGTGTCGTACATCCCGCGCGAGGTGAAGCTGGCCGTGTACCTGACGGACGTGAAGAGTGGCGCCTTCACGTACATCGCCGGCTCGCACCGCCGGCAGGTGCCGCGCATGGTGCAGGAGCACGAGCTCACCGCCGACGACCACGCAAAGCGTGTCGACGCCCTCGGCGTCGCCGGCACGGCGATCCTCTTCGACACGTCGGGCATCCACCGCCAGAGCGTCCCCGTCCTCGAGCCGCGCCAGGCCATCTTCTACAACTATCACGACCCGAGCATCCCGCTGCAGCAGGAAGACATCGACTACTACCGGTACCACCCGCTGATCCTGAACGCCGCGTATCTGGGCGGGCTCACCGAAGAGGACCAGCGCATCCTGGGCTTCGGCAACAAGGCGAACTACATCCCGGCCTTCGAGCGCAAGGGGGGCAACCCGCGCCTCGAGCGCCTGCTGCGCTCACTGCTCGAAGCCTCCATCCGAGGCGACGAATTCACGAGCCGGGTGAGTGGGCGCCTCAAGCGGATGTTGTCGCGTTAGGCTCTCGCTTCTCATCGCAACGAGCCCCGCTGGCCGGCTAACCACAGAGACACGGAGGGCACAGAGGATTCACAGAGGCTCCTTCGTCGCACGGAGCTCCGTCGCGCCACGAGCAGCTTGAACCACGGAGACACAAAGACACAGAGGAATCGGAGCAGGAGAGGAGCTCTCCCCTGTGGTTCCTCTGTGTCTCGGTGCCTCTGTGGTCCAGTCCTGCTCGTTGCGCGGTGGACTCTGCCCGATCCGAATCCCTCTGTGAATCCTCTGTGCTCTCCGTGTCTCTGTGGTTAGCCGGCCTGGGCTCGTTGCGATGAGAAGCGAGAGGCTCAGGCCGGGTTCGTGACCGGAATGCCCAGTGGGTTGTCGGCGGCGGAGATGAGCATCGAGCGACGGAAGAGCAACGCGAGCTGCTGGTCGGTGATGGCATCCATCACCGTGCGTGGATCGACGCGGCCGCCCACGTTCAGCGCTTCGGCCCCCTGCACGTTGTACCAGGCGTAGCGATCGCGGCGGGCAGTGCCCCCGTTCGGGTGATGGAAGATGACCATCGCCGAGCTGTAGGAGGGAAGCGCGACCTCCACACCCCACGGCGTCCCATCGGCCGATGCGAACGTGCGCGGCGGCTTTCGGTTCCTGGCCATCAGGACACCGCTTCCGATACGAGACGCTGGCGTCCGGCGAATCCGGCTTCGCGCTCGTGCCAGTGCTCCACCGCCGGTTCGCCCAATCGCCAGCACAGATACACCGGGCGGCCGTTCAGCTCGCCGGGGAAGTCAACCAATCCCATGTCGAACCCCTTGAACTCCACGCCTAACGCGGTGAGCTCGCGGACGTAGCCGTCGATCTCGCGGGCGAGCGCGTCCAGCTCCGCCTGGAGCTCGACTGCCCGCGGCTCGGGATGCTCGGCGTTCACGCTCGCCTGCAGCACATCGAACTGCTGGACGCGATCGCGCCAGACGGCGTACTGCGTCACGATGTCGCCGACGATGCGGCTCACGAGCGGCAGCGTACGGTTGGCCTCTTCGACGCTGAACAGCTTCATGCAGAGGATGGTGCAAGCGGGCGCCGCGCGCGGTCAAGCCCCGCGCCACCTATCGCCGAGTCCAGATCGCGATCACCCCGCACTGCGATTCGGTGGTCATGAACTCCGGCGGTGTCTCGCTGGGCCAGCGGTAGATCTCAATGATCTCGATCTCGTCGGGCGACCAGGCATCCAGACCGCGCGGCATGTGCTGGATGGGCATGAGGTAGCCATCCACGTAGTAGGTGATCGTGCAGTCCTCGTACGGGATGTTGAGGAACCCCTTCTGCATGAGCTGGATTCGCCCTGTGCCGTCGGGACCGGGCAGCACGCGAATCCACTCCCGCGCCTTGAACAGATCGCTGGGGAACATCGGGTTGCGACGGTCGATCTCCGAGCGCGTCACGAAGACGCCCTGCCCCGACTGGAAGCGCCCGATGATACCGGCCACGCGGCGGCGATACTTGCTCGCCTGCCGCCGTACCTCGACGCGCGGGAGGCGCAGCGGCGTGGCATCGAGCACGAGCTCCACGTTGCGGGACTCACCCGGGTTGAGCTCGAGAGGCACGAGCAGCTCGCTGAAGCCCAGGCGGTTGAGCTGAAGGACGATGCGTCCCGCCGGCACGTCGCGAAGCTCGAACGTGCCAGAATCGCCCGTCAGCGCACGCAGCTCCGTACCGTTCACGGTCACCGCGACACCGGCGACCGGCGCCTCGGTCGTATCGGTGACGCGCCCGGTGAGCCGGGCGCGCTCCTGACCAGCGAGCACGCCCGGCATCACACAGACCAGGAGCAGAACGACCAGGAGACGCTTCACCCGTCGCTGTTCATCCTGGCCTGTAGGCTCTCGCGATATTCCTCGCTGGCGAAGATCGCGACCTCGACGCGCCGGTTCAGCAGTCGTCCCTCCTCACTGCTGTTCCCGGCGACCGGCTCGTCCTCACCGCGACCGACGGTGCGAATGCGCGACACCGCTATGCCGCGACCCACGAGGTAGTCTCCCGCCGACCGTGCGCGGCGCTCCGAGAGATCCTGATTGTAATCGTCGCTGCCGATGTTGTCCGTGTGACCGACGATCAGCACTTCGGTGTTCGGGTTCGCCTCGAGGCTTTTCGCCAGCTCGGTGAGATTCTTCCGGGCTTCGGGCTTCGGCACATCGGAGTCGAAGTCGTACAGGAGACCCGACTCGAAGGTCACCTGGATGCCCTCACCGACCCGCTCCACCTTCGCGCCGGGGATGTTCGTCGCCAGCTCCTCGGCCTGCTTGTCCATCTGCTTCCCGATCAGAGCACCGGCCGCGCCGCCGATCACGGCGCCGATGATCGCGCCGCGTGCGGTGTTGTCCGAGCGGCTTCCGATCGCGCCACCGACAACCGCGCCACCGGCGGCACCGATGACGGCACCCTTTTCCGTCTTGTTCATCGACGCGCAACCGCCCAGCGCCATTGGGGCCGACGCTGCGAGCAGGAGCAGCGCGCGCGTTCGTCGCATCATGAGTTTCACCGCTTTCTCCTTCCAGGTACGCTGGTCGTGAAGTGCAGGCCGGGTGCCACTGAGCCGCCTGCCGTGGCGTGCTCGATGGGCTCTACGCGCGCGTAACAGCCGTATCGCGGGACGCGGGACGCGATCGCGGGAGACAGACCGCGTCCCCAGCCGAGGACATCTCCCCTAACATGATGAGGGGAATCGACAACCTCATGGCCGTGGCTCGGGCTCCCCCTTCTTTGCCAGCGAGCGGTAGTACTCCTCGACCAGCTGTCGGAACCCGGCCGGGACTTCATCGGTTCGGCCGAGCAGCGGCCGGTCGTCGCCGGCACCCTCGATCTGGCGGCGCAGCGCGAACTCGAACGCCTTGAGCCCTTCGATCACCGACCCCTGCAACCGCTCGATCTCCTCGCGATCGCCGTACGCCCGCTGCTGCTCCAGCTCGCGCATGCGCCGCAACAGCGCATTGAGATCCCCCACGTCCTGACCCATCTGCTCCAGCTCGCGGCGCAGCCCCTCGAGCTCCGAGCGGCGATCGCGCATCTCGCGCGTGTATTGCCGGATCTGCTCCGGGCTGAAGCCACCCGGCCGGCCACCGCGCACCGACCCGCCGGCGCGCGTGCCCTGCCCGCCACCCTGCTGCTCCGACTCTTGCTGCCCGCGGCCACCGCCCTGCCCCTCTTGTCCCTGCTGCCCTTGTTGCCCTTGTTGCCCCTGTTGCCCTTCTCGCCCTTGCTGTCCTTCCTGACCGCGCTCGCCCTGCTCGCCTGACTGCTCGCCGTCGCGCCCCGGCTCGCGCCCCGCGCTGCCCTCACGCGTACGCTCGGCGAGCGATTCCATCCCGCGCACCAGATCGCGCGTGCGCTCCAGCGAGCGACCCAGTCGCCGCTCGGGAGAGTCGCTCATCGACCCCACGGCCTCGGCGATGCGATCGCGCAGCTCCTCGAGGTCGCTGCCGATCTGCGCCTCGAAGTTGCGCGAGTATTCGGGCGAGCCGCGCCGCAGGATGTCGCGCGAGTAGAGCACCTTCTCCTCGAGCTGCTTCTCGCGCATCGAGTTCGCGGCCTCCTGAAGCTTGCGCGCCGCCTCGCGCTGCTCGCGGCGCGTGTCACGCGCCATGCGGTCCAGCTCTTCCTCCAGCGCGCTGAGGTCGCGCGCCATGACCTCCTTTCGCTCCAGCAGTCGCTGCTCCTGCTCGCTGCGTGAATCCCCGGCGCCGGGCAGCCTGTCGACTGCCGACGCGATGCGCTGCTGCTCGCTCACCAGCTCCTCGGCCTTCCGAAGCGCGTCGCTCGCCTCGCGCGTATTGCGCGCGCCGCGGCTCTCGTCGAGCAAGCGCCGCGCATCCTGCAGGCGCCGGAGCGCCGCCGCTCCCTCGCTCTCACCGCCATTCGTGGAGTTGGCCGCGGAGCGGCGCATCGCGTTGGCGGCGTCACGCAGCCGGCGAGCCGTTTCGGCGAGCTCCGGCTGCGATCGCTCACGTGCCAGTCGCTCGAGCTGCCGCGCGACTTCTTCCGTCTCCTGGGCAAGCTGACGCTGCGCATCGCCGCCACCACTGCCACTCGCGGATTGTCCGCGCAGCCCCTCGGCAGCCCGGCGCATGCGCTCGTTCTCCTGCTGCTGCCGCGCGGCGAGGCGGCGCAGCCGCTCCAACGTCTCGTCCACCTGCTCGTCGGCGTTCCGCTGCTGGCCGCGCTCCACCGTCTCGTATTGGTTGCGCAGTTTGTCGGTCTCCAGCTCGAAGAGATCGGCGAGATCCTCCGCGCTCGACTGGCCCCCACCACCGCCACCCTGCTGCCCGAACGCCACCTGCACTTCGCGGAACGCGGCCTCGGCGCGCTGGAGGTGCTGCAGCGCTTGCTGTTCCGGCGGCAGGGCGTCCTTCGCGTTCCGCTTGCCCAGCTGCTCCTCGGCGGCGCGCATCGCCTCGGCCGCTCGCGGAAGCTCGGCTGCCACCTTGGCCATGATGGAATCGGCGGCCACGCCGCGCTCGATCATGCGGCGCGCAAGCTGATCCACCTGCTCGCGCAGTCGCCCCTGCGACAGCGCGAGCGTGGCCAGGTTCTCGCGCTGCTCGCTCTCGGAGAATGTGTCGGCATCGCGCACCGTCTTGAACGTCGCGGCGATGATCTCGCGCTGGCGCTGCGACAGCGCGCCCGGGGACTCGCCACCGCCGCCACCACCGCCGCCGGCCTGCTCCGCCTGGCGGTACTCCTGGCCGAACGGCCGCACGTCCATGAAGTAGATGTCGCTGGTCGCGGTCTTGGAGCCCAGCCGGTCGGAGTCGGTGGCGCGCGCGTAGTAGGAGATCACGTCGCCCGGCTCGAGGGTGAACTCCTCGAGGAAGAACGTGTGCCCGGCGGCAACCTCCTTGGGCCGGCGCTGGCCGGCGTGCAGGTTGACGACCTTCTCCTCGCCGCCATTCACCGAGTACACCAGCTCGAGCTTCTGCACGCCATAGTCGTCGCTGGCCTCTACCTCGGTGAAGACTTCCTCCACCGATGTCACTCGCATATCGCGTCCCGGCTTTCGCAGCGCGACGGTGGGAGCCCCATCGGCCAGGACATCGATGCTGTAGTCGAGCGACGCTTCCACCATGTCGCCCACCTGTCCCTGCAGGTACACCTTGTAGAATCCTTCGCGGGCCACCTTCAATGCGCCCGTGAGCACGCCGCTGTCGCCGAGGGTGAGCGGAATCGTGTCGCGTCCCTCGACCACGATGCGACCGGCGCGCACCGGCATCGTGGGCGTTGCCCGCAGGATGACCGTCGTGCCGCGCAGCGCCGCGATGTCGCCGCCGTTCTCGACGATCTGCGGCGCGAGGCCGGTGTACGCCGGGAACCGGTACTCCAGGTCGAGCCGCTGGACGTACGGGAGCGCCACGACTTCGATACGATAGAGTGGCGAGCGCACGCCGTTCGATTCCACGAAGTACTCGGTGCGCTCATCGATGTCGAAGAGACGGAAGACGAAGGCTCCCGAATCGGCGGCGGTGCTCATCGGCAATCGCTCCAGCTCCTCCGATGCACCGCGCCGGACGACGATCTCCACGTCTTCGGCGCCGAACCCGTGCAGCGTCGCGGTCACCTGCTGATCGCCGCCCTTGGCAATCGTCGCGTTGCCAGGCTCCACCGCGATGGCGTACGGTGTCGCGGCGGCCGCATCGCGCCAGGGGACGAGGATGAGTCGTGCGCCGTGGCGCAGGAACTCGGGGCCGAACGACAGGGTGAGTGCGGCAACGAGGACGATACCGGCGATGGCCCCGAGCGAGCGCAGCAGCGGGCGGCGATCGACCGCGCGTCCATCGTCGAGCGTGCGGAGGCGTGCGGTCGCCAGGTCCACGAGCTTGCGCGCGAGCGCCGGTGAGCGCTCCACGCCCGGTGCCGCTTCGCGGCCGCTCACCTCGACGGCGCTCAACACGGCGGCGTCGAGCGACGGCTCGTGCTCCTCCATGTACAGCGCGACACGCCCGTCAGGAGCGCGCCGGAAGAGCGGGATGAGGAGGTAGCGGGCTGCCAGTGCGGCGAACGCCGTGTAGGCCAGCACGCGGAAGGCGATCACGGATGTCGCGCTGAAGCGGAAGCGCTCCATACCGACGGCGGAGATCAGGAGGATGACGAGCGCGGCACCGAGCACGATCGCACCCCCGGTGAGCGCGACCCGGAGCCGCCAGCGATTGCGGACGCTGCGCAGGACGCCGAGGAGCTCCGCCTGCTTGCCCGAGACTGCCGATGCCGTCGCCATCGATCCTCCTACCCCAAATGTGCGCGCCCTAACGGGCGGCGCGAGAAAGTCTATTCGATATTACGGTTTCCGCGGCCAGAAGCAGCAGCGCCGTCGCCAGCAGGAACCACCAGAGCGCCTGCCGCCGCTCGCGCTCCTCCAACGTTGCCTCGGCCTCACGCGCGACCGTCGCCGCCGATGTGATCCCACCCACCGACACCGCCAGCTCTTCCGGGTCCATGGCGGAGAGATCGGACTCGGTCACGTCCAGATTCACCGCCACCACGCGAGGCGAGCCAGGGCCCGAGGCGGGCCGCACCTCGTAGAAGCCTTGTTCGCTGAGCTCCAACACTGGCGTGCTGTTGCCGCCGAGCCGCGTGCGCTCGCCCGATGGCGCCGTCGCGACGAGCTCCGGAGCGGGCGCGCGCGGCGTACCGCCGGCATGCCGCACCGACGTTTCCCCGGCGTCGAGCGCTTCGCCCACGGTGAGTGAGGCGCGCTCCGGTGTGTAGCCGGCGGTGTACTTCGCGAGCTGCTGCACGAGAGGCAGGAAGACCGGTTGCACCGGGAGGTCGTTCCAGACGTTGTCGAAGGTGGACGCCCAGATCACCACGCGACCCGCCCCCACTTCCCGCTCCGCCATCGCGACGGCGCCGTCGTCGAAGCGCGCGAGGACGCTCACCCCCGCCGCCGGCGTGAGCGTGCGGTAGCGGAAGAATCGGGCGCCGGAGAAGTCGCCGCTCCGTGGCGCGCCGAAGAGCGACAGCGCGGGGTGGTCGCGATCGAGGTAGCCAAGCAGGCCGCCGCGATCGGCAGTGCGGTCGACGAGCGATCCGACTTCGGCCGGCAGCAAATCGGTGCCGCCCGACCAGCCGCGCGCCGAGCTGCGCTCGCCCAACGCAACGAGAAGGCCACCTCCACGCTCGACGAAGGCGCGTAAGCGCCGTCCCATCTCGCCCTGCGGGAAGGGCGCATCGTGCAGGATCACCAGCGACCGCCCCTCGAGATCCGCGCCGCGAAGGTCACCACTCCGCTTGCGCTGCACGCGGAACGGAGGCTGGTCGCCGATGGCGAGAGCGCGCGTGAGATAGAGACTGGCACTGGCGCGAGCATCGGGTGGCTCCACCACGAGCACCGAGAGCGCCTGGCCGCGAGAGAGGACGAAGTGGAACGAGTTGTCGACCGGGAGCGCGTCGCCGCCGGTGTGCACGGTCCCTCGCGACGAGCCGTCCGGCAGCGCAATTGGCGCGAAGGTCACCGTGGCCGCCGCGTTGGGTTCCACCGTCACCTTGCGGGTCTCGAGCGCGCGGCCGTTCACGGTGAGCGTGACCGGGGCGTCCTTGAAGGCGGTGCCACCGCGCGCGGCCAGTCTGGCGGTGGCCGTCACGCGCTCGCGCCCCTCGCTGAGATCACGGTGCAGCTCCACCCCCGTCACGGTGAGGTTCGAGACGTCGCCGCCGGCGAGATTCACGCGCGTGAGCGTGGTGCCTGCCGGCAAGGAGATCTCCTCGCTGCCATCCCACGCCACCTTCTGGAAGTCGGTGATCAACACGACCTCGCGTCGCGGCAGCTCGGAGTTGGCGGCGATCTGCTGGGCCAGACGCAGCGCCGGTGCGTAGCGAGTGCGTCCCGATCCGGGCCGCGCATCGCTCACGGCAGCCAGTAGCTGCGCGCGGTCGGACGTGGCCTCCGTCACCGCTTGCGCACGCTCGGCAAAGAAGACCACCGTCGCGCGGTCATCGGAGCCGAGGCCGTTGATGGTGCCGCGCGCGGCCTCGAGGGCACGCCGCCAGCGGTCACCGTATCCCATGCTGTACGAGCGGTCGACGAGAATGACGACCTCACGGGCCCCCGTGCCGGCCGCGATCGTCTGCGTGCCGCGAGCCTGAAGGAAGGGGCGCGCGAAGGCGACTACCAGGAGCGCCAGCGCCAGGCAGCGCAGCGCGAACAGGAGCCAGTGTCTGATCTTCTGCCGCCGGACCGACTTGAACGGGATCTGGTGCAGAAACATGAGCGACGGGAAGGCGACCACTTCCTTCCGCTCGCGATGGATGAGGTGCACGAGCACCGGTACCGCGAGTGCGGCCAGTCCCACGAGGAACGCCGGCGCGAGGAAGGAGAATCCCATCACCGCACCCGCATCAGTCGCTGCCGGTTGGACAGGTAGTTGAAGAGGGCGTGATCGAGCGGCTTGCTGGTGTCGAACATGGCGTAGTCGATCCCATTCTCCCCCAGGAGCCGCGACAGTCCTCGCACGTGCTCGGTGACCAGCGCGCGGTACTGATCGCGCAGATAGTCCGGGATCACCGGCAGCGTCACGCCTGTCTCGAGATCCTGGAAGCTCGCCGCCTCATCGAACGGAAACTCCAGCTCGGCCGGATCGAGCACGTGCATCACGATGAGGTCGCTGCCCTTGTTACGAAGGTAATCCAGCGCCTGCAGCACGCTGCGTGGCTCCTCGTAGAGGTCGGAGATGACGAGCAGAATGCTTCGCCGGCGGAAGTTCTCGGCGATCTTGAGCATCGGCTTTCCCAGCGCGCCCTGATTCTTCGACTCGATGCGGTCGAGGGTATGCAGCACGATGGGGAGGTGCTTGGCCGACGGCGGCACGAAGTCGACGATGTCCTCATCGAACGTCACCAGCCCCACACGATCGCGCTGCCGGTGCGAGAAATAGGCGAGACAGGCCGCGAGGTACCGCGCGTAGTCGAGCTTGCTCAGGCCGGCACCGGGTGAGGCGAAGCTCATGGATCTGGAGATGTCGAGCAGCACGCCGAAGTTGGCGTTGGTGTCGGCCTCGAACTCCTTCACGTAGAAGCGCTCGGTCCGTCCGTACACCCGCCAGTCGATGCGCCGAATGTCATCGCCCGGCATATATGCGCGGTGCTCGGCAAAATCCATGGACAGCCCGAGGTGCGGCGAGCGGTGCAGGCCGTTGATGAACCCCTCCACCACGGTGCGGGCGACCAGCTCCAGGTTCCCGATCTTGGCGAGAACCCTGGGATCGAGGAACCGCGCACCGGCGGACAGGTCGACAGCCTGATTGCGACTCACAGTCCCGACTTCGGCAACTTGACCGTGTTGAGAAGCTGATCCACGAGCTGGTCGGAGGTGACGCGCTCCGACTGTGCGTGGAAGTTGGTGAGGATGCGGTGGCGCAGGACGGGATGGGCGAGCGCGCGCACGTCCTCGAAGCCGACGTGATACCGACCGCTCATGAGCGCGCGCGCCTTCCCACCAAGGATGAGGTACTGCGCGGCACGCACGCTGGCGCCGTACGAGACCCACTTGCGAATGAAATCCGGCGCATCGTTCGCCGTTGGCCGGCTCAGTCGCGCCAGGTTCACCGCGTAGCGCGTGACGGCATCGGCGACTGGCACCTTCCGCACCAGGTGCTGGAAGGCGACGATGTCGCGTCCGGTGACGGCATGGCGGAAGCGGTGCTGCTGGATCGCGGTGGTGGCGCGCACTACTTCCACCTCCTGGTCCTCCGACAGATAGTCGATGACGATCTCGAACATGAACCGGTCGAGCTGTGCCTCCGGGAGCGGGTACGTGCCCTCGAGCTCGATCGGGTTCTGAGTGGCGAACACGAAGAAGGGCTCATCCAGCGTGTAGGTGCGACCCTGGATGGTGACGCGGTGCTCCTGCATCGCCTCCAGCAGCGCGGACTGGGTTTTGGGCGGCGTGCGGTTGATCTCGTCGGCGAGAACGATGTTCGCGAAGATCGGGCCCGGCGTGAACACCATGTGCCGCCGCCCGGTCTCCGGATCGTCCTGAATGATGTCGGTGCCGGTGATGTCCGACGGCATCAGGTCCGGGGTGAACTGGATGCGCGAGAACTTGAGGTCGAGCACCTGCGCGATCGTGTGGATGAGCAGCGTCTTGGCGAGCCCCGGCACGCCGACGATGAGACAGTTCCCGCCGGCGAACAGCGAGATGAGCGCCTGATCGATGACGTCGTCCTGACCGACGATCAGCTTGCGCAGCTCATCGATGATGTCCTGCCTTGCGCGGGCCAGCCGGTCGGCGAGCGCCAGGTCGTCGGCGGATTCGAGCGCGGTTTTTTCAGGTGCGGTTGCGGTCATGTTGAGCCTCGAAGGGGGACGCGGGACGTGGGACGCCGGTCCCGCGCCCGCTGTCATCTCGTCAATCCATAGATGATGTAATTCACCGCCAGCTTGTACGCATCGTTGGTCAGGTTCACCGGGAGCCAGCCGCTGCCCGACCATTCCATGTAGTCGCCGATGTCGTTGTTGTAGTTGATGATCGCCATCAACCGCTTCTCCGGGTCGTTGTCCTCGTAGATCCCGAAGAACTCTGCCTTGATGCGCGGGTTGTTGGGGTACGTCATGTCCAGCGACTCGATGTGGAAGAACGAGTCGAAGATCGGATGCGACACCTCCATCGGGACGATGCGCGCGTTCGGCAGCGCGCGCCGGATCTGCGTCTCGAAGTTACGCCACTCATACCCCATGAAATCGTCGAAGATGACGAAGCCGCCCTTGGCCAGGTACGTGCGCAGCCCCAGCACCTCGCTCTCGCTCGGGATCCAGTAGCCCGGCTCCGACACGTAGGCGACCGGGTACTTCAACAGCTCGGGATCGTCGAACGTGTGGATGTTGCTCCCCCGCACGTGTGGCCGGAGCGCGGTGATCTCCTCCATCACCTTCATCAGGTTGCGCTCCATGGCGGGGTAGTCGAACTCCCAGCCACTTCGCCCATAGACCGTGTAGCGGATGCGCGCGAAGGTGAAGCGTCCGTCGTACGGCACGTTCGCCTCGATGCCTCCCTCGAACCCGCGCCCGCGGAATCGGCGCTGTGCCTCGAGGGGCAGCACCATACCGGGTACGAGCGGCGCGAGCATCAGGACCGCGCCGAGCGCCGGGCGTGCCCTCACCGGGTCATACCATAGATGATGTAGTTCACGCCCAGCTTGTACGCCTCGTTGGAGAGCTGGACCGGGAAGAAACCCGCATCCGACCACTCCCAGTAGTCACCGATGTCGTTGTTGTAGTTCACCACCACCATGAGGCGCTTGTTGGGATCGTTGTCCTCGAAGATCCCCCAGAATTCGGCCGGCTGTCCCCAGTTGGGGTGCGCGAACTCGAGCGTCTCGATGTGGAAGAAGGAATCGAAGATGGGATGTGACACGTCGAGCTTCACCAGCCGCCCCTGCGGCAGCACGCGACGCATCTGCTCCTCGAAGTTGTACCACTGATTGTCGACGAAATCGTCGACGATCAGGAAGCCGCCTTTGAGCAGATAGTTGCGGAGCCCCTCCGCCTCCTTCTCGTTGAGCGTCCAGAAGCCGGGCTCGCAGAGGTACGCGATGGGATACTTCGTGAGCTGCGGGTCGTCGAGCGTGAAGATGTTGCCGCCGTCCAGGTACGGCTTGAGCGCGCTGATCTCGTTGAGGATGCGCATGAAGTTCCGCTCGGCGCGCGGATAGTCGTGGTCCCACTTGAGGTCGCGGCGGAAGAAGCCTCCGCCCTCGGAGGTCTCGAACCGTATGCGCGCGAAGGTGAAGCGACCATCGTAGGGGACGTTGTTCTCCGCGTAGTTCCGCTCGCGCTCGCCCCTCCCCTGCGCCGACGCCGGCGCGGCCGACAGCGCGAGTATGGCACACAGGATGGCGCGCCTCATCGGTCGTCCCTCGATTGGGGTCTGCCGCCACCCTGCTGGAGCGACAGCAGCAGCTCCTGCGCTTTCTCGAAGTTCGGCGCCTCCTCGAGTGCGCGCAGCACTTCGCGTCGGGCCGAGCGAGTGTCGCCGGAGCGCTGATACGCGAGCGCCAGCTCGTATAGCGCTTCGGCACGGTCCACCGGGTTGAGCGCGACCACCGCCCTGCGCTCGCGCACGGCCTTCGCGTTTTGGCCGAGCCGGGTGTAGAGGCTCGCGAGGCGCGTGTGGACGGCGATGTCGTACGGCGAGATCCAGATCGCGCGCTCGAGCGCGGCCGCGGCGCCAGCCGAATCGCCGACGCTCTCGAGCAGCGTCGCGAGCTCCACGTTCGCGCCGTAGTTGTTCTCATCGATCGACGTGAGCGTCGTCAGCTCGTCGGCCGCCCGGCGAGGCGCACCCGCCTCCTTGTGGATGACCGCCAGGTGCCAGTACGGACTATCCGGTCCGGCGTACTCCGGAAAGAGCTCCTTCGCGCGCTCGAAGTACGGCATCGCTTCCGCATGCTTGCCCTGCCTGACGAGATCGCGGCCCCGCGTGAGCTGGGCGACGAACTCGCCGCCACGACCGGACGCGGAATCGTCACCGGCGCCCGCCGGGCCGAGCGCGGCGAGCGGTCCGGAGAAGCGCTCCTTCATGTACGCGTCGAAGCGTCGATCCAGACTCTCCAGATCGGTCTTCAGCACGCGCTGAACGACCTGCGCCGTGGTGAGCCCGTCGCGGTAGCCCTCGAGCATCTGCACGAGGGCGCGCGGTCCATGGTCGCGCTCGATCATCTCGCAGACCAGCGACGCCTGGTAGTACGAGAACATGATCTGCTCGGGGTACGCGGGCCGCATGAAGCCGTCGTTGAGCCGGCTCACCGACACCAGCTTCCCCCGGGCGTACGCGGAGAGAAATGCCGGTGATACGTCGGCGCCCCAACCCGGTCGCGCCCGCCGCTCCTCGTACACCGAGATCCCCTCCGACAGCCAGCGCGGCACCCGGTGGGCCGTCAGCCCGAGGGTGAACGTGTGCGCGAGCTCGTGCCAGAGGACGGAGCCCCAATTGAAGTCGCCGACGTCGCGCGCGGACGGGGAATCCATGGCCAACACCGTGCCGAAGCTCACACCGAGGGCGCCGAGTCCGGCGAGACCGACCGTGCGCACGGAGAAGTCGGCGTGCGTGCGGTAGAGCTCCAGCCGGATCGGCGTCGGCGGCCGATACCCGTACCGCTCGACGAGCTTGTCGTATGCTTCCTCCCCGAGCTCGGACAGGTAGGGCGTGAGCAGCTCGGATTCCTTTCCGTCGACGAGGAACTGGAAGCGCTCGCTCCGCGTCTCGCGATAGTCCTTGAAGGTATCGAGCAGGTCGAGGGTGTTCTTCGTCCAGACATCGTAGGGGTCGCCGCGGAAAGCAATCTCCAGATTCTTGCGGGCCTCGTCGAACGCTCCGGCACGCATCTGGTTCATCCCCAGCAGCCCGAAGGCGCGCCACGCCTTGGGATCGAGACGCGTCGCCTCGAGCGCGAGCTCGGACGCGCGCCGATAGAACCGGTTGCGCGCCATCACCTCGGCCAGCGTGGCGTAGAAGCCCGCGTCGCGCGGATTGCTCTCGAGCGCCCGGCGGCGGACCGTCTCGTACGCGCGGGTGTCGCCCTGGAGCAGGCGCGCGGCAGCGAGGGCGGCGAGTGCATCCACCGACGTCGGGTCCACCTCGAGGGCCCGCTCCGCTTCGCTCGCGGCTCGGGCGTAGTCCTCCAGATCCAGCTGGAGCATCGCCATCATCACGCGACCGGAGACGAGATTGGGATTTCCCTCCAGCGCCTTGCGCACGAGCTCGGCGCCGCCGGGAGCGCCCTCGAACTGCAGCACGCGCGCCATCCCCACGAGCGCCCGAGCATGCGCGGGATTCACCTTCAGAACTTCGTCGAAGCTCGTGCGCGCGTCGGTTCCATTGTACTTCTCGAGGAAGAGCTCCCCCACCAGCACGCGCGGCTCGAGACTCGCCGAGTCGGCAGCGATCGCGTCGTCGAGCGCCTTCAACGCGTCCTTGAAGAGCTGCGGGTCTTCGCTGCCCAGGTACTGGCAGGCGATACCGACGGCAATGAGCTCGCTCGAGCTGAGGCGGCGCCCGCGCTCGTTGTACACATCGATGAACCGATCGAAGCGCCGGAGCGCCTCCGCGCGATCGCCACGACGGTGATGCAGGATCGCGAGATTCAGCTGCGCGGTGAGGCTATCGGAGGCGCGACCAGCGACGGCCCGGGTCCATGCACTTTCCGCCCGCGCGAGCTGTCCTCTCGCGTAATGAATCTCGCCAAGCGAGTTCCAGAGCTCCGCCGATGGCGCATTGCCGGAGAGGAAGCGCTGCGCCGTGGACGCGGCATCGTCGTAGCGACCCACCTCGACCAGCGCTCGCACCAGACCGCGACGGGCCCGCACACTCGAGTCGGACGCGTTGGCAGCCGCCGTGAAGGCGGCGATCGCCTCGTCGTACTTGCCGGCGCGGAGCAGCGATTCGGCGCGGGCGACACGAGTCGCGGGATCGCCGGCATCCTGGGCCGCGCATCCAACCGGGACGATGAGCGAGAGTGCGACCAAGAGCGCGCCCGCAAGGACGCGCCGCTGGGCGCGCGAGGAGGCCGCCTGCAGACCGCGTGAATGCGGGAAGGCGGGGGTCACGGCGTACGTCCCTCGATCTCGCGGATGGTGCGATTCTTCTGCGCCAACGACACGAGGAGCTTCTCCAGCTCCTGCTCGTAGGCCGTCGCATCCATGGTTTCCTTGCGCAGCCGCAGCGAGTCGATCTGCCGCTCGATCGTCTGCTTCTCGGCGAGCAGTGTGCGGAGGCGCGGGTCGTTCGAGGCGGCGGCGGCGACGCTCGGGCGCCCGGCGGCGAGAAAGGTGGAGCGCGCCAGCGATCCGTCACCCGTCCGAGCGTCGGGCTCGGCGCTTCCCACACCGTCGCCATTGTCGTCGAGCAGCGCATGCTCGGTGAGCAGACGGTTCTCGGTCTCGTAGGCGCGCGCGACTTCACGCTTGGCGTAGACGAAGGCCTCGAGGATGGAGAGGCGGTTGTCCTTGTCGGCGTCGGCGACGTCGGCGGTGAACGCCTGGACGAAGAATCGCGGAAAGAGCGTCTCGTTGCGCTCGAAGCCGCTCTTGGTCGCGGTGATGATCACGCGGTTCCGGCCGGAGAGTGGCTTGACGAATCCACCGCTCGCGCTCGCCGTGTTCACGAGCGCCACGCGCCGGGGGCCGAAGCGCTCCAGCAGCCTGGCGAAGTCGGCCGCCGTGAGGTCGGGCCCCGGCACGTTGAATCGCGCTTCTTCGCCCTGCTGGCTTCCGTGTCCGATCAGGAGGAGGAGCACGTGATCGTCCGGGCCGGCGCGGTTCGCCAGCGTGGCAATGGCCTTCTCGACGCTCTCGCGCGTGGAGCGTCCGGCGATGCGGCCCGGTGCGCGAGCCGGGTCCTCGGTGAGGACGATCACGTTGGAGTCAGGCAGGCCGAACCGCTGAGAGGCGGCGGTGGCCATGTCGATGGCGGCCTTGTGAAAGGCGTCGCGATAGGCCGCTTCGCCTCCCACTCCGGCGATGATCAGGACGTGGCTCCGCGCGGCGGGATTCTGAGCGGTCGCGGCGGCGGCATGGGGGGCCCCCCCCAAAACCAACGTTAGGATAACCGCCGACACGGTCCACCACCGGTGCACCGCCCCTCGTACCGCCATCACGCCAACCCCCTCGCCCCCCGATACCCCCACTCCCCCGCCACCAGCCCGAGAAGAAGCAGAAATACGACCGGCATGTCCCAAAGGTCCTTCCGCTCCACCACCGTCGTCCCACTCTGCGAGTAGACGATGTCCTTGGGCAGCGCCGACACGGTCGCCGGCGTGTAGTACCGCCCTCCCGTCTCCTCGGCGATGCGACGCAGCACCGACCCGCGCATCCCCGCGCCGATGAACTCCGTGTTCAGCTCCCCCGCTTGCACGTACGTCGGCTCACTCGACATCACCGAGTCGCCGCGCCGTGCCTCGACGCGAATCTCGTAGAGCCCTTCTTCCGACGGCGTCAGGCGCGCCTGATACTCACCGTCGCGATCGACACTCCATTCCAGCGGCAGCTCGGTCGCTACACCGGTAGGACTCGTCACGCGCGCCGTCACCTGCGCGTTGTTGAGCCGCGCGAAGGCGGCATCGCTCACCTCGGCGCGCACCGACAGCGGATCGCCGACTTCGACGCGATCCGTGGACGCCACCAGGTTCACGCGTGCCGGCACGTCGCTCACCAGCCAGCGCAGCATCTGTCGCCAGAAGGTCTCGTGCGTCATGTCCTCCACCGCCATGTCGGCGTGCATCTGCCAGAGCCAGGTGTCCTGCACCGGCAGCGCGATGGCCTTACCGCGTCCGAACCGGTGATGCGCCAACACGATCTGCCGACCCGGACCTTCGCCGGCTTTCCCCAGGAGCAGCGCCGTCGCACCGGGCTTCACACGGCGCACGCGATTCACCGTCGTCACCGGCGGCAAGCGTCGCCAGCGCGCTGCCGACGAGTCCTCGCTCGGCGCGATCTGCAGCGCCGCGTGTCGAGCCCCCGCGGGCGTAGGCTCCAGACTGAGCTCGGCGAGGAATTCCTCTTCCCCGCCCACATCGCCTTCATCGAGCGTGACCGGGAGCACTTCGGCGAGCGGCGTGCCGGCATAGCCGCCCTCCGCCAGCGCGCGGCGCCCGCCCAGTACCAGCAGCCCGCCACCACGCTCGCCGA